>DASPQK010000052.1:0-5994 GCA_035624985.1 Syntrophobacteraceae bacterium | reverse complement strand
TACCTTTTCATTAAGAAAATGGCGCCAGGAGGCCGCGAGGCTGGCCGAAGACCTGGACGCCAACGTTCTATTCCTGGAATGTGTATGTTCACGGGACACTATCCTGGAAAGGCTGGCCCGCCGTCGTCAGGGCGAGGACGGCCAATCGGACGCAAGACCCGAACACCTCGACGGGCTTGTCGATGAATTTGAGAGCATGGATGAACTCTCGCCCGAACGGCATGCAAGGATCAACACGGAAGACGAAATCGAAGCAAACCTGAGATCCATACTATCCGGGAGCTATATAAAAAAACGGGCGCAGGTGGAGAAGATAATTGCGGGACTCTGAGTCGCGTCGCACTGACGGTTTCCAGCCCCAGAGCCCGGCAAACCTGTTTCCTGGTCGCCCAGATCACGTCAGGCATCAGTTAACGTGGCATGGACGCCAAAACAGAGTCATAAGCCGTTTCTTTACCTCTCCATCGCCAGCTCAATCAACCTGTCCAAAAGCTGCGGGAATTCGATGCCCGCTTTCGCTGCGGCTTGCGGAAAAAGGCTGGTGGCGGTCATCCCAGGTATGGTGTTTGTCTCCAGTACGTAGAGGTCTTCGCCCGAAAGGATCATATCGGTTCTGCTGTAGCCTTTGCAGTGCAGAGCTTTGTGGGCGCGCCTGGCGTATTGCTGAGATCTTTCGGTCAGCTCCTCGGAGATCCTGGCGGGACAGATCTCCTTTGTGGCGCCGGGTAAGTACTTGGCCTCGTAATCGAAATATTCGTACCCTTCACCCGGACAGATTTCTATTACTGGAAGGGCCAGCAAATCTTCGTTTCCAAGAACTCCGGCGGTGATCTCGATCCCCTTTATGTATTTTTCAACGACACAGCGTCTGTCGAAACCCCATGCTTTGTCTAATGCGCTTTGGAGGTCTTTTTGCTCCCTTACGATTGTCAAGCCTATGCTGGACCCTTCGTGTTCAGGCTTGACGACGACCGGCAACCCCAGTTCTTCAACGACAACCGAGACTTGAGAAGGGTTCGACCTGCCAGCCACAATAAAAGGAGGGGTAGGCAGTCCTGCCTGAACATAAAGCTGCTTGCTCACAATCTTATTCATGGCGATGGCGCTTCCGAGCACTCCGCTTCCCTGATAGGGTATGTCCAAAGAATCCAGCAATCCCTGGATGGTCCCATCTTCGCCCTGCCGCCCGTGCAAAATGATCAGAGCAACGTCTATGCTCTTGGCCTCATTTACCAGCAACGGCAGGTCCGTTGCCGGATCGTACCTTAAAATCTCGTAACGGGATTTGTCGAGTGCACGGAAAACCTGCTCACCGCTTTGTAGGGAGACTGCACGCTCAGCCGATTTCCCCCCCGACAGCAAGGCTATCCTCAGTTTTTTCATTTCCATGCTATTTCTCAATCCAACCTGATGCGGTCAATGGTGATCCCCATAATTTCAGAGCCGTTGGGCATTATCGGCAGGTGAGAAAAAATTGTCCGCTCAAGAGCAATGTAGAGATCGAGTTTTTCAAGCAGAAGTTGAACTTGCTGAGGCGCTTTTGCATAGCGTGCGATCAGGTCCCGATAGCGTTCCTCGATCGAGACCACCTCGTCGTGCCTCACCCTTTTGTCAGAGTAGTTGACGACCAGCGATTCCGTAACAGGACCGGCGACTTCCCGTGAATCAAGAGATATATGCTCCCCAACAATTCGGCTAACCGCAGGGGCAACAATCCCGTCAAGCATTTCGGCTCCAATCGCGGCATGGTCTTCACCTGACTTCAGACCGCACACCTTTCCCACATCGTGCAGAAGCGCCCCTGCTTCTATCAGCCGCAGATCGAGCCTCAGGCTGTTGAGGTTCAACCCGGATGCAAGGAAGAGCGCAACTTCAGCAACCAGAAGACTGTGCCTGCGTATATTTTCAGGCATATCGAACTGCCGCTGCAACTCCGTGCATTCGGTCCGCGACGGTATGAGCATTTCTACCTGAGTTCCTTTAGGGAAACTGACAGAACGGCGCCCCTGGATTCCAGAATGTTCCGGTTGATCCGTTCTTCAGAAGAAACGAAACTCCGGAGGCATCTATTTGTACCCTAATCGGGACGTTTTTTAAATACCCCTCCGTTCAGAGAAGGGCAATAATTTGCGCCTCATAAACTCAACAGCTTCAAAACAACAAATCCCGTAAGATTTGCATAAATTCCCGCCAGGACATCATCAACCATTATCGACGCCCCCCCCGCAAGCTTTCTTTCCACTGAACGGATCGGCCACGGCTTCCAGATATCAAACAGGCGGAAAAGGAAAAAACCGCAGGCGATGGAAGGAAAGCTAACCGCATGACCTGTCATGGCCACCAGATACCCGCATAATTCGTCGATTACCACTTCTGCCGGGTCTACTCTGCCCAATTGCCGTTCGACCTTCCCTGAAAGATACCACCCGATCCAGAACAGAGCGCCGGCAAGCGCCAAATGCATTTGCCAGGGCAAGCGCCCGACGGCGATAAAGCAGGGAACCCCGGCGACCAGCGTCGCAACTGTGCCCGGGGCCACAGGCGATCTGCCGAGCCCGAAAACCGAGGCCAGGAGCCTGCAAATTGAGTAATCTGCCTTCAAATTACACGTTCGATTATCTGGATTTCCACCTCACTGACGCACTTCTTAAGTATTTCAACAAGGTTATCGACCGGGATCTTCCGCTTGGGTTTGCCGGGGCTTAGAGTCGAGGCGCAAATCCCGCAGATGTGAATTTCGATTTCGAGATGTGGCGGCTTATACTCGAATGAAGCGCAATCATCGCCCTCGGAGTAAAAAAACTCGAGGTAAACAGGGTTGCCCCTGTCGGTAGTGAAAAATCCCTGCCCCTCTTTGACGAAAGACTTTTTTGCCACTTCCAGTTCGGACTGATCCTCAGCCGCCATATCCAATTCCAGGTCCTTGGCGCCGCCACCGAAACTACCCCTGAGCCGGTATCGGGAAAAACACCGCAAAGATTCGACTATAGGCGGTTTGATCCACACCCCGAATTGTTCGGCAACGTCAGGATAAATCCTTAAAATGTTCTCGAAATCGGTCTGCAAGGAGGCCGGCAGCTGTAACATAACTTCATAGAAATCTGACAGCAGCGGCGCCAGAACCCGCCGCACCGTCTCTGCCGGGACTTTGCCCAAAAGCATCTGGTTTCTGAAGCTCGAAAAGAGTAGATCCGGAAATTTTTCGAATAGTTCGTCCGGTGTCACAATGCGCTCCCAAAAGGCGTATTGTCCGCTCGCCTGTTCAAATTCCAAGAGGCGAAAGATAATGGGCGGATACATTAGCAAGTTGCTTGCCACGTCTGAGGCAGCAGATCTGAAAAATTTGCGCTTTCAGACCGCTAACCGCCAAACACAGCCAGCACCTGCTCAAGCACGCATTTCCTGTGTTCGGCAAGAAGGCACCTGTTGGCGTGCTCGATCCTGTTTTCCATGTTGAACTGGCGCTTGAGTTTTTCAAGAAATGGCTTGCGGTCTTCCCCCTGGAGCCAGCCGAAAAGTGTTCTCTCCCACTTGCCGCCTTCGAACCCCGGCAGCCTGGATTCTTCGTCTATGATGGCCCCCTCTATGGTACGATCAAGCAATTCTCTGAATTTGTTTCTGAAATATTCCACCCCCTTCACACGGACCATCTCGTCAGTTTTTGCAATCTCGATGGCCAGGTAAATGAACCATATCATCGACCGCAACCGCATAGTTCTGTCCTGGTCAGCGGACAGATTTGCCTTGTCGCGGGAAAAAAGGTGCAGAAAAGACAACACGTCCTTTTGGTCTGCCGGCTTTGATCTGTGAAAAAGGCAGTGTATAAGAATCTTCAACGCCTCGTTTTGATGGGGGATGAGTATATCGTCACGGTCGGCCTGGAATTCGAACCCATATGAGTCTTCCAGAACAACCTGAACCGTTTCGGCATCCCGGAAAATCGTGAAGTGCTCGGGGGTGATCCGGACCGCGATTCGCTGGAGCACGTAGCCAATGAGGAAGAGGCGTACTGCATCGCGCCGGTCCCGGCCTTCGGGAACACCTCGAACGCCCAATCTCAAAAGCTTTGCTGCAACTATGTCCCGGTCGTTCTGAAGAATTTCAGCCAGCGGGACCAAGTGCGGAGAAGAGGACCAGACGTGGATGTAATTGTCTATCGTAGCATTTATTCGGTTTAAGCGGTCGGACATAAACATTTTGGGTTCCATCCTTCGCTGGGGAGAAATGAAACCGGATAGCTTATTGCCAGAAGTGGAAAATGCACTTTTGCGGTACGACCGAAACAGTTCACGCCCGGCACAATCTTTGGGAGACTACCATTACTCCTGAGCATGAGCAAGATTAATCCTTACGGCACATCCCGACCAACAGCATTAAGGGCTTCCGGGGCCGGCCTGTAATATTGTTCCAGGCCGAACGCCTCGGCCACCGGCTTGAAGGTGATAAGGCCTTTGTACATATTGAGTCCGTTCATCAACGCAGATTCCCTTAGGCAGGCGGTTTCCACTCCCTGGTCGGCCAGCCGCAGGCCGTATTTGCCGGTACGGTTGTTGAGAGCGTAAGTCGAGGTGCGGGCGTAGGCGCCGGGCATGTTCGCTACGCAGTAGTGAACTATGCCGTCCACTGTATACACAGGATCGCTGTGTGAGGTGGGCCGGGACGTTTCCGCACACCCTCCCTGGTCTATCGCGACGTCGACGATGATCGATCCGGGCTTCATTATGCTGAGGTGCTCGCGTTTTATTATCTTAGGAGCTTTTGCGCCGGTCACAAGGACGGCCCCGATCACTATGTCGGCCTCCCTGAGGCCCCTATCGAGGGTGTAGGCGTCGGCGTAAATTGGAGAAACGTTTGAGGGCATAACATTGCCGAGGTGCTCGAGCGTGTCCAGGTTAATGTCGAGCAGAGTCACTCTGGCGCCGAGTCCCGCAGCAACTTTGGCAGCGTTGCTTCCAACCGTGCCGCCTCCGATTATCAATACATTGGCGGGAGCAACTCCGGGGACCCCCGTGGGCAACAGTCCCATTCCTCCGTGCATCTTGCTGATATAGAAGGCCCCCACAAGAGGCGCCATTCTTCCGGCGACTTCACTCATCGGTTTGAGCAAAGGCAGCGAACCGTCGGGTTTTTGCACAGTCTCATACGCCAGAGCGACTATCCTCTTTTCCAGGCACGTCAGGGTCAGCTTTTCATCGGCGGCGAAGTGGAAAAAAGTGTAGACGAGCTGCCCGGACTGCATGAAATCATATTCGGCTGCGAGGGGCTCTTTGACCTTGACGATCATCTCCGAGGTTTCCCAAACCTGCTGAGCGTTCTGGCAGATGTGTGCTCCAGCCTGCTCATATTGCAGGTCCGATATTGCCGAGCCGAGGCCCGCGCCCTTTTCGACGCATACCTGATGTCCTGTGTCCACAAAAGCTTTGACCGCGGCAGGGATAAGTCCCACTCGGAACTCCTGGCTCTTTAACTCTTTGGGGCACCCTATTTTCATGGAAAGTCTCCTGACGAGCGTCTCAGCATCAGCGGTCCGCAGATCGATGATAAGCAAGTCGATGATAATATATAGCGTGGCGGCCCAAAATGCTCTCCTTGACCATATGCAATAAAGATGCTATTTAAAAATTTGAGGCTTACCTGAACTCCTTGCTCCTTCCCGCGTGAGGGGGCTACATTTAACCCGAGAGGAGATCCGATGCGCAAGTACGAGACCTTTATCATAAGCGACCCAGATCTGCCTGATGAAATAAACACGGCCCTTGACGGCAAAATCCAGTCTATCGTCACCTCAAATCAGGGAGAGGTCCTCACCTATGCCCCATGGGGCAAAAGGAAGCTCGCCTATCCGATCCGTAAGCGCACACGGGGGCTCTACGTGCTGATGGAATATACCGGCGGCCCCCAGCTTGTGGCCGAACTGGAAAGAAACCTGCGAATAGACGAACGTATTCTCAAGTTCATCACCGTTTTGCTTGAAGAGCATTTCGATCCGGAAAG
>DASPQK010000051.1:0-3087 GCA_035624985.1 Syntrophobacteraceae bacterium | reverse complement strand
GATCGGTCCTCGAGGTATTGCTTAACGATCTGACCAGAAATCGAAGCTAAGCAGCCAAGAACCGCACCGCCAAAGCCAGCCAAAGCGACTATTACTTTATCGTCCATACGGTACCCTCGCAAATCAGCACATGGTGAAGTACCACGCAAAGCACCACAGAGCATCAAAGGCAACCCGCAAATCAAATAGTCCCAACGGGGTTCGAACCCGTGTCTTCGGCGTGAGAGGCCGATATCCTGGGCCGCTAGACGATGGGACCGTAGAAAAAAAAATGGCTGGGGGACTAGGATTCGAACCTAGGTAGGCAGATCCAGAGTCTGCAGTCCTGCCGCTGGACGATCCCCCAACGGAGTTCCAACATATATAACCGCACATCCAAAGTCAAGTCGAAAGCTGCCCTCAATTTCCGCCTACGCGCCGTCGGATTTTCTCAGTTTCTTTTCGAGCGCCAGGGTGAGGTGTGAAAGCGGCCACGTCAGCGCAAGGTACAAGAGAGCCAGCGGCAGGTATGCTTCAAAGGTTTTGTAGGTAGTGGCGTTTACCACCTCGGATGCTTTGGTCAGCTCGCGCACCGAGATTACCGAAAGAAGCGAGGAGTCTTTGATAAGCGATACGAACTGGCCGGTCACGGGCGCAACGATCCGCCTGAAAGCCTGCGGAAAGATTACGTACCTGAAGCTCTGCCAGGTCGTCAGACCCGTCGAGAGCGCTGCCTCGGCCTGACCCCGGTCAACGGATTCAATGCCCGCTCGAACTATCTCCGTTATGTATGCCCCTGAAAAGGCCGCCAGGACAATTACGCCGGTTGCCGGCGGACTATCCCAGCCGATGGCGGGCGCCAGGCAGAAATAGAATATGTATATCTGGATCAGCAGAGGGGTTCCTCGAAAAAGTATGACATAGAGCCTGGCGGCTTCCCGGGCGAAACTGTTGCCGCAGATACGCGCAATTCCGCCCGCAAGCCCGAGAAGATAGCCCAGGCATCCGGCGGCCGCGCTGGTGACGAGCGTATAATAGAGCCCAAGCATGTAGAGGCTGCGGTATTCCCAGGGGACCCGCCAGTTCCAGCCATACTCCATGCGGCTCAGCAGCAGGTACAAACCGAGGATGAAAACGGCCAGCAGGGCGCCGCAGGCCGGGACGTTCACCCTGTCCCCGCCCCTACGGAAGATCGCCGAAGTACTTCTTGCGGAGTTGCTCATATCTTCCATCTGCTTTTATCGTCTCCAGCAAAATGTTTAACCAGTTAAGAAAATCGAAATCGCCGCTTTTTATTGCCACCGCATAAGGCTCGAAGGTGAAGGGTTTTTCTATCGCGTGTGTGGTTTGCAGGTTCTGCGCGTGGTGTCTGTTGACGGACACCTGGTCGTAGATGAAGGCGTCGGCCCGGCCCGAGACAACCTCCAGCACGCACTCGGTTTCTTCCTTGAACCTTTTTACCGTGGCTTTCGGGAACAGCCGCCCGGTAACGATATCGCCCGTGGTGCCCAGTTTTACGGCCAGAATTCGCCCCTCGGCGTTCAAAGAAGCGACCTCGAAGACCTGCGGCGCCCGTTTGTTGCTCACAAGAGCACACAAGCCGGCTTCGAAGTACGGCTGCGTGAAACACACGGTCCGCGCGCGCGCCGGAGTCCGGGACATCCCCGAAATTATCATATCGATCTTGCCGATCTGGAGAGCGGGAATGAGGCCGCTGAATTCGATCTCCTTAATCTCGAGAGCAACACCCAGCTCGGAAGCGGCAATGTTTGCAAGCTCAACGTCGAAACCCACCGGGCGCCCGTCCGTGTCGGCATATTCAAACGGGAAAAACCCGACCTCCATTCCCACTATCAGCTTGTTGCGCTTTATTGCTTGGCTCAAAGCGCTCGCCTCATAGATTTCGAAAGTGGTCACCGCCGGGCAGGCGGACACCGGGAGCAGCAGCCAGATACAAAGAGCGATAAAAGGTCTTTTCATATCTGTTTCCTTTAATCTGGTATAATAGGTAAACGGACACGGGATTGAAATCTTCTACCGGGGAGGTCGGGACCATGACCACAATAATGCCTGAAGGTGAAGCGCTGCGCAAAGCCGTAAAATGGATTTCAGCCGAACTGGACGAAAACATGGACAAATCCGTGCAGAAACTCGTAAACGAAGCCGTCACGCGATTTGACCTCTCGCCCAAAGACGCTGAGTTTCTTATGTCTTTTTATAGAAGACGGGACGCCTGAAAGACCGTGACCCCGCGATCCCGCGCGGCGCGGAGGTGATCCGTGATCCGAAAAAACGGCCCCTGCCTTTCACGGTTCACGGCTCACGGTTTTACAGTCCCGCCCGGACCAGGTCGTGGAGCCGTATGATTCCGGCGACCTTATTGTCGCGATCCAGCACCGGAAGCACACCTATTTGCGAGGGGCGGTTCTCCATCAGGTTGAGGGCTTCAGCCGCCATTCGGTCGTGGTGAATGACCACAGGGTCCCGGGTCATCAATTTGTCGATTTCCATATCCAGAAGGTTTTGGTGTCGTTGTACCGCCCGGCGCAGATCCCCGTCCGTAAAAATCCCCAGCAGATCTCCCTGGGAAGAAACCACGATAGCCGCTCCCATCGCTTTGCCGGTCAAAGTTACAAGCGCCTCCCGCATCGGCGTTCCGCTCATTACCAGGGGCAGATCGTCTCCCAGGTGCATCAGGTCTTTAACCCGGAAGAGGAGCCGCCGGCCCAGGGCGCCTGAAGGATGCAGCCTGCTGAAATCTTCGGCCGAAAACCCCTTGAAGGTCAGAAGGCACCCGGCCAGGGCGTCTCCCAGAACCATCGCGACGGTAGTGCTGCTGGTGGGAGCAAGGTTTAAAGGGCAAGCCTCCAACTCTACGGATGCGTCCAGGCAGATGTCACAGTCCCTGGCGAGAGTGGAATTGGCCTTTCCCACTATCGCTATGGTTTTGAGGCCCAGCCGCTTGAATATCTGAAGGAACTGAAGCACCTCGGCGGTCTCGCCGCTGTTGCTCAAAAACAGGCCGGTGTCTGCGCTCTGGATTATCCCCAGGTCTCCGTGCAAAGCTTCGACCGGGTGAACGAAAATCGATGGGGTGCCGGTGCTCGA
>DASPQK010000050.1:0-4614 GCA_035624985.1 Syntrophobacteraceae bacterium | reverse complement strand
GCTCATCGGTATTATAAGTCTTGGGAAGTGATATGCATCCCGCAGTGCTTACACAGCAAATAACCAATATTATTACCATTGAGATTTTGATGTCTGTCCTCACTTCTGACTCCTCACTGCTCAATGTTTTCACTTCCCAATACGGGTGCGGCTGCGCACCATGATGAGGTAGCACACCGCTGCGGTCAAAAGCAGGGCCAGGGTGCCGGGTTCGGAAATGCCGTGGTGGTGGATCACATTGCCGCCGCCTCCGCCTCCACCCCCGCCGAAAAACACAGGTGGGATGATGAAATCAAATCCCCAGAGGGAACTGCTGGCGACTGTCGGCGCGACAGCAGCGACTTTGGCCGGCGCGACAAGGGCGGGGACTGCAAGCTCTATGATTGTCGCCTGTTTTTCTTCGTTTACAGGCATACAAACGACGGTCACAAGATCACCATCGTGCGGGATGTAATCTTTTCCGTTCTGCTTGGCCTCTTCGATAAGCTGAACCGCTTCGGGGCTCAGTTGTCCAATATTTTTAGCGCCTGTGAAATACCATACAGCCTCTTGGATGGTTTTCTTCGAAGCGGACTGCGGTTTGTGATTAAGGATGTAGTTGATCCGGTTAAAGTCCATGTCTTTCAATCGCGGCGGAAGATCGGGACTGGTGTAGTCGTAGAGTCTGACTTTGTAAATGGTGTTCTTAGGGAGCGGCCTGCCCTTTTCGAGACACCATATTTTGTAGAATTCGTAGTCCTCCACATCCCAGCCGTACCGGGCATCTATGAAGTAACCTTCGAACCGGCTCTCCGTGCCTTCCCTTATGAACATATGGACCGGAGTGTCAGGAAGTTTGAGGGTAGGGGTGACCTGGACGACATCCACCGCAACCGGGGGTCCCCCGCTGTTCGGCTCCGGCACCGATTCCATGGGCGTAGCCAGGCAAGCGCAGGACGACCAGAAAACAAACAGAAATGAAAAAACCAACACTGTGCGCACGGTAGTTTCCTAATCCGCGGTCCGAAGATTTGCGGGACAAATTCCCATGTTTCTCCAAGACAATGGAACCATCTCTTCGCCGTCCGTAATCAGATTAAAACCTCAATCGAGCGATTCCACCGAGCATCGGCTCCGAACGTCATTGCGAGGCGTCACCCCGACGAAGGCCGGGGCGAAATCCACGCCGCACAGCACACCAACCGGGTGCGGACACCAGAAGCGGAGCCTGCAACGGAAGTGTTCAACCCAGGGTCCGGAGCAATCCTGCGCTTGGGGGATCGCCGGCATGAGAGTGTTTTAGAATTTAAATCGCTCAATTCGGATGAAACAGCCGTTCCACATTAAGCGCCAATGGCTCTTTTTGCAACAAAAAACAATGTGTTCCCGCTCTCGCGCCCGGTCCGGCCAAGAGTTTTTTTACCAATACTTCTAAAGTTCTCCCCATCCATTGAGTCAGGGGGATTACCTTTACACTTTTTTCGGAAGGTTAGGCTCTTTTGTTTAGAAATATTTTTCCCGGCCTTTGACAGGAGTTGAACAAATTCAGCGCAGCCTTAGAATAGTAAACTGCAAGGAGATGAAGATGTCATCGTTTAGACTGCCCGAGTTTCTTCCACCCGATTTCACGGCGCCCCATCTGCTCAATGCGCCCGTGGTGCGGTTCGAACCGGTCCAAAGGGCCGGAGTGGCGCCGCCGGGCTATCATGCAACCTCCATATACCCGGAATATTTCCATGTTAGCAGGGCAAAGTGGACCCTGGCGAAAGATTCGCGCATGGACTGCGTAGCGGTGCTTCTTGCCGACGGCAGCATCGAAGTGCGCGAATTCCGCCTCCTTGAGCCGGGCGACCTGGTCGCCTGCGGACGGCGCGAAAACGGCGAAGACGGCATATTGGTCCATGTGGAGCCTTTCGGTTGGCGGCCCGAGGCCCGCGAAAAGTTTGCCTTTCGCACCCGCGTGTCCCGCGAGACATCTTTTTCCTACGACTACGACGAACTCTATAACCTGCTGGAACACGATCGCCAAAACGGCTTCATCCTGTGGGTGCTCGGCCCGGCGGTGGCCTTCGACAAAGACTCCCGAGACTCCATTTGCGCCGTTATCGAGGCCGGGTTCGTCCACGCAGTTCTGGCCGGCAACGCCCTGGCCACTCACGATATCGAGGCCGCGCTCTTCGGCACCGCGCTCGGACAGGACATCTACACCAAACGACACGCCGAACTGAGCCATTACAAACATCTGGACGCCATCAACCGGGTTCGCGCCCTGGGTTCGATCAGGCAAGCCGTGGAGGCCGGAGTGGTAAAAGACGGCATCATGGCCTCTTTAGTCAAGCGGGGGGTGCCGTTCGTGCTGGCGGGCTCCATTCGCGACGACGGCCCCATGCCCGATGTGATCGCAGATTCGGCTGAGGCGCAGGACAAGATGCGCGAGCTGGCAAAACGCGCCACCACGGTCATTGCAATGGCCACCCAACTGCACTCCATCGCCACTGGAAACATGACCCCTTCCTACAGGGTGATGGAAAACGGCACGGTTCGCCCTGTATACTTTTTCGTGGTGGATATGTCGGAGTTTGCGGCAAACAAACTGGCCGACCGGGGATCGCTCACCGCAAGGTCCATCCTTACCAATACGCAGGACTTTGTGGTGAATTTGCGCCGCAGACTGATAAGCCGCAAACCCCGCAATCCAGCGCGGCGCGGGGGCGGGGCGGGTGGGTGAAGCCCGCAGTCCGGCGCGGCGCGGGATTGCGGGGTTTAGGGATCAGGGTTCGTATTGTCCTTTGAAATTTCTCCACTTGATGTGCACAAGGTCCCGCAACATCGCAAGTGACATCGAAAGCACACGCCGGCCTTTGCTGTATTCATGCCCGCCCCCGGCATACGCTTCGAACTCCTCCACCCAGTAGCCGCATTTGCGGGCAACAAAAAGCACCTCGGCATCGAAACTGAACCCGCTCAGCCCGCTCCTGCCAAACAGGCGCCTTGCCGCCTCACGGCGAAAACCCTTCAAGCCTGCCTGCGTGTCACGGAAGGGCAGATTGAGCAGAGAAGTCACAATCCAGTTAAACGACACGCCGAGCACCGCCCTCATCGTATGGGCCTCCTTCAGGATGCGGGCGTGCAGGCTGCGGGAGCCGATAACGATGTCGGCCGACTCCAGCTTTTGCTTTATCACTCTCAGGTAATCGGTCGAATACGCCATGTCGGCGTCCATGTAACAATAGGCGTCGGCCTCCATCATCTCGAAGCCGGTCCTGATCGCATGCCCTTTGCCCCGGTTGGATGCATAGCCTGCGCAGGAAACATTGGGCGCCTCGCATCCCTCCAGGGCCCTTTTCATCACCTCCATGGTGCCGTCAGTGGAACCGTCATCGACGAACAGAAAATGGAAAGCCGGATTGCGCTCCGCAAACCCGACGGCCTCACCCACGGCGCGCCCGATGACCTGGCTTTCATTAAAGGCAGGCAGCACCACCGCCACTTTGTCGATGTGGACCTGCGGCGGCCTCGGCAAGGGCGTCTCGGACACAAACGGCACAAGCCGGGTTTGCCTGATCGCCAAAAGGGTCGCCGCCCAGAGCGTCAGGGTGCTCAACAAAACGAGCCCGAAATCCCGGAGGTATAAAAACGGCCCCCTGTCTATTGAGGTCGCCAGGTGAGAAATCGCCGCAAACCAGAACACCGCCTTCCACAGAGCCGGGATATGCCCGTATGAGTACCTCTCCCATAGTATGACGATAAGCACCATCACCAGCGGCAGCGCCATCGAAACGTAATGGGGATGAAATACGGGGTTTGCCGCCAACATCAACGGGATAAGCGCACAGAAAAAAGACACCTCGGATACGGTCGCATCCACTTTGCCGCCCCGCCCCTGCCTCTTCCAGCCCGAAGCGGCCAGGGTGACCGCCAGCATCGCAGCCGCCAGGGCCCAATGAGCGGCGCGCGTGCCGGGGCCGGGCGCGCTCGGGCGGCCGGTTCTGCGGGGATGACCAATATTGTGCAAAACGACCATGAAAGAATTGCTGTCTGTGTTGGCAATCCCGCCCAGCTGCTCTGCCGCCCGGCTGCTCCCGGTCCCGCGTTCGGCCGACCATCCCCCGGCGACCGCAAGTCTTTCACAGTATGATTTGTACGTGGCCGCAGCGTTGTGCGGGCCAAGCACCATGAGCGGCGCCAGGACAAGCCCGGCCAGAAGCCCGGCGGCGCTCCCGCAGATCATCCGCCGGTCGCGCCTCCACAGCGGAAAGGCAAGCAGAACAACGGGCATCTCCTGTATGCAGATCGCAGCCGAAAGCCACAGGCCGGCTCGAAACCTCTTGCCTCTCAAAATGGCGGCCACGGTGCAGCAGAGAAAAAATACGACCATCAGGCCCACCTGCCCGCGAACCTGGCATCGCCCGATCGCCGGCAAAAGCACCAGCACGGGAGCGCACCGCAGCGCCCACCAGCGCAATGAAAAGCGCCGCCCCCTGCCTGCCGTAAGGTTTCTGAAGGGGTCTTCCACGGCCCTGGAAAAAATGCCGACCCCTGCGGCCCCAAGGGCCATGGTGATTATATACCAGATCGCCACGCTTGCCTGGTAAGGCAGATAACCCCTGCGGTCTTCTCCCTGAGGCGGGTCCG
>DASPQK010000049.1:0-4856 GCA_035624985.1 Syntrophobacteraceae bacterium | reverse complement strand
AGTGGCAGTTTTGGGAAAAGTGCAGAGCAGCGCATTGTATAAAGCTCACATCGAAAATTACTGCTGCATTGATGAGACGATTTCAGGGGAGGCGTTCCTCGAGGCAGGAAGACATCAGGCGAAAAAGTTCGGGGCAGTCCTCCTCGACCAGGACGTTCTTCACCTCGAACAGAAGGTGAGCGGCCAATTCAGCCTCAGACTCGAATCGGGAGATTCCCTGCTCACCTGGGCGATAGTTCTCGCCATGGGAGTATCGCGCAACCGCTTGAACGTCCCAGGGGAAAAGGAGTTGCTCGGCAAAGGGGTCAGCTACTGCGTTGATTGCGATGCCAATTTTTTCCGAAATCAGGTGGTCACTGTCGTCGGCAATGGCAGCGCGGCCGCTTCCGGCGCCCTTAAAATGCTGCTCATCGCCGACGAAACTCATCTGGTTTGCAGCGCTCTGGAAATATCGGAGCATCTTCGTTATCAGATCGATAGCAGCAGAATAGAAGTCCATATGGGTCGTAATGTGAGGCGCATTCTTGGAGACAGTGGGGTCCGGGCCGTTTTGCTCGACAACGGGACGGAAATAGAAACCAGCGGAGTTTTCGTCGAACTGGGGGCCAAGGGCGCAATAGAGCTTGCATCGACTCTTGGGGTTGCGCTCGACAGCGATACGATGCGCTTCGTGGTGGCCAATGGAAAGCAGGAAACCAATGTGCCGGGCCTTTATGCTGCAGGAGACATCTGCGGCCCGCCATGGCAGATAGCCAAAGCGGTGGGGGAGGGGTGCGTAGCCGGGCTGGAGGCGGCGACATACGCACGCCGGGCGCGGACAAAAGCTGCCCAGGGATAAAAAGTCATAGATATTTAGTCAAGGTTCGAAGGATTTATTCCTCGACCTCCTCAACCGATTTCACTTCGATCGTATCGCCTTTGTCACTTTCACTTACCGTGCCGGTGATTTCGACCATTTTGCCTTCCATTTTGGACAGGTCCTTACCCTTGGCGATGTAATCGCCTTCGTCGGTCTCGATTACGAACACCTTCCCGTGCTTGACCACCGTGCCGACGATCATTTCTTCCTGAGCTGCTGAAGTGGGCCTGGTGGGCGAAAACGGTGAATAGACAAAGACCAAAAAAAGAGCTGAGAGTACGATAATGAAACGTCTGGGCATAAATCCTCCTGGTATCGATCAATCTATTGCGGGCTTCTTCAATACCAGAATCGTCTCCCAAAGTACATCGAAAATGGGATTCGGGGATTCAGGAATTTGCAGGGTGATCAAAAAGCGTTGGAATTCCCACACCAGGGCGAAAAACCCTACTGACGTCACCTTTTATCACCCTGTAAGGCCAGGTATTATTTTTAATGATTATTAAAATTTGTGTTGAATCCGCTTATTTCTTGAGATTAGAATCCAAACCGGTCCGAAATTCATTTATATCTGTATCGATGTTTGCGATTTGGCATGAGGGTTGCCTGGAAATAGGCGAACCTTCCGGGTCGAGAGCCACGAGTCAGGGGACAAGAAGTAAAGATCCATCGCTGCGGGACACACGACCCCGGACTCGAACGAAGGGGGCCCCTGGGAGTTGTTGACAAATGGATAAAAGATTCCACTCCGATCTGGAACAGCTCAAAATGACAATCCTCGAGATGGCGACCCTTGCCGAAAAAGCCCTGGAAAATTCTATAAAGGCCCTGGTGGAAAGGGACGACGACCTGGCCAGAGAAGTGTTGAACGGGGACCGGGAAATCGATCTGCTGGAAGTGGAAGTGGACCGCCATTCGCTCAGGCTTCTCGCTCTCGATCAGCCTATGGCGCGGGATCTGCGATTCATAATCGGCGCCTTGCGGATCTCGGTAGAACTCGAGCGCATAGGGGACCAGGCCGTAAACATCGCTCAAAGGGCCCTAAACTTGAACAAGCGCCCGCCTCTTCCACGTAATCATGCCATCGAGGAACTGGGCTATACCGCCCTTTACATGCTGCGCACTGTAATATCTTCTTTTGTGACCCAGAATGCGGATATTGCCACGGATGTCTGCAAAATGGACGATGTTGCCGACGCTCTCAATTACCGCATTCTCGAGGATGCTCTGGACTATATGACCAACGAGGCGCCCGCCGTGCAAAGGTCGGTCGAGACCATTATAGCCGCCCGATGTCTCGAACGCGCCGCCGACCAGGCGACCAATATTGCTGAAAGCGTGATTTTTATAGTCAAGGGAGTGAATATCAAGCACCATTGTCAGGCAGTAAAAGAAGGTGAACAGGTCAAAGGTTAACGGGAAAAAACCAATTCACGGATTCACCTTTGCACCTGAGTTCTTGGAGGCTTAGATGAAAAAAGCGCTTGCTCTCATATATCTATGCCTTTTTTTGATGGGCTTTGTCTCTGTCAGCCCGGCTGATGACGTCACCCTCAAGCCTTTGGAACAGGGCAAATGGGCTATCCTCGCTTCAAGCGGGCAAGCAATAGGGACGCTTACAAAGACGGATGAAGGGGCCTACGGCATACTGCCAACAGGGGGGCAGTATCTGGGGGTTATTAAAAGCAACGGCGACTTGCAGTTGCTGGCCCGCCATGTGACTGTCTCTCCATCTGAAATCCGGCTTTACCTGGATGTGCTCGAGGCGATAAAGACGCTCAAATAGGGCGAATGTCCCTTGACCCCTTCACCTGACAGTGGGAATTCCAATCCTTTTTCATCACCCTGCTAAGTTCCTGGAGGCTTGGATGAAAAAAGCGCTTGCTCTCATATGTCTGTGCCTTTTTTTTATGGGCTTTGTCTCTATCAGCCAGGCTGATGAAGTCACCCTCAGGCCTTTGGGGGAGGGCAAGTGGGCTATCCTCGATTCAGAGGGGCAAGAATTAGGGACGCTTGCAAGGGTGGACGAAGGGGCTTACAGCATACTGCCAAAAGGGGGGCAGTATCTGGGAATAGTTATAAGCAACGGCGATTTGAAGTTGACGGGCCGCCATCCTGTCATCTCTCCCTCTGAAGCCCAGCTCTACCTGGATGTGGTCCAAGCTATAAAGACGCTCAAATAGGGCGCATGCCCCTGCAAAAGGGCTGCCATACCAAAGCGGCGAGCCCATGGCTTTTCCGGTCTTCCCATTGACCTTTGTTGCAGATCATGCAGCGCAGGAGCACGCAGATTTCAGAGTCTTCCGAATAGGTCTTGCCTTCGAAGCTACAATATTGGATCACCTGCGGGGTCTCCATTTATTTCTCTTTTCAATAGACAAAGATATAATTCTCATTAAAAGTTAAACATCCGGGGCCATTACTGCGAATAGTCTGTTTAATCTACTTTACGAGGGGAAAATATGGCGCTCTACCTTGCTCAGCATGGGAAAAGCCTCTCGAAAGAACAGGACCCCGAGCAGGGCCTGTCTCAGGAAGGCTATGCAGATGTGAACCGCATAGCGGAGGTCGCCGCAGGCTACGGTGTGCGGCCTGCGGCCATAAGACACAGTGGCAGGAAGAGAGCGCGGCAGACCGCCGAAATTTTTGCCGAGAAGCTTTTGGGAGAAAAGAGCAAAACCGAACCGATTTCAGGCATTGATCCTCTCGATGATGTCGCCGCAGTTGCAAATACGCTTAAAACCGGCGATAATCTCATGCTCGTAGGGCATTTGCCTTTCATGGAACGGCTTACCGGCTTTCTTATTACCGGGTCGGCTGAAAGGCTTATTTTCAAGTTCCAGAACGGGGGGATCGTCTGCCTGGACAAGGACCCGGACGCCCGATGGTGGTTCATAAAGTGGACGCTGGTGCCCAGGATCGAATAACTCTCAGAGCATTCACCGCAGGGCATCATGTCCCCGCTGGACACCCGAAACCACCAAAAGACCCGTAGGAAGGGTGGAGCGAAGCGCAAGCCATCAGGCCCTTTCGTAGCAGGGCATTGTACGCAGGTGTCCCGAGTGGACGGCTGAGCACTGCGGTGGGCAATCAAAAAGAGGCAAAAGCAAACATGAGCGCCGAAAAAATCCGGGAGTCGGTAATTGCCGGGACCTGGTACCCGGCCGATCGTGCGGTGCTGAAAAAGGAGCTTGGCAGGTATCTTGACCGGGTTCGCCCGGCCGATCTGCAGGGAGAACTTATCGGCCTTGTCGTTCCGCATGCGGGGTATATCTATTCGGGAGGCGTAGCTGCCTTCTCCTATAAGCTCCTTTTAAAGAGTCACTTTGACCGGGTGCTCATACTGGCTCCCAGCCACCAGGCAAGTTTCGCCGGAGCGAGCATCTACAATCTGGGCGGATACCGCACTCCCCTGGGTATTGTCCCGCTGGACCGCGAGCTGATTGACGAGCTCTATAAAAACGCCGCCATCATACGCTACGTCCCGCAAGCCGACTCCAGGGAGCATTCCCTTGAAATCCAACTTCCCTTTCTCCAGATGGTGTTGGACGCCTTCAGTCTGACGCCCGTCATAATGGGGACTCAGCACTATGATTTTTGCCTCAAGCTGGCCGAAGCAATTGCGGAGGCATGCAGCCACAAGCGGGTATTGATTATCGCGAGCAGCGATCTGTCGCATTACTATCCCTACGAAAAAGCGATGCTGATGGACGGGGTCTGCCTGGAGCGGCTGAACTGTTTCGATCCGCAGGGGCTCGCCGCTGAAGTGGAAAATCAGAGGACTCAGGCTTGCGGGGCGGGGCCGTTGATTGCCATGATGCTTGCAGCCAAAAAGCTCGGTGCTGACCGATGCAAAGTGCTCAACTACGCTAATTCGGGTGATGTGACTGGTGACAGGTCCGGGGTTGTCGGGTATGTCGCCGCCGCAATTTACCGGAGCGAGATTTAAGCGATGAAGAAGTTCAACAGCTCTAATGCCCGCAAAGCGGGGGTGGAC
>DASPQK010000048.1:0-8693 GCA_035624985.1 Syntrophobacteraceae bacterium | reverse complement strand
TCCATGGCGGAGAAAAACCATAAACCTATCGGCAAGAAGGAGGGAAAAACCAAATCACGAAGAATAAAAACCAGAAGCAAGGAAGCAAAAGGATTTTGCGCACGCAAAATGGAAGAACAACCAGCATTTTAGCCGGTCAATTCAGCAAACACAGCGGGCATTTCACCGCCCTCCGGGCAGGCTCCAATGCGGCTGACTCAGCCCTGTGGCCTTTCATCGACCTGGCCTCTGTCCGCATCATGGGCCGCTGCTCTGAGTTGCCTCAAGACTGCCGGGTAGATCCAGAGGTGAGCGGGTGAATCGAAAAAATCACCGGTTCACCCGTTTCATAGAGGCAGAGGCTTGTGCTTACTCGGATCGAAAGGCTCCTTCTCCCTGTGCTTGAGTCCTTCGTGGCCTATGTCAAGATCGAAGATTGCATCGCCTGCACTGCCCGCGCCGCCGGAAAAACCAACCTCCACTGCAGCCGGACTTTCCTCCCGGCGGCGCGACCCGGTCAGTATGGCATACAGAATCATGGCTAAACCGGCCAGCGAGACGGCCGAAAACACTATAGCAAGATAAAGTCGGCTCATACAAAACTCCTCGGCATCAGATTCCACCGGTTGCCCGGATAGATTTTCACCTCAACCTCATAGTGGCCTCGACATCGGCGGTAGGCCACTGGTTCGAACGAACCCATGGTCTTTAGCTCCAAAAGGGCGCCCTGCTCTGAATTGAGGCGCCTTAGGAAAGTGAAGTAAACCCTGCGGTTCACCAGCCCCACCTTATGCACATTGATCCTTATTTTGTCGCCCAGGTGCACCTGCGCTACGTCGAGGCAGCGCTTCCGCGCCGGATCGAAGTTGAACCTTATCACAAGAGGCCCCTGCGACCCGCGCTTCGCCGGACGGGCTGAGGCGCGCCCCGCTGTACGGGCATGCGCCGCCGGACGCCGGGCCTCCGAAAGCTGCTTTTTCGGATGGGGCCGCTCAGGACCTGAATAACGCCGTTCGCCTTCTCCGGCGCGTGGGACCGGGACCTGTTTTTCGGCCGTCGGGCTTCTCGGCGCCGGCTGCCCGGCCTCGGTCGAAGCTTGCCCGGCCTCGGTCGAAGCCTGCCCTGTCTGAGTCGAAGCCCGCCCGTTGCCGGGGACTGCCCCCCCTCCGTTGGCCGAACTTCCGGATCGAGGCGCCTGGACCGACGACCCCGTCCCCCCTTCCTGCGTCAGGTTCGCCGGGACCTGGGCTTGCGGGACGCCCGGTTCGGAAACGGCGGGCCGCCCGACTTCGGGAGGCCCGCTCGATGACGGTGGATAAATCATTCCGGTCTGCAAAAGTCCCAGGCCTGCAAGGCCTGCGACCAGCAAAACCGACCCCATGCCGATGACAGCACCCCTTTTCATCACGTCATCCCTCCGGAATACTTTATTTTTTGAAAATCCAAGACGTTTACCGAAGCACTTTAGTTGACAAAAAAGGTGCATTTGGCAGGCGAGCGCCCCCAATATTTCACATGGGGGCCGAAGACTGCTGTGCGTGAATCATCGTCAATAGGAAAACGAAGAACATGATCGTCGGACAAGCCGGCTCAAAGCGCCGGTCGCGGATAATTCGGCTGGTGCGTGGCGGACCGTGCATCTTCTCTGCACCCTTCCCTTCCAATTCACCGGTCCACCGATTCACTTCAGCTTCTTAGCTTTCTCACCCCACCGGCTCAAGTAACGGAAGGCGCGGCTTGCGGCCTCTTCGGCATTATGCGAGTAGGTGTAGAGTTCGACGGTGACGAAACCCGTAAAACCTGTGCTCTCGATTGCTTCGAGCACTCCGGGGATGTCTATGGCCCCTTCGCCGGGCATGAGATGGTGGTGCCTGCGGGAGGGCGCGATATCCTCGAGGTGAAAGTGCGGCGTATAATCCTTCAATTGCAGCACGAGGGCGGAAGGGTCCTCGCCTGCGCAGAAGAAGTGGCCTATGTCGAAATTGAGGCCGAAAACAGCCGGGTCGAGCTCGCCGAAAATCTCCAAAAACTGCCGGCTGTTTTCGATAAGAAGCCCGGGTTCAGGCTCGATCAGTATTTTTATCCCCTTGCGCCGAGCGCTCTCTTCCACCGCTCTCAAACCGGCGAGAAAATATGACGTCGCTTCTTCCCGCGACGTCCCCTCCAGCGGACCGCCGGGTTCCGTCGAGATGTGCGGTGCGCCGAGTTTTTCGGCCAGCTCGATGCACCTGAGCGTATAATCGATTCTTCTTGCTCTCTCGGCCGGGTCTTTTTCTACCCAGGAAGGATGGTAAACGTCGCCGTCGGCATTGTGCATAAAGGCATTGAGGTTGGAAATACGCATGCGCCTTTCATCCAGAAGCTTCCTTGTCTGCCGTATGTGTTCACCGGTGAAATGGAGCGGGTAGGCATGTGGGACATCGGCCATGATCTCGATTCCCTCATAGCCGATATCGGCAAGAATCCCGATGGATTCCAGAAGAGTGCAATGGACGAAGGCGTTGGAACTGAAGGCAAATTTCATTTTACTGTCCGACCGTAAAAATTTTCACCAGATAATCGAAGGCTTTTTGGGCCGCCTGTTCCGGGTTTTCCGGGAAGGTGTAAAGCTCGACCGTTATGAACCCCTCATAGTGGATTTGCGTCAGCGCCAGATAAATAGCTTCGAAGTCGATCTGCCCTTCTCCGGGAATGAGATGATAATGCTTCCGGTCTTTTATATCTTCAATGTGAATATGGAAAATTCCCCGCCCGAACATCTGCGCCACATGAGCGGGGGATTCCCCTGCAAGATGGCTGTGACCCAGGTCGAGGTTCACTCCGAAGTTTTGAGCGCCCACCTCCCCGATCAATGACGCCATCTCCTCGGCACGTTCCACAAGAAGCCCCGGTTCATATTCCATCGCCACCCGGATGCCTTTTGAGGCCGCATATTCGACTATCTCCAGGATGGACCCTTTGAGCAGCGCCGCTGACCTTTCGGGCCTCACCCCGGGGACCATCCTGCCGGATGTCACGCTGATGTTCGGGCATGAAAGAACTTCGGCCATATCGATACACTTCTTTGTGTATTCGACCCGCCATTTGCGCGCCGACTTGTCGGGGTTGGCAAGCGAAGGTTCGAAAAGAGGCTCCCAAAATTTCGCCCTGTACCAGCCGACAGCGGTATTGGCGTTTAAGTTGGCCGCCCGGATGCGGTTTTTTTCCAGCGACGAGGCAATCGCGGCAAGTTCGACAGCCGTTGTCGAGTAAGGATAGAGGTGCGGGACATCGGCAAGGATTTCCACGCCCGAATAGCCGGCTTTGGCGATGATCTCAATTGCCTCGGGAACCGAAAACCCGACGAATGCGTTGGTGCTGAAGGAAAGGTTCATAACGGATATCGGATATCGGGTATCGGAAAAACCTTTTACATGTCAAGAGCGAAATTGCGGCCTCGGACACCCGACACCCGACATCCGATACCCGACACCCGTCACATCACTCTCTTCCCCCTCCATAGTATATTTTGCCCACAGGCAAAAGAGTACAGGACGGAGGCAAAGCGCCGCTTTGTACCACCACATCTATGGCGATTCCGCCCCGGGCGTTCCATATGCCGGTCACCCGGATGAACCTGGGCGACATCGCATCCTTCAGTCGGTTATGGATGTAGACGGTGCAGTCTTCGTGAAAGGCGCCGTAGTTACGGAAACTTTGTAAGAAAAGCTTCAGCGATTTGCTTTCCACGAGCCGGTCGGAAGGCACGTAGTCCACCACGATCGATGCAAAATCGGGCTGGCCGGTTATCGGGCACAGGGCGGTAAATTCGGGAGCGCTCAGGCGAACCACGTAGTCGGTTTGCGGATGAGCGTTTCGAAACGTCTCCAGGACGGCCTCTTCCGGCGTCCTGGGAATTTCGGCTTTCTTTCCGAGCAGGGTAAACTCGCCTGGGTCTCGTTTCATTTGCCTTTAGATTCTACCCGCAACCGCACGGTGCGCAGATATTGAGTTGCCGGGGTTTGTTTCCTGTTTCTTGAATCTCTTTTCTTTGCGCCTCTGCGGTGGATTTTCCGGTTGTTTGCGTTTCAGTCATGGCGCATACTGAATCGGGTCGGCCACGCCCGCTTCCAAAAAACCTCTTCTTCGCAGGATACAACTGTCACATCTTCCGCATGCTCTGTCAAATGGATCGGGATCGTAGCACGAATGGGTCATCGAAAAATCTACCCCGAGATCGACTCCCTTTCGTATTATCTGCGCCTTTGTCCATTTAATGAGCGGCGTATGAATGCAAATGCGCATTCTACCCTCGACGCATTCTTTCAGAGCCAGATTCGCCATTTTTTCGAAAGATTCGATATATTGCGGCCTGCAATCGGGATAACCCGAATAGTCCAGGGCGTTTACACCTATAAAAATGTCGGGGGCCGCAAGCGTTTCCGCCCATGCTAGAGCAAGCGAGAGGAAAACGGTATTCCGGGCGGGCACGTAGGTGACTGGAATGCGTCCCTGCATCTGATCCGGCGAAGTGTCCTTGGGCACCTCGATCCCGGATGTGAGGGCGGAGCCGCCTATCCTGTCCAGTGGAAGCTCTAAAATGAGGTGGTCCCTGGCGCCAAGCGCTTTTACGACCCTCCTGGCCGCTTCCAGTTCTGCCCGATGGCGCTGCCCGTAATTGAAGCTTAGCGCGTAGACCTCATAGCCCTCGCGCCCTGCGATCGCCAGGCATGTCGTCGAATCGACTCCCCCGGAAACGAGCACAACCGCTTTTCCCTTGTCCCTCAATCCCTAAGTTCCTGAATTCCTAAAGGATATATCTGCTCAGGTCCTCATCTTTTATGACTTCGCTCAGCACATTTCGCACGTAACCGCAGTCTATATGGATGGTCTGTCCCTTGAGGTCCGGGGCGTTGAAGGAAACCTCGGAAAGCAGCTTTTCCATCACCGTGTGAAGTCTCCTGGCCCCTATGTTCTCGGTGCGCGAATTTACCTCGTATGCTATCTCCGCCAGCTCGTCAACCGCCTCTTCGTCGAAGATGAGCTCGACCTGTTCGGTCTCGAGCAGGGCTTTATACTGGACAATCAGGGCGTTTTCAGGCTCCTTGAGGATCCGCACAAAATCATCTTTTGAAAGAGATGTGAGCTCGACCCGGATCGGGAAGCGCCCTTGAAGTTCAGGAATGAGGTCGGAAGGCTTTGAAATGTGGAAGGCGCCCGAAGCGATAAAAAGTATATGGTCGGTCTTGACCATCCCGTATTTCGTCGTAACGGTCGAGCCTTCGACTATGGGCAGCAGGTCGCGCTGAACGCCTTCGCGCGATACGTCCGGGCCTCTGCCGCCGCTCTCTCTTCCGGCGATCTTGTCGATTTCATCCAAAAAGATGATCCCGGAGTGCTCAACCCGCTCGATTGCCGACTTTATCACGCGATCCATGTCGATGAGGCGCTGGGATTCCTCTACAATCAAGATCTCGCGCGCTTCGGGGATTTTTACCTTCCGGCGCTTGGTACGCCTGGGAAGCATCGACCCAAGCATTTCTCTCAGATTGAAGTCCATTTCCTCCATGCCCGCCCCGGCAAAGATTTCGATCATCGGCAGATTGCGGTCCGGCACGTCGAGCTCGACATAGCGGTCATCCAGGACCCCTTTTCGCAGAAGTTTCCTGAGCTTTTGCCTGGTCGAATCCGCCTGTTCGGCCTCCTGCTTCGCCACCATCAGCGTGTTGGACTCGTCCGGGAAAGGGTGCTCCCGGACTTCCGGGGTCGTTTGCTTGGGAGGCAGCAAAATATCCAGCAGCTTTTCCTCCGCGATCTCTTCAGCCTTTATCTTTACCCCTTCCATCTCTTCGTTGCGGACCATGCTGACCGCCAGATCGGTGAGGTCGCGGATCATGGATTCCACGTCACGGCCCACGTAGCCGACTTCGGTAAACTTGCTGGCTTCGATCTTCAGAAAAGGTGACTGGGCTAAGCGGGCCAGACGGCGGGCTATCTCAGTTTTGCCCACTCCCGTAGGCCCTATCATTATGATGTTTTTCGGCGCTATTTCATCGCGCAGATGTTCGGGCACCTGCTGTCTTCTCCACCTGTTGCGCAGAGCTATGGCGACCATGCGCTTGGCGTCTTTCTGACCGATTATATACTTATCCAGCTCACGCACGATTTCGGCGGGTGTAAGGGTTTGTTCTATCAATCACAGCTCCTCGATCACAAATTCCTTGTTCGTGTAAACGCAAATTGACGCGGCAATCTTCATGGCCTCTTCGGCGATCTGACGCGCCGACAGGTCGGTATGGCGCTCCAGAGCCCGGGCGGCGGCAAGCGCATACGCCGCTCCGGAACCAACCGCCGCCATCCCGTCGTCGGATTCGATAACGTCCCCGGTCCCGCTCAGTATGAAGGAATTGTTCGCGTCGGCGGCAAGAAGCAGCGCTTCGAGCCTGCGCAGCGCCCGGTCCATTCGCCAGTCCTTGGCCAGTTCAACCGCAGCGCGTTTAAGGTTGCCGTTAAATTGTTCCAGTTTGCTTTCAAGCCTCTCGAACAACGTAAACGCATCGGCGGTCGAGCCGGCAAAGCCGGTGACGATCTTATCATGGTAGAGCCTGCGTATCTTCTTGGCCTGATGCTTTACAATGGTATCACCCATCGTGACCTGCCCGTCTCCAGCCATCACGACCTGCTCACCTTTACGCACCACGATTACGGTTGTTCCGCGCACCATAGAATCAGCCATTATCACAATCTCCACCAAGCTATAATGACGATCGGACATTGTTCAATATAATCACGGCGCCTACGCCTGCTTCTTCCTGCTCCTGGGATGCGAAGAGTCGTAGACTCTCATTAACTGATCCATATTCACGTGAGTATATCTCTGGGTTGTCGACAGGCTCTCGTGGCCGAGCATCTCCTGGATAGCTCTGAGGTCGGCGCCTGCGTTGAGAAGATGAGTGGCAAAAGTGTGCCTGAGCCCATGCGGACTGAGCCGTTGCCAGAGTCCGCACGCAATCAGCTCCGCTTTGAGTATCCTGTCGACGGATCGCGCTGTAAGTCGTCCGCCCTTCGAGTTGAGAAAAAGGGCCTGCGAGGCCGCCCTTGCCTTCAGGCACTGAAACTCCAAGGCCGATAAATAATACCTCAACGCTTCAAGCGCTTTGGTCCCGATCGGAACTATACGCTCTTTTCGGCCTTTACCGCTCACCCGAACAACGGCTTCATCAAAAGCTACCCCGCTTAGATTCAGTTTGACCAGCTCACTGACTCGAATACCCGTTGAGTAGAGCGATTCGAACAGCGCCCAGTTGCGGGCTTTTCTCCATGAGCTTCCCTGCCGGTGCGCCGCGTGGGACAGGGTGTCGAGAAAGTGGAAGACGGCGTCCACAGGGAGGAAGGAAGGTATCTTTTGCCTTATCCTCGGGTGGGAAACCAGATCTGCGGGATTTTCAGGGAAGATGCCGGCACTGTTAAGATAACGGTAAAAGGAGCGCAGGGCTGAGAGTTTGCGGGCGCGGCTCGTTTTTTCAAGAGCCTTGTGGACCGATGCCAGATATGCCCTGATGATGTCGGGGCCGATAATTCTCAGCTCCACGGCATCGGACCCGAAAAAGGAGGATAAATGCGCACCGAACTGGCCCAAATCGCTTGCATAAGCCCTGAGCGTCTCTTCGCTAAGGTTTCGCTCGTGGCGCAGGTGTTGGAGGAAAAGCGCCTGCGCGCTTTGCCAGGTGATGGTGTCCATCTCAGACTTCTCCCCAGGAGTCGCCGCTATTATGGTGACCAACCTTTTCCATGGTACTAAAATCGCGCTCACCCCGCATCAAAAAAACAGTGAACCGTGGACAGTGAACAAACGGATGCCGGTAATACGAACAGATTTCCGTTCTCGGCCGCCTGTGCTCCGTGTAGAATACTTTCTCTGCATATTGACTTTGCAGTATAATTGCAATAATGGACAATATTTCAAACTCTGTTCTAACGGCTCTCCCGTTTCCATCCTGGAAGGGACCTTTTTACGATTTATTGAAGAGATGTCCGAAGTGGCTCCAACCGCATTTAATCCCCGGGGCAACCCGTCCTTTTCCCCGGGTTCAATTTGAGGAGAAAGGATAGAAAATGAAAGAGGACGTCGCAAAAGTTCGCACTTTCGCAATAATCTCCCACGGGGGTGCAGGCAAGACCTCGCTTGCCGAGGCCATGATTTTCAATGCGGGGGCCGCCACCCGGCTTGGCAGGGTGGATGAGGGCAGCTCGGTCCTGGACTTTGAGCCCGAAGAAGTCAGGCGCAAGACTACCATCAGCAGTTCGATCTATTCTTTCACCTGGAAAAAACAGCCGTTTACCTTGATTGACACGCCGGGCGACTTCAATTTCATTGCCGAGACCAAAACTTCGATGCAGGGCGGCGACTCGGTTGTGGTCCTTGCCGATGCGGTGGACGGCGTCCGTGTCCAGACCGAAAAGGTGTGGGAATTTGCCAGTGAATTCGGCCAACCCAGGATCTTCTTCATCAGCAAAATGGACCGCGAACGGGCTGATTTCGCCAAGACTGTCCAAGACATTCAAAATAATTTCGGCAAAGGCTGCGTGCCTCTCCAGGTCCCGATCGGCTCAGCCGAGAGCTTCAAAGGGGTTGTCGATATCCTGAGCGGTAAAGCATATGTATACGGACATGGCGATAGCGGAAAATTCGACACAAAAGAAATGCCGGCCGAGCTTGCTGAGTTGGCCGCCCG
>DASPQK010000047.1:0-12705 GCA_035624985.1 Syntrophobacteraceae bacterium | reverse complement strand
CCTGTATTTATGCTCAGGGAGCATTGGCCTCTTTTGAGGCCCACCGCATTCAAAATTTCGGTCCGGTCGAGTCTTTTGGCCCCTGTAATTTCTATTTTCTCCAGCTTGAGCCAGGGGCCGCTTACCAGTCGGTGGTAGAGGTGCGAAAGAGCGGCACCGAGTAACACGACAAAGCAAAACATCACAAAAACTGCAAGAACCCCACGAAAAGCAAGGAAATTTCCCCTTATTCGCCCGAATATGCTCTCCTGGTACCTGTTTTTTTTCTTTTTCCTGTGTTTTATCATCGGACCGGGTTTCTACTGAGTTATCCGAGTATACGAATTTCTCGTTCCAAACGCACGCCAAAAGTTCCAAAAATTTCATTTTCTATTTTCTCAATCAGTTCGATAACGTCCCTGGCCAGGGCGTTGCCTCGATTAATTATCCAGTTTGCGTGCTTCCTTGAAACCTGGGCGTCACCAATTCGATAGCCTTTAAGTCCGGCTTTTTCTATGAGAGAACCGGCGAATTGGCCCACGGGGTTTTTAAAGATCGACCCGGCGGAAGGATAGCGCAAAGGCTGGGTCTTGCGGCGTCTTCGAAGAATCTCTGTCACCCGGCTTTTCACGATGCCGCTCGAGCAGGGTTTAAGCCTGAAGAATGCGCCCAGGACAATATTGTTTTCCGCAATACCCATCGTGCGATAGCCGGGGGTGAGTTGCTCCCTCGAAATAGAGCGCCTGGTGCCATCCGGGGCAAGCAGGTCGATTTGGGCGAGGCAGTCCGAAATGGCGCCCATGGACGTCGAGGCATTCATCACAATCGCGCCGCCCACCGTTGCAGGAATCCCTGCAAGCGATTCGATCCCTTCCAGGCCATTTTCGATACAGTATCCGATAAGTTGCTGAAGCCTTGTTCCCGCGCCGGCGTAGAGGAGCTTTTGGCCTTCCGGCGCCTTATCGCTGGTTAAAAGCCCGTTGCAAGCCAGGTGGAGCTGAATGACCGGAATTTCCCACGGTCCGTCGGGGGCCAGTACGTTACTGCCTTCGCCGAGGACGACGAACCGCGCATCGATCTCCCGGATCGTCTCCATGAGCGCGAAAAGGGCCCTTTCGGTCCGGGGGCGGGCAAAAAGCCGCACCGGCCCTCCCACCCTGAAAGTGGTATGCCGGGCGAGCGGCTCATCGAACCGAAATTCAACTTCCGGAATCGATTCAACTGCACGGCCTAAGGAGTTCATCTCTAACGACCCGCAAGACTCTTGAGAAGCGATTCGCCAACCTGGAGGATGTTGCCTGCTCCAAGCGTCATAACCACGTCTCCCGGCTGCACAATGGAGAGCAGCCTATCGTGCATCTCGTCCATGGTCGGGCAAAAATGAAGATCATGATGCCCGTGGGCCGCTATTTCTTCGGCCAGCTTACGCCCGGTAACACCTGGGATGGGGGTTTCGCTCGCCGCATAGATTTCCGATATGAGCAGCGCGTCACACTGGTAGAAACACCTCGCAAACTGCTCCTGGAGGGCCTGCGTGCGGGTGTAGCGGTGCGGCTGGAACGCTATTATCCGCCGCCGATCGGGGTAGCAGGCCGCAAGGGTTTCCAGGACCGCTCTGATTTCAGTCGGGTGGTGGCCGTAGTCGTCCAGGACCAGCACGCCGCCGGCTTCTCCCTTTATCTGAAACCGGCGCTGGACTCCCGTCATGTCATGCAGCCCGGCCTGGACGGCGGACCACGGTATTTCCAGCTCGTGGGCTACGGCGACCGCCGCGAGGGAATTGAGCACGTTATGGCGGCCTGGGATTCGAATTTCCATTTCGCCCAGTTCCACTCCACAATGAAAGACGCGCAGCGAGCTGCACAAGCCGTTGGTTCTTACCTGCCTTGCCTGGAAATCCGCCTGTGAAGAAAACCCGTAGGTTACGAACCGTTTCTCGACGCGGGGCAAAACAGCCTGGATATTTTCGTCTTCGAGGCAAAGAATCGCCTGCCCGTAAAAGGGGACTTTATTTATAAACTGAAGGAAAGTGTCGCGTATATGTTGGATGTCCCGGTAGTAGTCCAGGTGTTCGAGGTCTATATTGGTGACCACGGCGATAGTGGGAGGCAGCAGGAGAAAGGTGCCGTCACTCTCGTCGGCTTCCGCCACCATGAACTCGCCGCTTCCAAGCTTGGCATTGGTGCCCCAGGCATTGAGCCTTCCACCGATGACCACCGTGGGGTCAAGACCACCTCGCGCGAGTACCGTGGACACCATCGAGGTAGTCGTAGTCTTCCCATGCGCTCCTGCCACCAGCACCGAATATTTGAGGCGCATCAGTTCGGCGAGCATCTCTGCGCGGCGGATAAGAGGAACCTTGGGGAGCTTTCGTGCCGCCTGTAATTCGGGATTGTCCTCGGGAATTGCCGATGAGACCACTACGACGTCGGCCCCCTTGAGGTGAACGGGACTGTGCCCTGAATAGATAGCGGCGCCCAGTCCCGCAAGGCGTTTCGTTAAATCCGAAACCTTCCGGTCCGACCCGCTCACTTTATAGCCGAGGTTTAGCAGAAGCTCGGCTATGCCGCTCATCCCTATTCCGCCGATTCCAATGAAATGTATGTGTTGATAACGTTTAAACATATTTGTCCGGTCGTTTTTCGCAGCTCCTTGCAATGCTCATGAGCAGGCCTACAGTCAGGCAATTTGCGGTAAATGCGCTGCCGCCGTAAGAGATGAAAGGTAGAGGCATACCTTTTGTGGGGACAAGCCCCAATACGACTCCCATGTTGAGCAAAGCCTGAAGGGAGAGCAGCATCGTAAGTCCGAGCGCCAGAATGCTCCCAAGAAGGTCGGGAGCTTCTCTTGAGATTTGCAGGCCGGTGCGGAACAGAAAAAAGAAAAGCACGCAGGTCAGCACAATGCCGACAAAACCCAGTTCCTCTCCGATAACGGCAAAGATGAAATCAGTGTAGGATTCCGGCAGATAGAGGAGTTTTTGTTGCCCGGCGCCCAGTCCTTTGCCGAAAATCCCCCCCGAGCCCACCGCTATCCATGCCTGAATGAGCTGATAGCCCGAATAGAGAGGATCGAGCCAGGGATTGATAAAGGCGTCCCACCGGCTGCGGCGGTAGGGGACAAGATAGACGAATTTGTAGATTCCAATGACGGCAAAAGGGGTCAAGACAAAAAAGTAGCGGCAGGGGACCCCGGCAGTCGCCAGCATGATGATCATGAGCACCACGAACATGAATGTGGTCCCGAAGTCGGGCTCTTTGAGCAAAAGAGCGCTGAATATGCCGCAAAGGACTATGAAGGGCCAGAAGCTGACGCAGGATTCCCTGATGCGGTCCTGCTTCTTTACCAGGGCGTAACTCAGGAATAAAACCCATACTACCTTGGCATACTCGGCAGGCTGGACATGTATGCCTCCCACCCCGAACCAGCGCCGGGCATTGTTGTATTTTGCCCCAAGTCCGGGAATCAGCACCAGGACCAGCAGCACAATCATCCCAAGCAGCGCGGGGCCGCAGTATTTCTTATAAGAGCGGTACGAGGCACGGCTGACAGCGTAGATGATCGGCATCCCCAGCGCGACGCAAAAAAGCTGACGCTTCAGGTAATGATTCGGGTCGGAGAACCTCGTCAGGGCTGGAATCGAGCTGGCGCTGTAGATCATTATGAAGCCGAAGGCAATCAGCAGGGACACTTCGACCCAGAGCTGGACCTCCAGAGGAAGAGGCTTCCAGGTGAGGCGCTGCTTTTCCTTTGCGTCGAGTCCCGCCGCCTGCCCTGTCATAGCCTGGGGTATGTCCGATGCCGTTCTAGACAAGCTAGTCTCCAAGCAGGACTGTAGGGTTAGCTATCTTCTCATCTCCCGCTAGTCTTCAAGCTGCGCCACCAGATTCTTGAAATGGTCTCCTCTGTGGGCGTAGCTCTCATACTGGTCGAAAGAAGCACATGCCGGTGAGAGCAGAACAACGTCTCCCGGTAAAGCCCGGTCGATCGCATCCCGGAAGGCCGACTCCAAATCCGGATAAAGTCCCGCCGGAACTTTTCCGCATAATTCATCGTAAATTCTCGGTCCGGCTTCCCCAAAGGCAAAAACCCCTTTGCCCCGGGCGGTGAGCGGCGCCAGCAGCGGCTGATAAGCGCCCAGTTTATCCCTGCCGCCAAGCAGGAGGAGCACAGGCCGGTCGAATCCCTCCAGTGCCTTTACTACCGCACCGACGTTGGTTGCTTTGGAGTCGTCGTAGAAATCGATTCCCTTCCAGTTGCGCACCCACTCGACCCTGTGGGCAAAACCGCAAAACCCGTCAACCGCCTCCTGAATCTGTCCCGCGCCGATTTCCATGCATGCGGCGGCCAGACAGGCAGCCATTATGTTTTCACGGTTGTGCGACCCCGGCAGTCTGGTTTTTTCCAGGCTAATCTCAAAGACTGCCTTGCCCGGGACGGCCACCTTGATGGCGCCGCCCGCAACCACGGCATTAGAGGCCGGACTGGAACCGCCAAAAAAGAGGACCCTACCGGGAACCTGCCCGATGCGTTCGCCGCAAACCGGGTCGTCGGCGTTTATTATGGCGAAATCAGAGTTGCTTTGCCGTCTGAAAAGCGAGAGCTTGGAATCTGCGTAAGCTTTGAAGCTTTCGTAGCGGTCCAGGTGATCTTCGGTTATGTTCAGCAATACCCCTATATCCGGGCGGAAAGTAGAAGCGCTGTCCAATTGGAAGCTGCTCAGTTCGAGGACCAGAACGTCGGCTCGTTCGCCCGAAAATATCCACTGACTAAGCGGGGACCCAATGTTGCCGCCGACGAAAGGGTGGATGCCTGCGTGTTCGAACATTTCGCCTATAAGGGCGGTTGTTGTCGTCTTCCCATTGGTGCCGGTTACCGCGATAACCGGGAGGCTTACCTGCCGACAGGCCCATTCGAGTTCTCCCACTATCTCTATTCCCCGACGCCGCGCTGCTTCAAGCGGTTCGATATCCAGCCGAACCCCAGGACTTACGACAATCCGGTCCGCTTCGAGAAAATCCTCGAGCCGATGCGACCCGAGGCGCAACGAGCAACCGGCCTCCTCGATTCCATTCAGAGCGCCGTTGAATTCCGAACGGGGACGCAGGTCCGTAGCGGTCACAGCTGCGCCACGGCTCAGCAGCAACGCACAGACGGCCTGACCCGATTTGCCGAGCCCGACAACAAGCGTCTTTTCGAAACTCTTTTTGCTCAATTCCTCAATGCCTCAATTCCCCAATCCCTCAATTCCTCAGCGTTCATTCCCACCAAGGCCTGAACCACTTTTTCCATCATCATCCCGCGTGAGCCTTTAACCAGGATCCATGCCCCCTCAGGGGCAACCCGCCGCAACAAATCCGCTGCTTCAGCATGGCCGGCTGCGTGAAAGCAGACCGATTCATCGAGTCCGGCAGCGCGTGCTCCATTGATGATCTCAATGCCCAGGTCTCCAAGGACGATCAGCCTGCTCGGTTTTGCCTCGCCTATTCTTTTTCCCACCTCAAAGTGAAGAGAAGGTCCCTGCGGGCCGAGTTCCCGCATGTCTCCGAGGACCGCCACAAACGGGCCGCCCGAGCTTGCGCAAAGCACAGCTTCAACGGAGGCAATCATCGAGCGGGGATTGGCGTTGTAAGTATCGTCGACCAGCACCCGTCCGCCGGGGAGCTTAATACAATTCATCCGTTGGGGCACAGGCCCATAGCCGCGAAGGCCGGCCTCCACTTCTCCGGCTGAAGCTCCGTTTACCAGGGCTGCGGCAGTTGCGGCCAACGCATTTTGCGCATAATGCAAACCGACGGCCGGAAGCGATACGGCAATCTTATTGCCGCCTGCGTTGATTCTAAACGAGGTGTTGGCTTCGGAAACCACAATCTGCGAGCACACGGACACATCCGCTTCTCCGTTGCTCAGAGAAAAAGTCACTTTTCGCGCCTTTATCTGCTTCGCAAAATGAGAAAGCATGGGGTCATCCGCGTTCACAACCGCAATGCCGCCGGGACCCAGGGATGTCCACAGTTTTCCCTTCTCTTGCATGATGCGCTCGATCGATCCAAGTCCCTCGAGGTGAGCCGGGTGTATGTTGGTGATGACAGCCGCAGTCGCTGCGCCGATCTGCGCCAGCCGCTCCATTTCGCCCGGAACGTTTATTCCCATTTCCACCACAGCGACGCTGTGCCTTTCTTCCAGGCCAAGCAGCGTCAGTGGAAGGCCAATCAGGTTGTTGAAATTGCCCTTGTTCTTGAGCACTTCCCGGGTTGGGCTGAAAATGGCCGCGATCATCTCCTTCGTGCTGGTCTTGCCGTTGCTGCCGGAAACGGCAATCACCGGGATGTCAAACATCATGCGGTGGCGCCGCGCCAATTCGCCGAGCGCGTAAAGGGTGTCGCCCACTTTGATGACCGCGGCTGAGCAATCCCGAGAAATGACCGGCAGAACCGATACGATTACCGCACCCGCGCCCTTGTTTATGGCGTCCGCAACGAAAGCATGCCCGTCGCGGTTTTGCCCCGCCAGCGCAATGAAGCAGTCTCCCGGCGCAATCTTGCGAGTGTCCGTGGAAATCGCCCGGACTTGAGCGCCGGGGTCTCCGAAGTGAAGCTCGCCGCCCGCAGCCTCAGCCAGCGCCGCTACAGTCCTGAACATATTCTCTATCGCTTCCCTCGAGTCTTCTAAAATACTCCCTCACTACGAGCCTGTCGTCAAAAGGATGTCTCACGGCCCCCACGATCTGGCATGTTTCGTGTCCTTTGCCGCCGATAAAGACCATGTCTCCGGCGCGACTTATTGTCAGGGCGATCTCAATTGCCCTTCGCCTGTCGGTTTCCCGTATGTAACTCTTTCCATCAGGCGCTTGTGCGCCAGGCTCAAATGCCGGGATTCCCGTCCGTCTTACTCCCGCCTCGATTTGGTCAAGGATGTCACCCGGGGGTTCGGACCGGGGATTGTCGCTCGTGATGATTACCAGGTCAGCCAACTCTGCGGCTATCCTGCCCATGATCGGACGTTTTGCCCTGTCGCGGTCCCCTCCGCAGCCAAATACCGCTATAAGCCTCTTTTTCGTCATCTCACGAACGCAGACAAGCGCCTTTTCCATCGCATCGGGCGTGTGAGCGTAATCTACGACCACCTGAAAGCCGTACCCGTCCGGGATTCCAACGCGCTCAAGCCGGCCATCCACCTGTGAAAGCGCCCGAATGCCTTCTTCGATGTCCTTGGGCTCGATTTCCATCGAAACGGCGGCCCCTATCGCCGCCAGTATGTTATAGAAGTTCAGCCTGCCCATGAGAGCAGAGTCAACCCTGATCTGTCCTAGAGCAGTGCGGACTTTGGCGGTGATCCCCACGGGGCTCAACCGGACATCTTCTGCGAAAACGCAATCCGTTGCCTTCTCCATGGCCCCGACAGCGGTGATACCCGAGTAGCGAATGATCTTGGCGGAACAACCGCCGTTTTCAATTATCCTTCTGCCGTAATCGTCATCCTCGTTGACTACTGCGGCAGAATGATGCGGGGCGAGGTAAGAGGAAAAAAGAAGTTTTTTCGCCGCGAAGTACTCCTCCATTGTCGAATGAAAATCAAGATGGTCCTGCGAAAGATTGGTGAAAACGGCCGTCCGGAACTCACACCCGGCAACCCTGCCAAGGGCGAGCGCATGAGATGAGACCTCCATGACGACGTGTGAGACTCCGTCCATGAGCATACGGTTAAACAGTTTTTGCAGGTCCAGCGACTCCGGTGTGGTCATGGGAGCCGGGATTTGCTTTCCAGCCCACCGGTAGACAAGGGTGCCAAGCACCCCCGGACTCCATCCCCCGCGCTGAAGAATACTCTCGATGAGCAGCGAGGTCGTCGTCTTGCCATTGGTTCCCGTTATGCCAATGAGATCAAGTCTGGAAGCAGGATGACCGTAATAATTGGCAGCCATTGCCGCAAGCGCCGCGCGGGAGTCCCTTACGAGCACAAAGCCCGTAGAAAGCCCGGCTGGCGGCCCGGTCTGAGCGACAATCGCGACGGCTCCCCGCGATACCGCGTCGTCGATAAAATTGTGCCCGTCCGTATGCTGCCCCGGAATGCATACAAACAGGCTTCCTTTTTGAGCTTGCCTGCTGTCATAGCACAAACCGGACACGGCAATGTCTAACCCGCCGCCTGTGCCAAGAATTTGTAAACCTTGTGTAAGCTCTCTTAGAGTCTTCATTTCAATTTTTCGAAACAATCCGTACGGACCCTGGACTTTTTGTCGAAGCCGATTCCTCGGGGGCCGCCTTCTGGACGGATTTGACGCCGGGTTTCACGGCCGCAGCTTTCTTGCTGCCGGCAGTCTGTTTTGTGTGGGCGCCCGAGGCCCCAGCCATGTGGGTGCCCGGGCTAGGTGCTGAACCTGGTCCGGAAGGCATCACTCCCAGGTAGGGCAGGGCTTTTGTGGCAATCTCCCTGAATACCGGCGCCGCCACAACTCCCCCGTAAATAGCCCCCCGGGGTTCGTGGACAACTACCGTAATTACCAGTCTGGGGTTCTCAGCCGGGATGAAACCGGCAAAAACTGAGGTGTATTTGTTAGAAGCGTACCGCTTCGTAGCTTTGTCCATTACTTGCGCCGTTCCCGTCTTGCCCGCCGCCGTATAACCCTCCGGCGCCGCATGGGTCCCTGTGCCGCCTTCCTCAGTCACCAACTCCATCATAGCACGAACCTGGTCGGCTGTCCTCTTTGAAATGACCTTTCTGGTTTTGATCGATTGGAACTGTCTGACCGACCTTCCCTGACCGTCAAGAACATTGCCGGCAATTATGGGCGTGCCGTATTCTCCGCCGCAGGCAATTACTGCAATCGCGTTGGCCAGCTGAAGGCTGGTTACCCCAATGCTTTGTCCAAAGCCGGTTACGGCAAGGTCGATCTGTCTCCACCTCTTTTGCGCTCTTACGATCCCCTTGAATTCTCCGGGCAAAGCTATGCCGGTGAGCGACCCGAAGCCAAAGTCGTGAATGTAGCGGGCATATTTTTCGCTTCCCAAGTGGAGAGCGATTTTGGCGGCCCCGATATTGCTCGAATATTTTACCACCTCCTGCATGGTAAGCCAGCCGTGAGCGTGAACGTCCTTTATGCAGTGGCCGGCGAGGATGCATTGGCCTGCCTCGCAATATATTTTGTCGCGCTCCCGGACCAGATTCTGATCCAGGGCTGCGCTCATCAGGAAAACCTTAAAGGTGGAACCGGGCTCGAAGGCGTCCGAAATAGCGTGGTCCCGCCCCAATTCCTCCTTAGGGTCCTTTTTCTCCGGTATGATGTTCGGATCGAAAAACGGCCAACTCGCCATGGCAAGCACTTCTCGACTTCCGGCATCCAGGACCACCACTTCGGCCGACCTGGCCCTGTATTTTTCAACCGTCTTCTCCAGCTCGCTTTCGGCAACGTATTGAATGAAGGTGTCCATCGTGAGCTTTACCCCGCAACTCTCAGCAGGTTCCGGAGGCGCCGCAGAATTGAGCCATAGCGGCCTGCGTCCGCCGTCCCTGAACTGAATTACGGGGATCGGCTTGCCACGTAACACATCGTCGAAAGATTTTTCAATCCCTTCGATTCCGGCACCGTCTATATTGACGAACCCCACAATCTGACCGCCCACCTGCCGGTATGGATAAAACCGCTTGTACTCGTCGGCAAGATTTAGGCCGGGAACTCCCAACCTTTCTATCTCCAGCGCCTGCTGGTCGGTAAGTTGACGCTTTATCCAAACGAAATGGTTCGTAGACGTGAGCTTCTTTTGAATAGGGCCTGCCGGTTCGTTGAGGATTTGGCTAAGAACGGCCGCAGTTTTATCCGGGTCTGCGATTTGGCCGCCAAAAGCGTAAAGAGAACGCTGCGGGACCGAGTAAGACAACACTCTCCCCTGTCTGTCATAGATGGTGCCTCTATACGCGGGAACTGTAAACCTGGTGTTTAAACAGGCATTGGCTCGGTCCACCCAGAACGAGTGTTCGATCACCTGGAGATAAAAAGCTTTGATTACAATGGCACACAAGCCCCCAATCACAATGAAGTGGAAAAGCATGCGGCATGACCAGTATCGGGAGTTAAGAGATTTCCGCTGCTCACGCATATGCGTTTTTCCTCCCGATGTCTAACGCATCACCACTTTCTGATCGGGCCTGGGCGGCGACAGGCCGAATTGGTTCCGGCCAATTTCTTCCAGCCGTTGCGGATCTCGAAACCGAGACCACTCAATGGTCAATTTCCTCTGGACGTTGCTAAGCAGTTCGCTTTCTTCATAAGCCTTCGAGAGCCGATAGCCGTTTTGGATTTGTTCAACATAGAGCCATACGTAAAAAACCGCACAAATGACGAAAACGACGCACAGAAAGATCGCCGAGGCAAGCCATGCCCAAATGCGCACAGACGACCGCCCCTTTTTCTGAAAGCCGGGATCGCTCTCCAGTTTGATGCTGAAAACCGGAACGCTTTCTTTACCCCTTCTCATACGTCGGCAACCCGATGGAAAGCACTAACAAATATCCCATTCCGCCCCGTCGTGGCCGGGCCCCGCGCAATGGGAGCCGTGCCCGAACCCTTGCCCCGGCGACTTGCTGTGCATGCTTGCCCCGGCCCCTCGCCGCCCGTGACTAACCCCTTGAGGCTCCCAATAATCCACCAAGTCGCGCCTGAAAAGAAAATGCGTTGAGGAGCAGCCGCTTCTCGAAAATCTCTTCTTTGAGATGTTTTCCTGCATGGTTGCACCCCTTGTGGTCCTGATTTCTCAGGAATTTGTATAATCTCTGGATTATACGACTCAACCCCTCTGACTTGCGCCTCTTTCCCTTATCTTCTTGCTCACCGCAAAAGCCTGCCTGTTTCCCTTCCCGCTCGAAGAAAGTCTCCGGACGACCCATAGGCCGTCCGGAGATCCTTCCCCCTTCCCCATGCCCCGGAAAACCATTACTGTCCCCTGTCGGGGTGAATTCGGCCAGGTCCCGTCCGGGCCCCCTCAAACCCGGAGAGACCTGGCCGCGTTGGGTGAACGGTGAGCGGTAAACAGTAAACAAAGAGCAACAAAGTTCTGTTAACTGTTCTTTCCCGTTCACGGTTCACAGTTCACTGCATCCGGCTTTTCCCCTCCGCCGTTTTCCGTTCACTGCATTCAGGTTTTTTCTGTCTACGGTTCACCGTTTACAGCTTTTCAACTGCCCTGAGCTTTGCGCTGCGTGCTCGCGGGTTGCGCTCGACCTCATCCGGCGAAGGCCGGAGAGCTTTTCTGGTAAGCAGCCGAACCAGCGGTCTGCCCTCACACTCGCACGCAGCGCGCTCGCGCGGACAGCGGCACGACTTGGCCCAGTTTCTGAACGACTCCTTTACTACCCGGTCCTCCAGCGAATGGAAGGATACCGCGCAAAGCCTTCCTACCGGCTTTAGAGCCTCCAGCGCCCGCGGCAGGAAACGCTCTAAAGAATCGATCTCGCGGTTGACCGCTATCCGCAGGGCCTGAAAAGTTCGGGTTGCCGGGTCAATCCGATGGGAATTCCTGCTCGCGGGGACAACTTTGCGTATCAGTTCGGCAAGCTGAGAAGTGTTTTCAATGCGGTTCTTTTTCCTTGCCGCCACTATGGCTCGCGCAATCCTTCTGGACAGCCTCTCCTCGCCGTACCTGTAAATCAGGTCGGCAAGGTCGTTTTCCGGCAAAGTATTAACGATATCTGCCGCACTTTGAGGTAAGTCGCGGTCCATCCTCATGTCCAGAGGCCCCTGTTTCAGGAAACTGAACCCCCGTTGCGCATCCTCGATTTGCAAACTCGATACGCCCAGATCGATAACGATCCCGTCTACCTCCCGAATGCCGTATTTGCAAAGGACCCGGTCTATTTCGGCAAAGTCGGCCTTCTCCAAAATGAGTCTCTCTCCGTAGCGGCCAAGCCTTTCGCGCACGCGCTCTATCGCTTCGCCATCCCAGTCCATCCCGACTACGACCCCCTCAGCCGCGCTTTGTTCAAGTATGGACCGGGCATATCCCCCTTGCCCAATAGTGCCGTCGACGTAAATGCCGCCCCGCTTGCAATTCATCAGTTCAATCACCGGTCCGAGCATGACCGGAATGTGTTGAGTTTCACCAGGGGCCTTTTCCATACTAGAGCCCGGTAATCGCAATGGCTTCCATTGTCCTTGCTTCGTTGTCGCTGTCACGGGCGGCCTGAAGTTCGTAGGCGCCCTTGTTCCAGATTTCTATGCTCCAGAGCATCCCCACAAGGATTACTTCAGAATCCGGGTGAGCATCTTGACGAAGCATGGGCGGAATTAGTATTCTTCCATGAGCGTCGAACTCGCATTCCTCCGCGCCCGAAACGAAGCGCCGCACAAAGGAGCGATGAACGGAATTGAACTGGGAAAGGGTGGCAGCCTTGGATTCCAGTTCATCCCATTTTTCCGGAGGATAGGCCACGAGACATTCTTCGAGTTTGGTGACAATGAGAGCGTCAGTGTAATGTTTCTGCAAAACTTCCCTGAATTTTGTTGGTATTCGCAGGCGTCCCTTGGCGTCGAGCCTGGCTGACGAGCGTCCCCGAAATTTAGGTGAGTTTAATATTCCCACTTAGCGCCCTTTTTGTCCATAATTGCCCACTTAGAGAACATTCTCTACGCCCCTGAAAAGGGTTTGTCAAGCTCTTTTTGCGTCTTACTGCACATTTTGCAAAAAAATGCAAAATCTGTATAACCAGGCATGTATCAAAGATTAGTTCCTA
>DASPQK010000046.1:0-13735 GCA_035624985.1 Syntrophobacteraceae bacterium | reverse complement strand
GAGCTGGATTTCGACGCCTATGAAATCATTAATAAAATTAAAGAACATATCCTTGCCCGGCTTAGAACAGCAACCTTGAAACCTTCAAAACTCAAGAGCCCTCAGAACCAAATTGTTAATTGGCTTCAGGTATTAGGGAATAAAGTTTCAGACCTTTTGGAATATTTCTCGCCCCCTTTCCCCGATATTTATCTCAGAGACTTAAGAAAGCTATGGAGCAATAGAGCGCTGTCTGAGGAAGCATTAATTATCAGCCTACGAGATTTTCGGGATAATCATCCTATAACTCCGGTGGAAAGACCAACCCTTCCATCCGAAGAGCCTGAACTAAAACTTGTGAGTTATATTGGGTTGATGAGTTAGGAAGGCTTCTGCGAGAAATTTAGTGAGAGATTCTTTCTTGGCCCTGATTTAGAATTAAAGTATTTAACATGCAGGTGTGTATTTGAAGAAAATTTATGGACCGAAGTGACCTTCAGGAACTCCATTACATCACCACCGTAAGAAACGTCCCATCAATTATGTCCAGGGGCATACTTTCCCATAAACAGTCGAAGAAGATAAACCATAATTCTGTCGCCATGGAAGCAATACAAGACCGAAGAAAAAATAAAGTTGTTCCCGGAGGACGGCCACTGCATGAATATGTAAATCTGTATTTCCATGCCAGAAATCCGATGCTTTACGTTCGACAATCTCAACATATTGATCTTTGTGTCTTGCGTGTAAGTACAGAAATTCTCGACTTGCCGGGAGTTGTTATTACCGATAGCAATGCCTCGAGTGATTATGCACGATTCTCTCCTGCTCCTCGAGGGCTTTCTATTGTTGACAAAGATCTGACTTTTGCGGAATACTGGACTTGTCCTGACCCCTTCGAGGCAATGCGCCGCAAATCGGCAAAATGTGCGGAAGTTCTGGTTCCGGATCGAGTTGAGTCTCATTTCATTATAGGGGCTTATGTTTCATGTATAGAGGCGAAGAAAGCTCTTGAAGCATTAGGAATTGAAATCCCTGTGTCAATAGATTCACACCTTTTCTTCCGATAAGGAGGGAGCAGAGATGGTCAAAGTATTAATGGGTGACATTCTAAAATCTAAAGCCCAGACCCTTATTAATACTGTGAATTGCGTTGGGATTATGGGCAAGGGGATTGCATTAGAATTTAAAGAGCAGTTCCCTGACATGTTCAATGATTACGTGGCCCGGTGCAATCGTAAAGAAGTTGGGTTGGGTAAGCCCTACCTATACAAGAGGCTTACACCGCCATGGATCTTGAATTTTCCGACGAAGGGCCATTGGCGTTCAGTGTCGCGCATTGAGGACATTGTGAAAGGTCTAAAATATTTGCTTCAACACTATAAAGAATGGGGTATTACATCTCTTGCTGTCCCTCCACTCGGGTGTGGTCAAGGTCAATTGGAATGGAGGATAGTGGGTCCGACGCTATACCGTTATTTGAATCAATTGGAGATACCCGTCGAACTCTATGCACCCCACGGCACACCGCATGAAGAACTACAATCTAAATTCCTTGATCAAGAGATACGTATTAAACCTGCCCAGCCGGAGTTAGCACCAGAAAAAGTTAAACCCGCATGGATTGCTTTAGTCGATATTCTGAGCCGCTTGGAACAAGAACCCTATCACTGGCCTGTCGGTCGAACTACATTTCAAAAAATTGTCTATATTGCTACACAAGAAGGTTTACCCACGGGGCTCCATTATCAAAAGTCAAGTTTCGGTCCCTTTTCACCAGAGTTAAAGGGCGTTATTACCCGATTAGTCAACAACGGCTTAATACGAGAAGAGCAGCTTGGCCGGATGTTTGCGGTTAAGGTTGGCTCAACCTTCGCAGACGCACGGAAAGCCTACCTGAATGAACTGGCCCAATGGGGACCAATTATTGAGAAAACAGCAGATTTGTTCATGCGTTTGCAAACGAAGCAATCTGAGGTTGTAGCAACAGTTCTTTTTGCTGCCAACATATTGTCAAACAGAAAAAAGGATCAACCTACCGAGAAAGAAGTTTTGAATGAGGTGATGGAATGGAAGCAACGCCGTCGTCCAAGACTTGAAGATAAGGAAGTGGCTTACACAATTCGAAATCTGGCTGCTTTGAGTTGGCTAAAAGTCAAACCAAGTTCAGACTTACCATTTTCAGATGAGGCTTCGGCTGAGGCATAAGGCGAAATCCCCTTATAGCCGATCTTTTTCACCGGATCGCTTTAATTGAAAAGGCAGGTACAAGAAGATTCGACCAATAACCCTAAATTTTTTCAAACATATCTTTCGGAGCCCCGCATACCGGGCAGACCCAAGTGTCAGGTAATTTCTCAAAGGGCGTATCGGGAGGGACATCGCCATCGGGATCGCCCTTTTCTGGATCGTAAATGTAACCACAGATTTTGCATTGCCATTTTTCCATCCTCATCTCCCCTCTCAATCTGTTTCAGTCGCATTTGAATTAACACCGATCGTGATTCACTTCAGCGCCGAAGAAAATGGATTATTTTGGCACCCGGTCCTCTTTGGCCTGACCCCATCCGCCGCCCAGGGCTTTAACAAGGAGTACGCTGGCTGCCATCCGGCGGCCGAGGATGTTGAGGGCAGTAATCTGGTTGCCCAACGCTATCGTCTGGGCGACAAGGACATTGAGGTAGCTCACCGTCCCTGCCTTGTATTCTTTCGTAGTCGAAGCAACCGATTGCTCTGCGGCCTTCACCGCCTCATCCTGTACCTGAGCCTCTTCCTCGAGGATGCGAAGGGCAGCCAGATTGTCCTCCACCTCTTGAAATCCGGTCAGCACGGCCTGACGGTAAGATGCTACGGTCGCATCGTAGGCAGCCCGCGCCTGGGCGGTCTGCGCCTGCCTCAAGCCTCCCTCGAAGACCGTTTCCGCTACTGCTGCTCCAACCGACCAGAAGCGGCTTGGCCACGTCAGCCATTTTGCCAGGTCTATGGCGTTAAAACCGCCCGATGCGCTCAACGTGATATTTGGATAATAGGCTGCGATGGCCACCCCGATCTGAGCATTTGCGGATGCGACGCGACGCTCCGCACCAGCAATATCAGGTCGGCGCTCAAGAAGCTCGGATGGAATGCCGACGGGTATTGCAGGTGGGGGCGTACTCAAGGCCGCAGCAGGGATCGAAAAGAGAGAGGCGGGCCTGCCACAGAGCAATGCAATGGCATGCTCCACCTGTGCGCGCTGTACGCCTACGTCGATCGCCTGGGCCTGAGTCGTCTTCAGCTGGGTCTCCGCTGAAAGCACATCGAGCTTGGACGCCACGCCACTCGCGTAGCGGTTCTTTGTCAGATCGAGGAACTTTTGATAAGCGATGACGGTTGCATCCAGAAGCTCTTTCTGCGCATCGAGCGTTCGCAGCTGAAAATAGTCCTGTGCTACTTCCGCCTGCACGAGCAAACGGATCCCTTGGAGGTCTGCCGCGCTCGCCTGAGCGCTCGTCTCGCTCGCCTCCACCGTCCGCCGAACCCGGCCCCAGAGGTCTGGCTCCCAAGACGCAGAGGCGGGCAACTGATAATTGTTGATGGTTGTTGTGGAAGCAGAGCCGGGGGTATTAGGGGATAAGCGAGTAAAAGAAGTCCCGATCGTGACCGTTGGAAAGTAACCTGCTCGGGCCACCTGAACCAGGGCACGGGCCTGGCGAAACTGTGCCTCCGCGACGATAATGTTCTGGTTCGAGATGTTGACCTGTTCTTCGAGCCCGTTCAGCTCGGGGTCGTTAAAGATCTCCCACCACGCTCCCCGTATGAGATGGTCCTTCGGCTCCGCCACCTTCCAGCCTTCAATCTCCTTGTAAGAGGATGGCACCTCGGCTGTGGGCCTCACGTAATCGGGGCCGACCGTACAAGCGGTGAAGATCATAAGGATCCCTGCTGCTGTCACAAAGGAAGAGAAACTGCACGGACTTGCCCACGCCGGACGAGTCGTCTTTGAGGGAAGACGCCTCCTTCGGGCGCCTATCCGCTTATTCTCGCTGCTCTGTTTCACGAAAAAATCCCTCCCGTTTAGCTTTTGGACCGACAATCCAGCACCTCACATGTCGATGACACTTGGGACACTTCGGACGGTCGGGACCGTGTGATGCCCGGCGCCGCGCTTGTGTCCTTTGAGCCAAAGTCTCAGGCGGTCAAGGTAGAGGTACATCACCGGCGTCGTGTAAAGGGTGAGCATCTGGCTGATCATCAACCCGCCGACGATGGCAATCCCAAGGGGGCGCCGAAGCTCAGACCCCACGCCCCTGCCCAAGGCCAATGGCAATGCCCCGAGCAGTGCGGCCATCGTCGTCATCATGATCGGCCGGAATCGCAAGAGACTCGCCTGGTAGATGGCATCGATAGGGCTTTTGCCATCCTTGCGCTCAGCCTCCAGTGCAAAGTCCACCATCATGATTCCGTTCTTCTTCACGATGCCGATCAAAAGAATGACGCCGATGAGGGCAATGACACTGAGCTCGGTGTGAAAAAAGAGCAGCGCCAGAACCGCTCCGACTCCGGCTGACGGGAGCGTGGAAAGGATGGTGATCGGATGAATGTAGCTCTCATAGAGCACCCCGAGGACGATGTAGACCGTTACAAGCGCTGCCAGGATCAAGAGCGGCTCGCTGGCCAGTGACGCTTGGAAGGCCTGGGCCGTTCCCATAAATCTTCCCTGGATACTTGCCGGCAGCCCTATCTCGCGTGTGGTGGCCTCGATCTCCTTCACCGCGTCTCCGAGTGCGACCCCCGGAGCCAGATTGAACGAGACCGTCACCGACGGAAACTGCCCCTGGTGGTTTACCGAGAGTGAAGTTGGCCTCCGTTCAAAACGAGCGAATGTGCTCAGTGGGACCTGCCCTCCTGCCGGTGTGTGCACGTAAATGTCTTTCAGCGTTTCAGGCCGTTGCCAGAAGCGAGGCTCAACCTCCATCACCACATGGTACTGGTTCAAGAAGGTGTAGGTGATCGACACCTGTCTCTGGCCGAAGGCGTCGTAGAGCGTATCATCAATAAGCTGTGCAGGGATAGCCAGCCTTGATGCGGTGCTGCGGTCGATCACGACCGAAGCCTGGAGTCCCTTGTCCTGTTGATCGCTGTTCACATCGACCAACTCATGCATTGAACGCATTCGCCGAAGTACACGCGGCGCCCATGTGTTGAGCTCTGACAAATTTTCTCCCTGGAGTGTATACTGATATAATGAAGCGCCTAACCTTCCTCCGATGCGCAGATCCTGTACGGATTGAAAATAGGTGGGCGCACCGGGTATCTGGGCAAGCTTTCCACGCAGCCGTGCGATCACCTGCCCTGCAGTGGCCTTGCGCTGTCCAAATGGTTTTAGGGCAATGAACATCCGGCCGGTGTTCGTTGTGGCACCACCTCCCGCTCCTCCTCCAGTGAACGCGCCCACGTAGTCTACATCGGGATCGCTCCTGATGATATTCACCACTTCCGTCAATTTTTCCCTCATGGCCTGAAACGATATATCCTGCTCCGCCTGAATCGTCCCATTGAGCCGGCCCGTATCCTGCTCTGGAAAGAAGCCTTTCGGAACGACAATGAAGAGGCCGACATTGATCCCGATCGTGACCAGCATCAGAGTAAGCATCAACCTGGAGTGGCGCAGTGCCCAGCGGAGGGTCACATCGTAGCGGCTACGCATCCCGTTGAAAATCCGCTCGCTCGCTCTGTAAAGGCGGCCGTGGGCCTCGGTATTCTTAGTCTTAAGAAGCTTGGCGCACATCATGGGCGTTGTCGTCAGCGACATGACGAGGGAGAGAGCCACGGCCACAGAGAGCGTCACGGCGAACTCCCGGAACAAACGGCCTACCATCCCGCCCATCAGGAGAATGGGGATGAAGACCGCGACCAGGGAGGCGCTCATCGACAGGACAGTAAAGGTGATCTCTTTTGATCCCATTAATGCTGCTTGAAGAGGGGGTATCCCTTTTTCCTTATACCGGGTAATGTTCTCGAGAACGACGATGGCGTCATCGACAACAAAACCCGTGGCAATGGTCAGGGCCATCAGGGACAGGTTATCCAGGCTGTAACCGAAGAGGTACATCACACCAAAGGTGCCGATGAGGGAGACCCCAACTGCCACGCCAGGAATAACAGTGGAGCGCACATCTCTTAGAAAGATGAAGACGATCAAAATGACAAGGCAGGCCGAGATGATGAGGGTCAGCTCAACGTCGCGCAGGGAGCCGCGAATTGGAGGCGTCCGGTCCAGAGTGATTGAAAGCTTGACGCCGCCCGGCATGGCTGCCTCGAGTTGCGGCAGCACGCTGCTGATCCGGTCGACCGTGCCGATGATATTTGCCCCGGGCTGCCGAAAGACGACCACCATCACCGCTGGTTTTTCGTTTACCAGCCCTGCGGTCCGCACATCCTCCACAGAATCCTGAACATTCGCAACATCTGGAAGTCGCACTGCTGCCCCGGCCCTGTAAGCCACGATAATCGGGCGGTACTGTGCTGCGAGGCGGAGCTGGTCATTGGTCTGGAATTCCCAGGTTCTCCTTTCATCCGCTAACTGTCCCTTCGGTCGGTTTACGTTGGTGCTGGCCAATACCCCTCGCACGTCTTCGAGGCCAATGCCGTATTTGTTCAAGGCCGTAGGATTCAGGTCCACGCGCACAGCGGGAAGCGAGCTTCCGCCCACAAAGACCTGGCCAACACCGTCCACCTGGGAGAGCTTCTGCTGAAGGATGCTCGAGGCCGCGTCGTACATCTGCGGCGTGCCTACTGTGTCGGAAGTAAGTGCGATAATCAGGATGGGTGCCTCTGCCGGGTTGACTTTGCGGTAGGTCGGTTGGCTCGGAAGGTTCGGCGGCAGATAGCCTCGGGCCGCATTGATTGCGGCCTGAACATCCCTCGCGGCTCCGTCGATGTTGCGGTCCAGATCGAACTGGAGCACGATGCTCGCCGAGCCGAGGTAGCTCGTCGATGTCATCTCCGCCACGCCTGCGATCTGTCCGAACTGGCGTTCCAGGGGAGCCGCTACAGAAGTCGCCATGGTTTCGGGATCAGCTCCTGGCAGGGTTGCAGAGACCTGGATCGTTGGGAAGTCGACGTGAGGCAGGGGTGACACGGGCAGCAGACGAAAGGCAATCGCACCGGCGAGGGCCAGTCCCAGTGTGAGGAGCGTTGTCCCAACAGGCCTGCTGATGAAGGTCGCCGAGATGTTCATGATGTGCCCATGCGGTCCACAGTGCCGTTTGTATTTCGAGAACGGATGCCGCCCCGTATCCGTTTGGCCAGACGATCGAAGGCGAGGTAGATGACCGGCGTGGTATAGAGCGTAAGCATCTGGCTGATGATGAGACCGCCGACGATGGAGATGCCAAGGGGATGGCGTAGCTCAGAACCAACTCCCCTGCCCAAGGCCAGCGGAAGGGCCCCGAGCAGCGCTGCCATCGTCGTCATCATGATCGGTCGGAATCGCAAGAGGCTGGCCTGGTAGATCGCATCGACAGCGCTCTTTCCTTCTTTGCGCTCGGCCTCCAAGGCAAAGTCGACCATCATGATGCCGTTCTTCTTCACGATACCGATCAAAAGGATGATCCCGATCACGGCAATCACACTGAGCTCTGTGCGAAAAATCAGCAGCGCCAGGACCGCTCCCACGCCGGCTGAGGGGAGTGTGGACAGAATGGTGATCGGGTGAATGTAGCTCTCGTAGAGCACCCCGAGCACAATATAGACGGTCACAAGGGCGGCGAGGATCAGCAGCGGTTCGTGGGTCAGCGAGGCTTGGAAGGCTTGGGCCGTACCCTGGAAGCTCCCCAGGATGCTCGCCGGCAGCCCCACTTCCCGCGTGGTCGACTCGACCGCCTTGACCGCCTCCCCGAGCGATACCCCAGGTGCCGGGTTGAAGGAGACCGTCACCGCAGGAAACTGGCCTTGGCGGCTGATGAGAAGTGGTCCCGTTGTTTCCGTAGCCTGGGTTATTGCACTGAGCGGCACTTGTCCACCCCCTGTACCGCGGAGATAGATCGTCCTCAGCTTATCTGGACTTTGCTTGAAATCAGGCTTGACCGACAGGACAACGCGATACTGATTCAGCTGCGTGAACATGGTCGATACCTGCCGCTGGCCGAAGGCGTCGTAGAGGGTGTCATCGATGAGCTGCGGCGTGATGCCGAAGCGCGAAGCGGTCGCGCGGTCAATGGCAACTGAGAGCCGTAGCCCTCTGGGTTGTTGGTCGCTGCTCACGTCACAAAGCTCAGGCTGCGTTCGCAGCCTCTCGACCAGCCTGGGAGCGAAGCTGTTCAGCTCATCGATGTCCGGATCCTCCAGCGCATAGTGGTACTGCGTCCGGCTGACCCGTGTGTCGACGCTGAGGTCCTGCACCGGCTGCATGTAGAGCGTAATACCCTCAACCTTCACCAGCTCCTGCTGAAGTCTCCGGATGACTTCTGTCGCGCTGATTCTTCTCTCCTCCAAAGGTTTCAAATTGATCAGGATGCGGCCGCTGTTCAGAGTCGTGTTGGTTCCATCCACGCCGATGAAGGATGACAGACTTTCGACCGCTGGGTCTTGCAGGATCACCCGACTGAGGGCCTGCTGCTCCTTGGCCATTCCCAGGAACGAGATGGATTGGGGAGCTTCTGAAATTCCCAATATAACCCCGGTATCCTGCACCGGGAAAAAGCCTTTCGGCACGATGACGTATAAGAACACCGTGAGGACCAGGGTGCCCACAGCAACCAGGAGCGTTGGCGTCTGGTGATCCAGGACCCACCGCAGCGTCTTCCCGTAGTATTGGATGACTCTGTCCAAGAGAAGCTGAGAGGCGTGAAAGAATCTTCCCTGCTTCTCCTCAGGCGTATGTTTCAGGATCCTCGCACACATCATCGGGGTCAGGGTCAGCGACACGACTGCCGAGATGAGGATTGTGACACCGAGGGTGACGGCGAACTCGCGGAAAAGCCGTCCTACAACATCCTCCATGAAAAGGAGCGGGATGAGCACCGCAATGAGCGAGACGGTCAGGGAGAGGATGGTGAAACCGATCTGTTTTGAGCCCTTGAGGGCTGCCTCAAGAGGTGAATCTCCCTGTTCGACATACCTGGCGACATTCTCGATCATGACAATCGCATCATCCACGACGAAGCCTGTCGAAATCGTGAGGGCCATCAACGACAGGTTGTTGAGACTGAACCCGATCAGATACATCACCCCGAACGTGCCCACGAGGGACAGAGGGACAGCCACACTCGGAATCGTCGTTGCAGAGAGGTTGCGCAGAAAAAGGAAGATGACGAGCACCACGAGGACAACGGCGAGCATCAGCTCGAATTGAACGTCTCTGACCGAGGCGCGAATCGTGGTGGTCCGATCAGTGAGCACGGAGACCTTGATCGAGGCGGGCAAAGAACTTTGCAGCTGCGGCAAAAGCCTCTTGATCCGGTCAACAACCTCGATGACGTTTGCACCGGGTTGCCGCTGGATGTTCAGGATCACCGCAGGGGTCTCGTTCATCCACGCGGACTGGTTCACGTTCTCGACATCGTCGATTGCCTCGGCGACATCGGATAGCCGTACCGGCGCACCGTTCCGATAGGCGATGATCAACGGTCCATACTCCCGGCCTGAGAAGAGTTGGTCGTTCGCACCAATGATATAGGCCTGTCGCAGGCCGTCGAAGCTGCCTTTGGCTTGGTTGACGTTGGCAGCCGAGATCGCCACCCGCAGGTCTTCCAGGGTCAGACCATAGGCAGCCAGGGCGGTCGGATTGGCATGAATCCGGACGGCCGGCCTCTGACCGCCGCTGATGCTCACAAGGCCCACGCCTGGCAGCTGCGAGATCTTTTGAGCAAACCGGGTATCCGCCAGATCTTCCACCTGAAAAAGAGGTAACGTGTTGGAGGTCAACGCCAGGGTCAGGATCGGCGCATCAGCCGGGTTGACTTTGCTATAAACGGGTGGGATCGGGAGATCCGGGGGCAGAAACGTGAAGGCTGCATTAATGGCAGCCTGTACTTCTTGCTCGGCAACGTCGAGGCTCAGTTCGAGAGTGAACTGAAGCGTAATAATCGAACTGCCGCTGGAACTTGTTGACGTCATCTGGGTCAGACCTGGCATCTGACCGAACTGGCGCTCCAGCGGGGCTGTCACGGATGAGGCCATGACCTCAGGACCCGCACCCGGGAAGAAAGTGCGCACCTGGATGGTCGGATAATCCACTGTCGGCAGGGCGGATACCGGTAACTGACGGTATGCCACAAAGCCTGCCAGGATGATCGCAGCCATCAACAGAGTCGTTGCGACCGGGCGAAGAATGAAGATACGGGAAATATTCATCTCATCTCATGATGATCAACGGCCTATGGGCGATGGTCAATTCTCAATGTCAGAGAAAAATTATCGTGCCATTGATCATGGTGTACCGATCAATGCCCATTGAAGATTAATTATTTTAGTAGCCCTTTTGCGCGGTGCCGCCGCCTTGAGCCTTTAACTCCACGCGGGTACCTTCTCGCAGTCTGTCTGCGCCATCTACCACGACGAGGTCACCCCGCGACAGCCCCGCCTTAACGGACACATCGCCTCCCTGGATTTCGTCGATCGTAATCGGTCGCACCGTGGCCGTCCGATCCACCTTCACGACATAGACGAATGTGCCCTGGGGACCTCGCTGAATGGCAGGGGCTGGTATGACCGTGGCTCCCCGCCTGACTTCAACGAGAAGACGGGCATTGACAAACTGATTAGGGAAAAGCTCATTCCTTTCGTTGGGGAAGACCGCCTTAAGCCGCACCGTTCCTGTGGTTGGATCGATCTGATTGTCGACGGTCAGGAGGGACCCCACTGCAAGTCTTTGCTTCATCTCACGATCATAGGCCTCCACTGGCAAACGCCCTCCTGTTTTGATTTTTGCAAGCACCTGAGGCAGGCTATCTTCAGGAATGGGAAAGATAACCGTAATCGGCTGAAGCTGTGTGATCACCACCAGACCGTTGACGTCGGCGGCATGGACAATGTTACCTGGGTCCACCAGACGCAACCCGATTCGGCCATTGATCGGTGCGGTGATACGGCAGTAAACGAGCTGTAGTTTTGCGCTGTCAATTTGTCCCTGATCAGCCTTAACGATACCTTCATACTGGCGAACAAGGGCTTCCTGGGTGTCCAACTGCTGCTTGGGGATCGAATCCTGCTCCCACAGCACCTGGTAGCGCTCCAGGTCCAGCTGAGCATTTTTCAGAAATGCGAGATCGCGCGCCAACTGCCCTTCGGCCTGGGTCAATTGCACTTCGAAGGGCCGCGGGTCGATAGTGGCCAAGAGATCCCCGCTGTTCACGATTTGACCTTCCCGGAAAGGGACCTCCATGAGTTGTCCGTCTACCCTCGTCCTCACCGTAACTGTATTGACCGGTGTAACAGAGCCGAGTCCTGAAAGATAAACAACAAAGTCGGCCTTCTTTGCTGCCACCGCAACCACCGGCACCCCGGGAGGAAGACCGGCCTCCTTCTTTTTGGAGGTTTCCTCCGGTTTGACGAGGAAGACATACACCCCGATACCGATCAAACAAACCACCAGCAGCGCGATCCACCACCGCCAGCGCGACCGAACAGCACGAGTTCCCTTCGATTCGTTGTCCCTCTTCTCCTCTTTCTCTTCCGGCGTAAGCGTCATCGTCATGGCCTCGTAAGGAATGATCCTGATCCCGTCTGGTGCTCAATACATACCAACCCACTGCCCCACCCCCTCTCAAGCATCAATGATTCGCGACAACCTTGCTGATCTTGGCTCTATCAAGGATGATGCCTTGGGTTAATCATATAATTATCCAAAGAAGTATAAAGCAAATTTAAGTAAAAAGTCCATAGGGTGGACTCAGTATTTTTGATGTAAAAAGATAGTGTTTACAAGGAGTTTCCTTGCTTATCCAAAAAATTCACCGGCGCAACGGCATTCCAACGGAATGCTATCTGTCTCACTTCTGCTTGTTTAACGAGCCCCTTAGATTCCTACTAAATGCGGGCTTCATCCTTTATTGGAATTGTGAAATAAAATCTTGATCCCTTCTCAGGCTCAGACTCTACCCAGATTCGTCCTCCATGAGATTCCACAATCTTTTTACAGGTTGCAAGGCCGATGCCATTGCCTTGATATTTAGAATGACTGTGCAACCGTTTAAAGATCTCAAAGACACCGCAGGCGGTTTATGTAGCCTCCAGCGACAATCAGTGGTTGTTTTAAGTCATGGGCGGCAACATAAGCAAATCGCTCCAATTCCGCATTGGAGCAGGCGAGATCCTCTGCTTTCCGCGCTAACTCATCCTGCGTTTTTTTGAGATCAAAAAGTGCAGCGTGGAGCTGAGCATTGAGCTTCACTATCTTTTCGTATTCGATCTTTAATGCGGACAAAATAGAAACAATGACGAGGAAAAAACCTAATTGTACGGCGCTGTTCCAGTAAATAATCATAGGATGTGAATAGTGGTGTCCTGCGATCAGATCAGCCACCAAACTTACCGCAGCGCTGGCGATAGATAAGAAAAGTCCCGCCCTCCTATTTACAAAAAAGACCGAAAGAGAAATGGGGATCAGATAGAGTATGGAGACATTGAGTTCTGATCCTGTCACGTAATCAACAAACCCCACCAAGAACATCAGTATGAGTCCTGAAATGATCAAAAATGGTTTGGGCTGACGTCTAATATATCTGTTTGCGCCTGTAAACAAATTATTCCGCCTCATACCATATGCCTCCTGTTCGAAGCGATGCCTTTTGGGAAAAATATTCAGCTCTGTTCTTAAGGAAACGGCTGTGGAAGACTGTGAAGACGGCGAATGGGGGATACAAAATGATTGTGGTCTTAAATAAGTAGACGAAAACCTGTCCCGTTGGAAAATCCTGAATAAGGCTGAATATCCCGTAAAATCCAAAGATGATGGGCATGAGCGTCCCTACATATTTCCCGATCATCCTGATCTCTTGATTCTTTCCGTTGACATATCTTATCCCTACATCATCGAGGGTCCAGAGGGTAGATAGAAGAAGGGAAATAACCACTGTGATTCCACTGATGACCAATAACCGCCCAATCTGAAGTTGACTTCGGGGGGACAAAAGAAAAGGATTAGTCGTCACTCCTGTAATGATCTGGAGGGTTGCAAGCAATTTTGTTTCGAAGAGAAGTCCGATGCCAATTCCTTGAAAAGGCCGGAAGATCCAGTGCTGAAGGGGATTGATACAAAGTTCCGGCAGCTTTTCCGTCTGAAGAAGCCTCCCTCTTGTTTTGTTAACGACGAAATTATAAATGGGTGTTAGTACATAGAGTGGAAGGCAAAGAAATAGGGTGAGCCGGAAAAATCGAAATATTGCCCTGTAGATAACCTCCCAGCCCTTTATTGAAGTTACATTGTCTAAAAAAAGGGAGAAAAAGATAGCGAAGCACAAAACGGCGAAAGCCGGAGATATTTCTCCCAAGAATTTGAAAACACTTCCTTTGGTGACTGGAGGGGCCATGACAGCTTTTTCACTTTGGTAGCAAGAAAACCTCTCCAAGCCTTGTAGCAATACAAAGACGTATAAAGAAAATCCGAAATATAAATTCCATTTGCTTCATCCCATTCCTAACTTCTATGCTTGCATCATCGCCTTCTACTTTTTTTTCATTTCATCGAACCTACTTCTGTTTTATCACAGCCTCTTTTTGTCCGCTACGATCTGGAATCCTTTATCAATAAGTGCCTCCGTCTCTTTCCAAAGAT
>DASPQK010000045.1:0-2476 GCA_035624985.1 Syntrophobacteraceae bacterium | reverse complement strand
ACTTGCAAGGCAAAATACATCAGCGGCGTTGTACCAGTCTCGAAGGGCCTCGTTGGGACGGTTCCCGAGAAGTGTAACATTGCCTCGCAGATTCATGCGCCTGATCTGCTGTTCCAAGGATGACCTTTCAGGGCCCTCACCTATAATGAAGAAATGAAGGTCAGGAATGCTTCCCAGAAGGTCGGGTAAAGAATTCAACACCAAGTGAAATGCTTTGCGGGGGATCAGCGCTCCTACAGAGACAATCACTCTTACACCTTGAGGTATTGAGAGCTTTTGCCGCGCCATCGCTTTCTCGACAGGATAGAACCGTTCAGTATCCACGCCGTTGGGGACTACCGTGATCCTGTTACCGTCGATTCCAAGGCTAACCATTTCAGTCTTTAAGCTCTCGCATACCGATACGGCGCAATCCGCGTGCATCAGGGCGAATTTGATCATGGGCCTGATGGATTTAAAGGCAGCGAACTGGTTAATATCCGACCCTCTTGCCGACAATACCAGCGGCTTTTGCATGGATGCGGCCAGGAGAGCGGCCGCAAAACCATCGGGATAGATATAGTGAGCGTCGATCAGTTCGAAAGGGAAATGCGCATAAATTCGCCTCAGCAAACGGCGGCTTGCCAAAAACATCAAAAAACCGTGCGCCGCCATACCGACCTTTGGTATAAGGGGGTAACGGGGGTGGTAGACCTCAATTCCTTCCATGATCTCGTACGGGCGGATTCGGGAATAAAGGCTCCGTTTACCGAGCCAACCCCACGGCGGGATATAGGGAACAGGAGCAACGACCTTGATTTCACAACCATCCAATTTTGCAAAATGGAACATCCTTTGCTTGATAAATATGCCCTTGTCCGGTTCCAGGTGGTTCGGAAACAGGCTGGTATAGACAAGCACTTTCATTGAATTTTACCTGTATGGAAAACCTTCGCCCAAAGCTGAAAGGAGAGCAGGATCCAAAGGGGCTGGGAAAAATCCCGCATTCCGGAGAGATGCCCATCCCAAAGGCGCCTGACATGATTGATGTCAAACAGGCCCGCTCCTGGTGAAGTCCTGTCAAACAGCGCGGTTTCGGCCATTTCACGCAATTCGCCGCGAAACCATTTTGCGATTGGAATAGAAAAGCCCATCTTTTTCCTGGAGGTTATGTCCGGGGGCAGCAGGGCGGCCACGGCATTTTTAAAGATATATTTAGACACCCCCCCGTGCAGCTTGAGACTGCTCGGCACCCTGGCTGCGTACTCCATGAATACGTGGTCCAGAAGCGGGCATCTCACCTCGAGCGATACGGCCATGCTCGCCCTGTCCACCTTGGTCAGGATGTCATCACAGAGGTAGGTTTTTATATCGAGGTACTGGAGCCGGGAAAGGTGGTCGGAAGCCGGGGCGTTCCTATATATTTTGTGGAACAATTCCGACGTCCTGTAATCGCCAAGCCTCGCCAGAACGTCAGGATTCAAAAGTTTTCGCTTGTCCTCTTCGCAGATCGTAGAGGCCGAGAAGAAGTAGGCTTCCACCGGGTCTTTCGCCACATTCGACAAAAAGGACTTGCCGCGAAATATCTGGGGCAGGTAATCGGCCTTTGGGTATATTCTTCCGAGTGCGCCGAAAAGCGGTTCGCGCAGTGTTTTCGGGAAGAGGTTTCTGACCGCGTTCTCCTTCAAGTCGAAATAATATTTGCGGTACCCGGCAAAGTTTTCGTCCCCGCCGTCCCCCGAGAGCGCAACGGTCACATTCTGCCTGGCGGTTTTGGAAACATAATAGGTCGGCACCGCGGATGAATCCGCAAAAGGTTCATCATAATGCCAGGCAAGCTTTTCGACTATCGGCACCGCTTCAGGCGTTACCGCGAATTCATGGTGATCGGTCGAAAACCGTCCGGCTACCTTTCGGGCGTATGCCGCTTCGTCATAAGTGGAAACATTGAAAGCGATCGAGTTGGTCACGACCGGTTGATCCGAGTTGCGGGCCATGAGCGCCACGACTGTAGCAGAATCGATACCGCCTGAAAGAAAAGCCCCGAGCGGAACTTCGCTGATCATCCTCATGCGCGTGGCTTCATCGAGAATGCCCACAAGTTCGTCCATCATTTGGGCTTCGCCGGTATTGTGGCGCGGCTCAAACGAAAGGTCCCAGTAGGGTTTGATCTCCAATGAATCTCGCGTGGCAATTGCATAATGGGCCGCAGGAAGCTTGCGGATTGATTCAAAAATGGTTTTCGGCGCCGGAACATAAAGAAGCGACAGGTAATCGGAGAGTGCTGTCAAATCGATCTGAGGCGACACTCCCGGGACTTCCAGGATGGCTTTGATCTCGGAGGCAAAGATTACCCTGTCGCGGTCGTTCAGGTAATAGAGGGGCTTTTTGCCGAGCCGGTCGCGCGCGAGTAGAAGCTGCCGCCGGTCAGCGTCCCAGATCGCGAAGGCAAACATGCCCCGGAACCGCTCGACAGACCTTTCCCCCCATTCTTCGT
>DASPQK010000044.1:0-13853 GCA_035624985.1 Syntrophobacteraceae bacterium | reverse complement strand
CTCTACGAGGCTCCTGCCGTAAGGCGTAAGCGTCGATCCCCCACCGTGGGCGCCGCCGGTCTGCTTTTGCAAAATCGGCTGTCCGAGCCGCTCTTCCGTTGACTTGATTTTTCCCCATACGGCCCGGTAACTCATTCCGAGGGCCTTGGCCGCGCCCAAAATGGACCCGTGTTCTTCGATCGCGCAAAAGATGCGTAGTCTCCCGGCGCCAAAAACGACCTTTCCTTGTTCATCCATTATCCATATCTTGGATTTTATCCTGAGTTTTGGGGGTTCACCAATCATGGCGATCTCCTAGACGAGGTCGTCGTGGATGCGGGCGATCTATCAAGGCTGCTTGTTCGATATCCTTCCTGCCATAAGCAGCGCGCCCTCCTCCGTTCGATTGATGTTAACACCTAAATCCGGGAATGTTGAGGCAAATTTACGATGAATCGGCGCATCTGCCTTAAAAGCCGTTCGAAAAAAAAGTTCCGGGTTGTCATAGGGTTGATGACTGTTATGAGGGGTATTCCATTAGGGATGGTGTTGGTTTATAATACGGTTTCAAATGGACGAAAAATAGACTCTAAGAATCACAGGAAACAGCCGTGCGCAAAATTCCCAATTCACTGGCCTTCAGGCTCTTTTGCCTTCTTCTGCTTGTCAGCGCAGTTGTGTTTATTTCCCTGACCTTTTTCATCATCCGGGCCGACAGGCAGCACGTTACTCAGGAAATATTCCTCTCAGCCGAGCGCACCAACGAGCTGCTTTTGAGGTCTATGCGCCAAAGCATGTTGCTCAACCGCCTGGAAGACATTGCACAGACAATCGACGCTCTTGGCAGCGGACCCGGGGTCGAGAACATAAGGATCTACAACAGGATAGGAGATGTCGTTTTCAGCCCGAACATCCTGGAGATCGGGCAAAATGTGGACATCAAGGCCGAACAATGCATCGTTTGCCATAGTGACAAAAAGCCGCTTGAATTTATTCCGGAAGCCCTTCGTTCTCGAATTTTTACCGCAACAAACGGCGACCGGGTCCTTGGGGCCTTAAAGTCAATTCGCAACGAACCTGCCTGTGCTGCACCAGGCTGCCATCGGCCGCCTTCCGAACAGAAGCTGTTGGGCCTGCTCGACTCCCAGTTCAATCTTGCTCAGGCAGATCGAAACATCATTGCAACCCGCAATCTGATGATTCTTTATTCGATCGGCGCCATTTTGGTCATCGAGCTTTTCGCCGGGCTTTTCATCTTGCGGATGGTGCATACGCGCGTTGTTAAGCTTGCGCAGGGACCGCGGGAGGTCAAAAAGGGCAATCTGGATTTCAGCTTTAAGGTCGAGGGCGACGATGAAATAGCCGACCTGGCGCGTTCATTTAACAGCATGGTGGCAAGCCTGAAACGGGCCGAAGCTGAAAAAGCGGCGCTGTCCCAAAAGATGGTAAGCGTCGCCAAAATGGCTTCCATGGGTAAGCTCGCGGCTACTGTGGCTCATGAAATCAATAATCCGCTTGGCGGAATACTGACCTACTCCCGGCTGGTTTCCCGCAAAGTCGGCATGGGGGACATGACGGGAGAAGATAAGAAAGAGACCATTGGATATCTTGAGTCAGCCATAGGCGAGATCAAGCGATGTGGAAATATCGTCAAAAATCTGCTTAATTTTGCCAGGAGCTCTGAGTCCGTCCTGGAAAAGGTTGACGTTCACAGCGTGGTTGAGAGGAGTCTTGCAATAACCAACCACCATTTCCAAATACATGATATCAGCACGGCGGCTAAGCTGGAAGCCAGGGACCCTAATATCGTAGGTAACGCAAACCAGCTGGTGCAGATGCTGATCGCACTGTTCATGAACGCTGTGGAAGCAATGTCCAAAGGAGGCTCTCTCACTGTGATGACGAGGGACTCGTTCGACGGAGACGCGCTAAGCATCAGCATCAAGGATGACGGCAAGGGTATTCCTCCGGAAATCCGGTCCAACATGTTCGAGCCGTTCTTCACTACCAAGGAGAGCAGCCACAGCGCGGGTCTGGGTCTGTCAGTCGTTTACGGCATTATGCTCAGACACCGGGGTAAAATCGAGGTCGAATCGGAAGTTGGTCGAGGGACTACATTTATCCTCACATTCCCAAGACAAATAAAACCGGAGGAAAATGGAGAACCGGCCTTCGAGGGGCCTATAGCTTCGATTTGGTGATCGCAGGCTTTCATGGGCCAATGTGCAAAATGATTTGCAACATTGCGGAGATTAAAAAAAAATGACGGATCAGGTATCGATGCTGATTGTGGACGACGAGCCCTCTGTTCGCGATTCTCTCATGCACTGGTTTCTGCCCGAGGGCTACCGTGTGGATACTGCCGATGGAGCGATGCAGGCCCTTGATAAAATGCGCGATTCAAACTTCGATATTGTCCTGCTCGACATCAAGATGCCTGGGATGGACGGGATCGAGCTTCAGCAGCGCCTGAGGGAAATAGACGGCCAACTGGCGATTATAATAATGACGGCTTACGCTTCCGTGGACACGGCGATTCAGGCTCTAAAGCAGGGTGCCTACGACTATATTACCAAGCCGGTTGACCCGGACGACCTCAGCAGACTGGTTCGCAACGCGGTGGAACAGCGCCGGCTGCTCCGAGAAAACCTGAGCCTCAAGGAAGAAATCCAGTCGCTGATCTCCACTGATGAAATCGTCGGCGACAGCCCGCAGGTGCGCGAGATAATCAAGCTCATTTCAACCGTCGCCCAGACGGACGTTACCGTGATGATCCAGGGCCCTTCCGGCACTGGAAAGGAGCTTGTGGCAAGGGCCATCCATTTCAACAGCAGGCGCAGATTTTTCCCGCTGATTACCATCAATTGCGGCGCCCTGACGGACACCCTTGTCGAGAGCGACCTTTTCGGCCACGAAAAAGGCGCGTTCACCGGCGCCCAGTACCGGCGCAAGGGTAAACTCGAACTGGCGGACAAAGGCGCCATTTTTTTCGACGAAATAGGCAACATCGGTCTAAAGACCCAGATGGACTTGCTGCGCGTCATCGAAACTAAGAGGTTCACGCGGCTTGGCGGCAACCAGGTTGTAAATGTGGACTTCCGGATAATCTCCGCGACGAACAGGAACCTCGAGGATGCGGTCAAGGACGGGACGTTCAGAGAAGACCTGTACTACAGGTTGAACGTGTTCAACATCCAATTGCCGTCTCTGAAGGAAAGGGCCTCGGACATTCCTCTGCTGGCCGATCATTTTGTGCGCAAGTTTGGTGCGGCTATGAACAAACCCTTCACCGGCGTTGACCTCGGCACAATGGAATGGTTGAAACAACAACCGTGGCCGGGAAATGTCCGGGAGCTCCAAAACGCCATCGAGAGGGCCGTCGTGGTGGGAAAGCCTCCCCTGATCACCCTGGGTGACCTCCCTTGCCCTGTCGACTGGCGGGCGCCTTCGATTTCCGAAGATGTCCTGCCCCTTGCCGAAGTCGAAAAGCGCCACATCCAACTCGCACTGGAAAAAACCAGGGGCAACGTGTCGCTGGCCGCGCAGTTGCTCGATGTAGATAGAGCCACGGTTTACAACAAGATAAAGAAATACTCCCTCAACTATTAGCCGTACAACTATGATACTGCTGCTCACATTCGAGTTCCCCGGTGAAATAGAGCGCCTGCGCAGTCAACTCGAAACCCGGTTCCGAACAGAAGTGAACGTCTCGCGATGTGAGCTCGATTGCCGCGCATTCTTCAATCTTGACAGGAGCCAGTTCAGCTCTTCGGCTATTATCGAGCGGCTGGAAAATGGCCTGACGCCGCAGGACGCTTCCAAGGTGCTGGCCGTTACCGGCTTGGACCTCTTCATTCCTGTGCTCACTTTCGTTTTCGGTGAGGCCCGCTTAAACGGCCGATGCGCAGTTGTAAGCTCCTACCGCCTGGATAACAGCTTTTACGGCCTTCCGGATAATCCTGCGATTCTCGAGGAGCGCCTCCTCAAGGAAGCCGTACATGAGTTAGGCCACACTTTCGGCCTTCTGCACTGTCAGAATCCGGAATGTGTGATGAAATCATCCACCTACGTGGAGGAAATCGATTTCAAAAGCAGCGGGTTTTGTGGCAGGTGTTTGGAGAAACTTGCGAAATTATGATGGACGGGAAATTGCCGCAGCGGTGGAGGCCGAAGCGGGAACAAAGCCGGAAAGCGATCCGCGCAACTTTTTCTTGTTGCATTAGGACAAAACCTGAAAGGTTCCCCTGTAGAACGCCAGTCTCTTGGCGTAGGGGTGGTAGAGATCTACAATATCTTGCTGTTCCTCCGGGCTGAGAGGGCTGATATTCCTGCCTGTTTGGGCAAGCGTTCGAACATGCGTAGCGTTGGAGCAGCCTATTATGGCAACCGTGATGGGCTGGGACAAAGCGAACCGGGTCAGCAACTCCGGTGTTACGCCCATCTCTGGCAATATGTAATGGGATGCGCCAAGCACCTTCATTCCTATCACGGCAATCCCTTTCTCAAGTGCAGCGGGCAAAGCCGAATCCGTGAATCCGCCAAGCGCCGCTTCTACGGGATTTATGGGCATCATGGCGCAATCGATCGGCCATTCCCGTATGGCTTTCTCCAGGATTTTCGGATCGTGATGCCCGGTGACTCCTATAAAGCGGGTTTTCCCTTTGGATTTGGCTTCGATGAAAGCCTCCAGGGCTCCACCGGGACCGGAAATTATATCCAGGTCTTTCTCGGTTCTTACGTCATGAATTTGCCACAAATCCAGGTTATCTAAGCACATGTTCCTCAGCGTGTGATCCAGATCGTCAAGTGCATCCTTCTTGCCTCTCATCGCGGATTTGCCCGCTTGAAAAATCCTGGCTCGATCCTCCGGATGCTTCGACCAAACGAGTCCATAATAAATCTCACTTCCTGCATAGGCCCTTGCGCAGTCGAAGTAGGAAATACCCTGGGCGACGGCTTCTCTAATCACCTTCCGGGCATCGTCTTCGTGCCCGTAAGTCCTTAAGATCCCTTCACCCCCTAATCCTGTAACGGTAACTTCAATGCCGGTCTTTCCAAAGACTCTGGTGGGTATAACACCGACAGGTTCGGCGTCGTTCCGGCTCATCGGAAACTCCTTTTTCCCTCTGTTCATTCGGTTTTTGCGGAGTCCATGCAGACGGCATTGGAGCGGATCGTCCCGTAGGTTCCGCTTGTTGCAGACTCAGAGAGGCTGAGGCTTGGCGATAAGATCCTGGATTTTGCGCAAAACAGGGGGCTCAAGCCCGAGACACACAAGACTCCTCACCGCTCAAATATCTCCCCGGCGTTACATCCGATTGTTTGCTTTGCCCGCAGCCTGCGGTTATGGATCAAGCTCAGGGAAAGCTTTTCGAAGATGAGCAGGATGAAGAGGATGCGGTCATAGTCTCGCCCTTGCTCGCTGATCCTCTACAGGAAAAGGTGGAAAGCAGCACCTCCGTTTCACGGTTGCCGCAGGATGGGCAGTGTACCTGATCCTTCTCGTCGCTCCGAATGCACAGGTATTCGAAAATACTGTCGCAGTTTTGCATTTGAATTCGTGAATGGGCATCGTTTTACCCCTCTTAATTTCGTTTACCGGACATGTTTGAAATCAGGATGATGCAACCTTGCCGCTTCCCATCCCGTCTGCTGTGTTCCAATATTTTCTATCCTGCATTGCCGGGCTTATAGGATTGCCGATTTTAACCGCTTCGTTGACCTCCTTCAACTGCAATGGGCCCTGATTTGTCAGGAAGGCATCGGTCGGGGGAGAAAACTGTGGGCGTCTTGGGGTTTAATTACAGATTCCCGGCTGCCCTCTATTCAATCTGCCGGTTCAGGCTGCGGGCGCAAATGGGTTTAAATTGCCCCTGATTGATGTTGCTGAGAAATTGAACGGCCCGGATGCGCGCATTGTTCATGCCCAACACGATCGGATAATAGTAGAGGCCGGAGAAAATGTAGTTGATCGGGCGCCGGTGATTATGAAAGAATCTGTGGAAGAAGCCTTCGATCTGTAATGCAGGCCAATGAGTTTCGCCGACATCCTTGAATTAACCAAATCAATAATAATCCAGGAGGCATGAAATGGATACCCACCAAATCGAATGGAATGAAAAAACAGCCCGGCACATCATCCAACATCTGGAGAAGCGCCGAATGGAGGGAAGCTACGCCCCCACCGGCGCTCAAGCAAGAGATGAAATCCTGGCGATGGTTCCGGAAGGATCTTCCGTCTACCGTTGCGGTTCCATGACAACCACCGGCATGGGTCTGTGGGAAAAAATAGCTGAAAAGCCCGCAGTCAAAATCATAGACCCCTTTCAACCGGGGCTTTCAGCTGCAGAGGCAATGGAGCTCAGGCGACAGGGCATACTGGCGGATGTCATGATTGCAAGCTCTAATGCGATCACCCTCGACGGCAAACTGGTCAACCTCGACGCGAGCGGGAACCGTGTTGCGGCGATGACCTTCGGTCCAAAAAAAGTGATTCTAGTGGTAGGGATGAATAAGGTGGCGCCGGACCTGGAATCGGCCATGGCAAGGGTCAAGCACTATGCGGCGCCCGTGAACGTGATCCGCGTTGGTTTTAAGAACCCATGTGCCGAGACAGGTCTATGTATCGACTGCCGGTCTCCTCAGCGTATCTGCAACATGTGGAGCATCATAGAAGGGCATATGGCAAAAGGGCGCATCCACGTTAAATTTGTCGGAGAAAATCTTGGATACTGATACATTATATGAAACTTCGGGCGGATACCGCTCAATAAATTTTTCTGATCGATCTGTGTCATCCCGTTTAACCCGGAATGGTTCAGAGACTTTCTGAACAATATGGCCAAAGAGTGACAGCCATTAACTTCACATCAACCGGGAGGAAAAATTGAAGATCATTGCCATAGTTGGAAGTCCTCATGGAGCAAAAGGAAGTACGGCAAAGCTGACGCGTCTGGTCCTGGACGGGGCCGAGCAGCAAGGTGCTTCAACCCATGCCGTCTTTCTGCCGGGCGATACCGTGCTGCCTTGCCTGGGCTGTGATTACTGCCACAAAAAAGGTCGGTGCCTCCAGAAAGATTCCTTCGAAGAAATCCGGCAAAAGATACTGGAGGCCGAAGGGGTGGTGCTGGGAAGTCCAAATTACATCTTTTCCGTTAGCGCCCAGATGAAGGCATTTATGGATCGTTGTGCCGGTATGGTCCATTGCCTCGGTTTCCACGGAAAATATGGGGCTTCGGTGGTCACGTCCGGAGGCGGCGACGAGGAACCTATTGCCGGTTACATGAACCATTTCATGATGATTGCCGGAATCCAGTCAGTCGGTTCCGTGTGGGCCACAATGGGATTGATCTTCGGAGATGAATTTCCGGAAGACATCGCGACTCGCGCAATCGACCTCGGAAAACGGTTGGTGGCCGCCTGGAAAAGCAAAGAGGTCTTCCCCGAAATCCAGCAGAAAATGGACGCATTCAAGGAACGCATGCGGCTGCTCATGGAATACCGCAGGGAAGAATGGCCTCATGAGCATGAATACTGGAAGAAATACTGGGGTCTTGTATAGGCGTTCGGATCTCTAAAGAGTCCAAGCCCCGGCGGATCGAGTCACAGGGAGCTGTCGAGGTTGAGCGGGTCAGGGTGAAGGACGACTGTTTGCTGTTCCGGGAAATTCAACTCAGCTTGGCCTCGAGCGCCAAAAAAAACACCCATGTCCAACATCCGCCGGCGCGGACTCAGCATTGAACCTTCCGCTTGTCGCTCGGTGGCGTAACAGACCTGCCGTGCTCGTGCACTTGCAACGTGGGTGACATACCTTATATTAAACAAAGTGCAGTTATTAAACGATCACGTGTTCAGGCCCAAACTTGGGAACCTTTGGAAATCACTAAACGATGAATTCGAACAATCACGGGGACGGAGGAGGGCGGCATGGTCTCTCGGCAGCGGAGAGACTGGAAATTGAGCGGCTCGACATCGTCAGGAGTCAGCTTCAAGCGGAATATGTCAGACTCTATTTTGATCATAGGTACCTCTGCCGTCAGCACGAAAAAGTGGTCAGAAATGCCAGAGAACTGGAGCGGAAGCATTTCAAAATGGATAGTCGGGCATACCGCAAACAATGGCGGAAACTCTACGAAGAAGAAATAGCGTTGCAGGAGCTGGGAGCAACCGTCCGGCAGTATGCGGAAGATGTTCTCAGGCACAGAGAGCAGATCTGGCTTGCCAGAGAACGGCTGATGAAGAATGGCGCTCCGCATTGAATTTGCCGCAGTATGTTGCTCGTATGCCGGAATGCCTTCAGCAAGCTGAGTTCTCTTCCCTCGTTTTTACCTCTTCAGCTTCCTTACCGGCAGTTTCGCTAATCTTCCAACCACCCCGTTCGGCTGGAATTTTCCGATATGGCGGCCGTGAAGATAGTGTATCATGCGGGCGTAGCGGCGATAAGTTGATTGGGAATTAGTACCACTTCAGGCTGCATTCCCGGTTTGGCCTCTCTTCACGTACCTGCACCCATACAGCATGCCGCAAAAGGAGGACCTGCGAAATGGACGAAGCTTCCGTAGGTTCCAAATTCGACGAACTGCGCCATAGGGCCGAAGAATTGCTCGGCAAAGCGGGGGAGGACAGACATGATCGGTTTCCTGAAATGGACTTTTTGTCTCTCATCCATGAACTGGAGGTCCATCAAATCGAGCTCCAACTACAGAATGAAGAGCTTCGGCTCGCCCGCCGGGAACTGGAGGAGTCACGGAAAGCATATGCCGACCTCTATGAGCAGGCTCCCATCGGATATGTGACCGTTGGTAAGGAAGGGATCATCTCCGCTTCAAACCGCTCGGCATCAGAAATGCTGCAAACTTCTAAGGACGAGCTTACCGGCCGTGGTTTTTCGAACTTCATCCTTTCAGATGATCACAATGCTTACTTTGATCTGATTCGCGAGGTCGCCGAGAGCAAACGGAAAAAGCGCGCCGGGGAGATTCGACTCCTTAGGGCCAGGACCGTCCCCTTTTATGCCCGGGTGGAGGTGGCGCCGTCCAGAGACGGCAATGGCCAGTTGAATGGTTGGCGAATCGTGTTTGGAGATATATCGGACCTCAAACATGCTGAAGAGGAGCTAACGAGCTACGCAAAAAGACTGGAGCGCAGCAACAGCGAGTTGCAGGACTTCGCTTTCACAGCCTCCCATGACCTCCAGGAACCCTTGAGAAAGATCCAGGCCTTTGGGGATATGCTCAAGAAAAAATGCTCCTACAGTCTGGGCCGGGAAGGCGCCGACTATGTGGAGAGGATGAGCGATGCAGCCAAACGGCTCCAGAAGATGGTCAACGCCCTGCTTGATTATTCACGGATCATTACAAAGGCGACACACTCCACTTCGGTCGATCTGGGGCGGATAGTTCAGGGGGTGCTCCTGGATCTGGATTGGCAGATAAAGAAGAATGGGGCCGCGGTGACCGTGGAGGATCTGCCCGCTGTCGAGGCTGATCCGAACCAGATGCGCCAGCTTTTCCAGAACCTTATCTCCAATGCTCTCAAGTTCCGGGGAGAAAAGCCATGCCTGATCAACATTCACAGCAGGCCGGCTGAAGGCGCAAAACGCGAAGCCGGACACTGGGAGATATTTGTTGAAGATAACGGCATCGGCTTTGATCAAAAGAATGCCGAGCGTATCTTTGCCCTTTTCCAGCGTCTGCACGGGCGAAGCGCATACGAAGGCACTGGAATGGGGCTTGCCATCTGCAGACGGATCGTCGAGCACCACCAAGGGACGATAACAGCGCTGGGAAGTCCGGGAAAAGGCGCCACTTTCGTCATCACACTGCCTGCCCGGCAGAAAAATTCACTCTGATGCCGGGTCGCCATTTACTAACTAGTACTTACTTGCATAAATTAGCGCAACGTCTCAGAGGTACTCGAAACTCGTCATTCCGGCATGCTTTAAGCCGGAATCCAGCTCTGATCTAACCTCAGGAACCCCCTGGACCCCGGCTCAAAAACCCTGCCGGGGTGACGAACACGAATGATTGTTACGCGCACTTTTGCAAGCAAGTACTACAGTCCCGCATCCCTGAGGCTTTTTCGGGCTTCCATCAGGCTGTCCATGTTTATAAAGGTGATGACCGTTCCGCTTACCTGTCCCTTCTGGTCCCGATACGGCATGATCTTGGTCGAATACGCATGGCCGTCTCGAGTGTGTACCTCCTTTTCGAGCATTTTGTGATCCACGATAGCCGACCTGATGTCATCGATAAAGGCGTCGTAACTGATGTTCGTCGAAATATGGGTCAGGGGGCGTCCGATATCGCCGGCGATGAGGTTTATGAGTTTGGTGGTTTCCTGGGTGAAACGCAGGACTGTGAGGTCCCTGTCCACGAAGAGTATGGCGATCCCGGTGGAGTTCAGAACGTAATTGATGGTCTCGTAGGACTGGGACAGTTCCACTATCTTTTCGTGAAGCTCCGCGTTTACCGTGGACAGCTCTTCGTTCAACGACTGCAGTTCTTCCCTGGAGGACTCCAACTCCTCGTTGGTGGACTGCAGTTCCTCATTGGACGATTGAAGTTCTTCGTTGACCGACTTGAGCTCTTCGTTGGAAGTCTCCAGTTCTTCCATGGCAATCCGATGGTCCTGCTGGAGCCTGGCGATCTCCCTCTCCAGTTCCATCGTTCGCTGGATGGCCGCTTCCGGCGCGATGTCGCCCTTTTTCCTCCGCTGCCAGGCTCGCCGGTGCGTGAGAACCTCCTCGAACAAAATCACTATCATGTTCTTTAACGGTTCGGGCTTTCCCATCGGTTTCACGGTCAGGTTGAAATCCTGAAAACCTCCGTTGGTCTTGACCCGCAGTCCCTCCCGCCGCACCGTCTCTCCGCTGGCGACCACGGATCTCAACGCCGAAGCCAGCTCGAATCTCAGTCCCTCCCTGGCCATGTCGACGACATTTACGCTCATCCGCCCGGGGGCGGGCTCCAGATACTTGCCGGTGCGCCCATGAACGTAATTGATTTCGCCCCGGCGGTTTACCACCACGCACTCCGGCGTGTGCATCTCGAGCAGCAGCCGCGAAGTGGCGGCGGCAATCTCAGACTCGCCGACCTCCGCTAGCTGTTGTCCCGCTAGGGCGCGTTCGACGGCAGTGGCGGCGGCCTTGCCGCCGGTCGGGAACTCCACAATGGGCTGCAACGCCGGACTCACGTCGACCCTGCGGTAAACACTCCACTTCTTGTGGACGGGAGTGAAAAGATCTGCAAATTCGCCGACGGTCTCGGACGATCCCAGAAAGAGAACCCCTCCCGGTCTCAGAGCGTAGTGAAAGAGCGGCAGGACCTTTTTCTGGGCTTTGGGTTCCAGGTAGATCAAAAGGTTGCGGCATACCAGGAGATCGAGCCTGGAAAAGGGAGGGTCTTTCAAAAGGTTGTGTGCGGCAAAAACAACCGGCTCGCGTACCGCTCTTCGGACCCTGAAATTGTTGTTCTCTTTTTCGAAGAAATTCTTCAGCCTTTCGGGCGACAGATCGGCGGCGATATTTTCCGGGTAGACTCCCTCTCTGGCCTTTTCGATGGAGGTGTGGTCAAGGTCGGTGCCGAAAACCTGGATGTCTCTCCTGGTGCCAAGCTCATCCAGGCACTCCATGAGCAAAATCACGGTGGAGTAGACTTCTTCGCCGGTCGCACACCCCGCTGCCCAGACTCGAAATGGCTCGTGCTCGGCCTGCCGGGTGAGCAGGCCCGGCAGGACCTCCTTTTTCAGCATGTCGAAGGCTTCCGGATCGCGAAAGAAACTGGTGACGCCGATCAAAAGGTCCTGAAACAGGGATTCAATCTCACCCGGATTGTGATGCAGATAGGTGAGGTACTTTTGTGGGCTTAGCACCCGGGTGACCGTCATCCGCCTCTGGATGCGCCGGATGAGGGTGCTCTTCTTATATGCCGAAAAGTCGTGACCTGTCCGGGTGCTGATCGTGGTTATTATTTTGGAAATGGTCGCTGGAAGTTCGTCTTCCACCACGACTTCCTCGGGTTTAGGCATCCCGGCGCCCGCAAAGAAGCATTCAATGAGCCGCTCGGGCATCTCCGAGGGACGAATGACAAAGTCGGCGAGTCCGGTCCCTATGGCGCTTTCGGGCATCCCCTCGTATTTTGCCGATTCGGTGGTTTGAACTACCGTTATTCCCCCCTTTTCCTTGATGACCCGCAGACCCTGGGTGCCGTCCGTGCCCGTCCCTGAAAGTATGACGCAGCACGCCAGCTCTCCGCGGGAGTCTGCCAAAGACTTGAGGAAAGTATCGATAGGGAGCCGAAGCGTCGAGCCGCGCTGCTGTTCTTTCAGCCGGAAGATGTCTCCTTCAAGAACGAGGTCCCGGTTGGATGGAGGTAGATACGTGGTGTTAGGCTCGACGTTCATCCCGTCCTTTACCACGGTCACCGGGATGTCCGAACGGCGCTGGATGATGTCCGGAAGAAGGCTCGAACGCCCGGGGTCCGTATGGGATATCACCACGTAGGCCATTCCGCTGTCTTTGGGCACGTTCTGGAAAAATTCCTCGAGCGCCTCGAGCCCTCCCGCTGAAGCACCTATCCCAATCACGGGAAAAAGTCTCTTTTCAGTGTGCGTTCCGGGTTCTTCATGAAGGGCAGGCGCCGCCGTCCCTTTAGGTTCGACAAGCGCCTTTGGGGATTTGATTATCTTCCCGGAGGACTGCTCTGCCTTCGGGGTCGCCCTTTGCTTCTTTTCTTTCTTTTCCCCGGACCGGCCCTGCTTTTGGTCTTGGGCTTTCTTTCCGGCTTTCGACCTGCTCTTTTTTGTGTCCGGCATGGTTTGCCCCCCTTTATCGAACTAAAGGCGGATTAAAAATGGAATATTCAAGATGAAATAAGTCATATAATTGTCACACATCTCGATCATGCATGCAAGTGGCCGAATTCGTGCTTTCTTGACCCAAAACTTTGATGCAGTACACAGCCAAAAGAATTTCCCGGGCTTCCGTGAGGAAAAGCAGAACTCTGGAAGTCTTTCTTGACGGCCGGGTTGAGGCCTGATAAAGGCAGGCATCTTTCATTGGGGAGACAAATGAAGACAGTTTGCCCCTTTTTGATAACTTTCCTCCTGTCGATTACCTTTGCGGGTCTTGCCCTTGCAGGGCAGAGCGCCGGTTATCCCCCGTGGACCGTGCGAGCCGTTGCCGACGAAGAACTGCTTCGACTGGAAAGGACCAATCCTGACCTGGATATGAATACCTGCCTCGAAATACTCTCGCGTCTTAACTCCAAGGAGAGCTTTTATATCCGTCAGGATATGCGGGAAGGCCGCCCGCTCAGGGTGCCGATAGATTTCAATTCGTACCGCAGCTGGACCCCTCTGCCGGTGCGCATGCCGGAAGTGCCATCCCGGCCCAAGTTCATCCTGGTGGTGAAGAACATCCCGTTTGTCGGATGGTATGAATCGGGTGTCCTGGTCGGAGACAGCCAGGCCTGCATAGGTAATTCAGGCCAGGACACCAGGCCGGGCTTGTACCGGGTTCTGGAAAAGGATGAGGACCATCGCTCGAAATCCTATCTCAATGATTTCGGCAGTCCGGCATGGATGCCCTTTTCGCTCCGTATCTACGAAGCGGTATGGATTCACGCTGGAAACGTCTTTGGCGCCCGCTGCTCACACGGGTGCGTGATTTTGCCTGTTGAAAAGGCGGAATCTCTTTTCCTCTGGGCCGACGAGGGTACGTGCGTGCTGGTTTTGGAATCACTGGATGATCTCGCTGATGGCTCATTTTAGACTCGTGTCTCAGGCCTGGGTAAGTGCCGGTTTACTTCAACTTCTCTGCTTTTAACATATCTTTACAAAAGATTTTCCCGAAACCGTCCGATTATTGTTATCGG
>DASPQK010000043.1:0-11875 GCA_035624985.1 Syntrophobacteraceae bacterium | reverse complement strand
CTTATAACCCGCGGCGGCGTCTTCCACGGTGATCGTGTCGTCGTTGGTCTGAAGCACCCACTTTCCATCGTATTTACTCGCCAGCTTGATAGCTTCGCGGTCGATTCGGATGGCGCCCTGCTCATCGATTTCAAGATAGCGCTTGTACCTGCGGGACGCCAGAAGATCGATAGCCCATGCGGTGGTGGCCTTACGCTCGGTATACTTTTTCAGCTCTTCTTCAAGCTCTTTGACAACTTGCCGGCGATGTTTTTGCTGCCTTTCAGCCTCACGGGGATTGTAGCAGAGGATATACCGGCGCTGGAGCACTCCGTCGCCTACAACCACTTCTTTGGCCTTGAGGTTTTCGGCGATCTTTTTAAACCGGCCCAGCTTGGTAAGCACGTCCTCCTTGATCTCCGAGACGCTCCCCATGCGCGTGGCCAAGAGGTACTTCCCACAGGCCCTGGCCAATTCATCGCGGTTTGTAGCCGAGTTGGTTCCAGAGTCGGCGACAAAAAGCGCTCGACCAAGCCTCCATCCCCGAAGGTCCTGCCGAACTTTCCTTACCGTATCCACATCGGCGGTGTTGCCGGGAAAGACCCAGGACCTCACAGGCAGACCTTCGCGGGTTACTGCCAGGGCGACCACGATCTGGGGACTCCATGTTCCATCTTTGCAATGGCCGTACTTTCGAAAGCCGGGGCCTATTTGGCCGTCATCATCCTCTTCGTCAATAGAAAAGGACGCAGTCGTTGTATCGTAGAAGATGACATCTACAACCAAGTTGAAAAGATTGGCCACGTGGAAAAAGACCGCATTCTCAACTTCTGTCGCGTTCTGATGCAGGAGATCCATGGCCTCGTACATCTGGTAGAGCTTTACGCTGCTGCACGATGGCAGATACACCTTTTCAAGCCACCGGTCCCATACTCCAAGCTTGGAGTCCGGGTCGCAGAGCCGATTCGCGCTCATGGCAAGCAGAGCACGCTCGTGCAGCGGACTTGCACTGGACTCTTTCATCACCTTTCGCAATGCGGGCCCGATTTTAAGGCGCTCCCAGAGCGCTTCGACGACAAGAGGGACACCCAACTCAACGGTCCGGACGAGCTTGACATCTTCCGGCAGTGCAGGAGGCCGATCATCGACAGTTGGCGTTTGCCCCCCCTCCATAGGGTCAAGAACCTGGACGCCGCAGACCCTGGCAACAGAGCGGCACAGCCGCACCAGTCCATCGCGGTCGAGTTCATCTGCTCGCCCAAAGTTATGGATGATCTCGGCGACAGGGTTACCCGTTGTGGCATGCCGCACATTGTGGGCAAGCTGGTAGTATTCGACCACCGATCCATCCGAGTTCTTGCGTTTAGTAGTTCGTAGATACATGCCTACTCGATTAGCATGTACTACTCGTCTTTGTCAAGAAAAAAATTAAATACCGTGTGCCTACTGTTTTTGAACTTTTTATGAGGCCGGGATGGCTTAAACCCGCATGAAATCTAGGTTTAACTAAAGGGATTTACGCTAGATGTGCCTATTTCGCAAAAACCCCGGCAGGAACAGAGGATAAGGATCACAAGAGTCCCTGTGGCCATGTACGAGCCGGATAATGCAAAGGTCCTTTTCACTGTGACCCTCCTGCAAGAGAGACGATACAGCAAACAAGAATCTTAATCGGATGATAAGTGCTATTGTATCTGTTCAGTATCTTGATCTACTGAGGGTACCACATAATCTATGCTGTGCAATGAAAATCTCATATGCCCTGTGTGAAGAGCCGTGATCGGGAATCATTCCGGCTGATCTTGGGAACGAGAGGAAAAAGTTAGCGGAACCGCCACTGCGGCTCCCCGCTCCGCACTATACTCCGATCTGCCAACTTTTTGACCCCCACCTTTAAGATTCCCTTTGGCATCATAGGGAGACTGGCACTGCTATTAACTCTCCAGTGCTCACACCCCGGAAAGCCCTCACGGGGTATGGAGAGATCGGTACCGGTACGAAGAGGCTGCGACGTGGAGGTAGGGCCACCGGGGGAGTGGAGCATCCGGGAACCGGGAGTACTTGCGCAGGCAGTCCGGCAATATCAGTGGGAACGGGGGAACCTTCCGGCTCGCCCCGGCTGGGTCGTATGTGCGGCGGTGGTTGGGCCGGTTGATAGCTCTCGCCATAGGCGAGCAAAGGCCGGTCGGCACGCTCGTGTTGGCACCCGGCTTCGAGTCGTGTAAACTGCATATATGACTCTTTCTCCTGTCGTTCTGCGGTTCATAGCTCATTGGCAATAGGCGTCTTGCGCAGCCGCAACTCCCGGTCGATGCGCGCACGGGCGTCACCTCTCCCATCCCCAGCAACAGCGGCTCTCCGCATGGGGATGGGCTGCAGCGGTAGACCCTTAGTGGATGGCACTGGGACGTCCTTCGCCTTGCGGGTCTGTTATTTGGTCGCACGACGGTGTCTTCAGCCACCCAGAATTTAGGAAGAAGTTGTAGGCGTCCAACGATGTGGGGGAGTACCCTCGCCATCCGAATGCGCATTGCACCACCCCGCTCTCCGTGTAGCCGATGGCTGAGCAGAAACGTACCTGCGGTGTGGTTTTGGATGTAACAATCCCCGTGACAATAGGTTTGCACGTGGTTGTACATGCACTGACTTTAACGGCCGTCATGTCAACCGTGGAACTGTTCATATAAATCCCCGTAATGTAGTCGTCATTGTTTGGGCTGGTCCCCGACACGTTGACGGTGTCGTTGGTCATGGTCGACGTGCATTGGTTGTTGTAAATGCCGTAGACGTTCCGAGTGCCCGTGGCGGTAACGTTGACGTTGTTCATCGTCACCGTGCCGCCGGTGTCAATGTAAACACCGTAGTTATTGGACGCCGCTACCGCTCCTCCAGAGACGTTTGCAGTGACACTGCTCATTGTAACAGTACTGCTTTTATCGTAAATACCGTACTGCGCGGTCGAGCTTCCCGTAGCGGTGGCCGTTACATTGGTCAGGGTAAGCGGGCTACCGTATGCAGCGATCGCGCAATTAGTCTCCGTTCCATTGGTGGCGTTAGCTGTGACGAAAGTCATGTTCGTGAGGCCCGATGAGCTTCCGGCGAAGCCATAGTTGTTGCCGCCGCTCCCCTGCGCGGACGCGGTCACGTGGAGCATTGATACTACTGCCCCGGAACATGTATATATGGCTGCGCGGAACGGGTTGGACGTATGCGGGGGGGCGCTGCCGTTATTCTCTACAGTGAGAAATCGCAATTGGCAGTTGCCGACGACGCCAGACGCAACCACCGTGCCGGTGGAGAGCGATCTTGATGCGCGAAACGTCCCGATCACAGTAACGTTCTCCCCGGAACCCTCGATATCAATATAGCTGTGCATGTACACGGGAGTAGAGACTGTGTACACTCCCGGCATGATTTTGAGAAGACAGGGGCTAGTCGATGTGCAGTTGTTGGTCCAGCTCGTGTCGTCCATGGCCACGGAGGGGTCAGTGTAGTCCCCACCGCTCACGGCCACAACCTTCGTGTTTCCGTATGGCTCGGCCAATGCGATTTTCGCAAATAACAAGACAAACACTCCCGATACCGCCAATACCTTTTTCATTGTAGCCCTCCGGTAATAAGCAAGGTTCCTGGCAACAGTCGCACCCAGGCCCCTGTTAAAGGAAAACCTCACCGGTAACCCAGAGCCGGGCGCAACACCGTAATGCATGGCAAGCTGGAAAACATACAGTTCTGGAGCATAGCCGGCGTGGCCATTGGTAACGTTGCATCGACCGCGCAGGTCAGCGCATGATGCCGACAATGCCGCAAAAGTCAAGGGGGATTTTAGGGGGTAGGAACATGGGTAGAAAGCCTGCCCTGACGCCTAATGACATACTGATGTTTCAGAGTATTGGGTGAGAACTGACAGCCAATAGAAAATACCTACCCACGGGGGTGGTGAAGGGTACCGGCTGGCTTTGAGCGCTGACTGTGGCCCAGTGAACAGACACTCGTTTTGCCCCTGCTGGCCTAGCAGGGAATCACCCTCATTTCCCGGAAATTGGCTGCGGGGAATGGTACTATTAACTTTTCCATCCGCACTCCCTGAGAACCTCTTTGGGCGAGTGGCTGACTCGGTACCGGTACAAGGAGCGGCAGCGTCGGGGGGCTGGCGTGCCCCCACCGGCTGAAATCTGGAACCATGCCTAAGCCTGCCGGGAAAGGGCAATAGCAAGGTTCATGTCGAGACAGAAGCAGACGATGTTGGGTATGGGTAGGACTGTGATCGTCGATTCCACGCGCGAAATTGCCCACTCACGCGCCAGTTCGTGCCGGAATGGAGAGGCAGGGGAAGCCGGTAGCGGCGCTGATCGAAAACGGGAATGCCGGGAACGATACAGGCTGGAGAGTGATCGTCGATTGCAGGGCATCCTGGCGCTTCCTACTGCCGCAATCGAGTAGACCTGTATCATGGATTGAGCATTTTCCGGGCGGATGCTTCGCCAGAGGTGGAGATAACCCGTGTAGGAAGTCAAAAGGTGTGGATAGAGGTGTGGATAATCTGGCCGCTTTCTCCCTCTCTCGATTTAGACATCAACCTTAGATTGGTGCCTGGGGCGGGAATCGAACCCGCACGGTGCTAAGCACCAAGGGATTTTAAGTCCCTTGTGTCTACCGGTTCCACCACCCAGGCGCCTAAAGTGATACGCTACCACATTTGCCGCTGGTAGTCAAAGTCGGCTGAACCAAGTCGGCTGAACCAAGTCGGCTGAACCAGCTCACGCCGACCCGGTATCTCATGACCTCGCATCAGGAAAACCCCCCGCCTCCTCATTAGTTGGTTTCCATCCGGAACGGGCCCTTTCCGAATTGGAAACTGCAAGCGTAACAACCCCGGTCTCCGGATGGACATTACCTGTGAATATATCTCAATATGAAATTTTCCGGTTAGTCTAACTATATGATATCGCAATAAATACTAGATCTGGAATTATCCGCGGCGTCTTGTTGTCTAACATAACACTCAATCGCCGTTGACAGGGGCTTAAACTGCCTTTACGTTTTTTCTAATGAGTTTTTGTATGGTCCTCAGGTAGTTGCAACATTTAGAAGAATGACTGTTAGATTTTCAGGAGATAAAAATGAGCAAAACACTGATCCTTGCAATTGCGCTTTCGCTGGTCCTTGTCAGCGGCAGCCTTTTTAGCGCTCAGGCGGCTTGTGGCTGTCTCAATCCCTGCAACTGGCACTTCCCCTCTCTTTGCAGCTTGAACTGGAATCCCTGCAACTGGCACTTCCCCTGTTGTGGTTCAAAACCAGTCTCGCATGCACAAGACATGAACAAACCGGTCACGACTCAGGCTCCGCAGAACCAGGCTCCAGGCGCTTATTAATCAAACAGCGCGTGTGCACAGGGGCCCGGGGCTTGAATGCTGCTGAAGTGCGTACTTTATTTTGCTGTCGGAGCTTCAGCCGGACAAACCACATACCCCGGCACTTCCACCGTGCCGGGGTCTACTATCGGCTTCTCCTTAATCCTGTTAATCCTGTCCGGCGTTTTTTCTCTCACCGTTCACTGCAAATACGCCCTCGCCTGCCGGTGAACGGCGGGGCTGGCGTGGTCGGACACGCTGCCTGCGATCCGCTCCAGGGCGGCTATAACCAGGGTCTGCAGATTTGACTTCATCTTGCGCACATGCTGAAATGCGTTCAACATACGTGAAGCGTTCGTGTAGTTTATGGGCGCAAGCTCGATCACCCTGTCGGCGATCCAGTTTACGCCGCGCTCGTTCCAGATCATCTTGTTGTTGTTGGCCATGGTGAGCAGGAGCGCCCGGCACCAGGTAGGCTGGGTTATCTGAAAAGTTTTTCTGCTGCGCTCCCGGTCGATTTGCTCGAACACGTCGGGGCACGTTCCGCTGCCGATGACTCGAAGGTAATTGGCATATCCCGCTATGCTCGTATGCCACTGGCCGTATGTTTCCTCGAGAAGATCGAGCCTTTCGGGGGCCGAGCTGCGATTGAGGGCCAGGAGTGCGGAAACCTTGTCGTTTGCAGTGGTGGCGCGGTGGAAGTGATCCAGTATAATCGTGTGGCTTTCCGTGCTGTCCTGCACTGTCAAGAGCTCCAGCAGCACACTTTTCAGCTGCCTGTCTTCGATGCCGTCCAGCAGTGTTTCGGCGGACCACGGCGCGTAGGTGTCCAGACGCTCGAACCGTCGGCGAAGCTCCTGCCCATGGAGACTCAGGACGGAGAGCATGAGCCGTTCCCTGGCGCTGACCAGCTCGGGGAACCATGCGCTGTACCTCCTGTCCATCGGCTGCTCGTCGATTCTTAGGAAGAAAGCCTTGAGGGCGGACGGAAGCGAGTCGTCCGAAAGGATTTCCCCATAGACCCCCAGCCAAACCGGACCTATTTCCGTGCTCTCACCGAGCAGCAGCTTCTTGCGTTCGATATCGGTGAGCATGCGCATTGCGTCGACCCGGCAGTAATAGTTCGGGTCGCTCCTTGCCTGCATGATGAGCGACTCGACGTTTGCGCTCAGGTTTTCAAACGTCCCGTAGAAGGAATAATCCCTGTTAATGGATGCAAATGCGGGCGGCGCCTCGAGATTTTCGAAGACAATCTCTGCGGTTGGTTCGTTTAACTCGAACACCCGGTCGCTTCCCGCAATGTCCCTGCCCTGAGGGTCTACCAGCGCGAGCCTGATCGGAACGACAAAGGGGGGTTTTCCTTCGTCGATTTCCTGGGATAGACCGATGTGAAAAGTGTTTCTGTCAGCGTCCAGGAAAGTTTTCGCGCGCACCCTGGGGTAGCCGATTCTATAGAGCCACTGTTCCTTGAACTGGCCCAGCCTCCTGCCGGAGACCTCCTCGAAACATTCGAAGAACTGATCGGTATTTGCGTTGCCGAAACGATAGCGCGCGAAATAGAGAGTCTTGCCCGCCTTGAATTCCTTTTCTCCCAGAAGCAGGCGGAGCATGCGGATAACTTCGGCCGCCTTCACATAGGTGACCCCGTCTATCAGTTCGTCAGGATCGTTGAAGCCGGCCCGCACGATACGGCCGGCATGTCCCGAATCCTCGATGGCAAGCGGCCCCAGAAGCGGATTTCGAATGCTTTCGACCTGGTTGAGCCTTATCGTCGCCGGATCGAAGATCTCAGCCATAAACTGCCTCTCCACGTCCACCGTGAAGGCCTCATTGAGCCAGACGTCAAAAGGGGTCTCCATGGTCGTTTCACTGCCGCACTGGTTATGTTCGAACTCGTGCACGATGACCGCATGGGCGTAAAGCAGGAACTGGTCCATCGTGTGCTCGCCCACCAGGGCCGCATCGGTGACAATGGTGGTGTTGCCGGCGTTTTCCATGCCTCCGAAATTGGACCTCCCCATGCAGATCGTCCTGTAGGTGTCTGAGGCATATTCATAGTCCTGGGTCGCCTTGACCCATAGGACCGCTCTTTTGAGGATTTTCATCGGAATCGCAGCGCCCTTGCTCTGTCCGGGAGGAACCAGGTACTCGAGGTTCACTGCACGACCGTCATCATAGACCGCCCGGTCCCTTAGAACGTCCCAGGTCCCTGCGCAGGCGATGAAAAGGTAAGGGGGCATCGGAATGCGGTTGTTGAAGGTGACAATCTGCCTGTCCGGCTGACCCGGCTTGCGAACGGGAACGCCGTCCGGGTTGGCCGCGCGGTCCATATCTCCGTTGCTGATGAGATGAGTATAGGCTGCGTCGGCTTCGAGGGTTGTCCTCATTGTGCACTTGGCGCGGCAGTCGTCGAAAATGGGCATTATTCTCTGAAAGCCCCATTGCTGGCATTGAGACATGTACTGCTGAGGCGCCCCGGGGGGAGTGACGTCCTTATAGATGCCCTCGAAGAGGTAATCAGAAGGGCGGCAGACGGTCCTCGTGCGCACGGAAAACCTTTCCCCGGCCTGCACCTTGCGCGGCAGAAAAACAATCAGCCTGTTTTGCCCGGCAGGATAATCGTATCTGAGGGAGACCCCGGCGGCATCGGGGCCGGAGCACCATTCGACGCTCACGATCTCGAGGTCGCGGGCATCGAGCGAAATCTCGGCCACCTCGTGCACGGCGGTGATACGGAGGCAGTTTAGGGCTTCGACCCTGTCGTTCAGAAAATTAAGATAAATGTCCAGATGCTCCAACTGAATGGGTAGCTCGCCGAAGTCCTCGCGAAGATATCTATATTTTTCGTCAGGCAAAGTCAGTCCTCCTTATCCATCATCCGCCCGCGCACGAGCTTGGCGCCGGAAAAACGGCTGTGGATTTGATCCAGTGCGCGATCCAGCCGCTGCTGCCTTGCAGCTTTCTCCCCTGAGGGACCTATGATCATTTGAGTCGGGCCGCCGGAAAAATTCGATGCGCCTATGCCTATCAGGCGCACCTTCCGCGAGAGCCTCAGGTCCGCCAGGAGCTTCCTGCCCGCTCCGAAAAGAACCTCCGTGGCGTCGAAGGGTTCTGACACAGTGCGGCTTCTGGTGATCAACTTGAAGTCGGCCAGCTTAACCTTCAGGGTTACGGTCCTTGCCTTGAATCCGTACTTACGAAGCTGACTGCCGACTTCCTCAGCTTGGGAAAGAAGCATTTTCTCAAGCTCGCCGGCATTGTCGGTGTCCCTTGGGAAAGTCTCTTCGGCGCTCATAGACTTGGGATCGCTGTATGGCTCGACGGCCGAATCATCCATTCCCTGCGCCTTCGCGTAGAGGACCGCTCCCCATTTGCCAAATTTGGCGTCCCAGAACCGGGCCGGAAATTTTACGATATCCGAAACGAAAGCAATGCCCAGCTTGCGTAATTGTTCCCCGGTTTTCCTGCCGACCCCCGGAATCTTGCCAACCGCCATTCGAGCCAGAAATTCCCTGACCTGATCTTCTTCCAGTATCGTCAGCCCGTCTGGTTTATTGAAATCTGAAGCTATTTTCGCGATAAACTTGTTTGGCGCTATCCCGATTGAACAGGTAAGAGAAGTTGCCTCGCGGATCGCCGCTTTTACCCGGCGAGCAAGGTCGTATGCTGGGCCGTGGAGCCTGTCGGTCCCCGTGATGTCCACAAAAGCCTCATCGATTGACACCTGTTCGACCAGGGGCGATATGCCGTGCAAAATTTCCATGACGATGTATGAGGCCCGTTTATAGCGCTCCACTCGTACGGGAAGAAAAATCCCCTGCGGACAAAGTTTTCTGGCCTTAAATACAGGCATGGCGGAATGAACACCGTAACGCCTGGCTTCGTAGGATGCCGCGCAAACCACCCCGCGCATCGAGCCGCCCACCATTACCGGCTTTCCCCGCAGTTCGGGGTTGTCCGACTGTTCCACGGAGGCGTAAAAGGCGTCCATGTCCAGGTGCATTATTCTTCTTATCACGGGCTTCACTTCGTAAGTATAACCGCAGCGGGAATGGGCAGTGTGTGCGGGTTCATTATAATCAAAGCAACAGCTTCCGAGACAGCAAAATATCAAAATCGATAATTAGCACTGGATGGAGTTCAATATCCCCCACTGATACGAAGTTGTGTCCAACGGACTACCACAGAAGCTATAGCAAGCGTCAAAAGAAAGTTGACACGATCTTACGGCCCGTGGGATGTTTTTCTCTGTTTTCCGACATCCGGCCCCCGATTAGATACGCTTCGGGGGCCGGCTTTCTGTCGTCCGTTATTGGCTCGGTCCGTATGGCGGATGAGGTCGCAAATTGTTATTCTATGTATCGGTTAATTTGCATGAGGGACTTTCATTGCCGTCGGGTCTAAGCGATGGAGTTTTGCCTGAAGTGGCAGGCAGGCTTTTCTGAGAAGGAGGAGTTTGCTGTTATGAATCTGTGCTCAGGCCGTCTAAAATTGCTCAGGTCGGTCCTGGTGACTGTTGTAGTCGCATCAGTGGTCGAGATGGCTGCGGCGAACGCGGCTGCCTTCGATCAAAACCTGGTGACGGCCATCCAGGATGTGGCGAAGAAAGCGATACCCTGCGTCGTTCATGTCGAAGTGACGGAAAAACAGTCGGTTGTCAATCCCCTCCTGCCGTTTCGGAACGATCCTTTCTTCCAGTATTTTTTTGGAAGTCCCGGCAGGATGCCGAGGACATTCGAAAGGATAGTGACCGGTCTTGGGAGCGGCATTCTCATGGACCCTAAGGGACATATTCTGACCAACAGCCATGTGGTGAACGGCACCGCAAAAATGACAGTCGTTCTCTCGGACGGCAGGAAGTACTCCGACAGGTCGGTCAGGGTGATCGGCGTGGACCCTAAGACCGACGTGGCCGTAATTGAGATCATAAGCAGGGAGAACTTTCCTTACGCCGATTTCGGCGATTCGGACAAAGTCGACGTGGGGCAGTGGGTAGTGGCCATCGGGCATCCACGCGGCCTCGACCAGACTGTCACCCAGGGGATCATCAGCGCAAAACATCGCCGGGGCATTACAGACCCGAGCAGTTACCAGGATTTTCTTCAGACTGACGCGGCCATAAATCCCGGCAATAGCGGGGGGCCTCTTCTCAACCTGAACGGTGAAGTGATAGGGGTAAACGCTGCCATAGTGAGTGAATCGGGGGGATTTGAGGGAATCGGCTTTGCCACCCCGATCAATATGGCGCTCCGCGTAGCCAAACAATTGATTTCAGGAGGCAGGGTCAAACGCGGATACCTCGGCTTGACCATTCGGAACCTTACCCCTGAACTGGCCAATTCGTTCGGAGCGGGCGATGCGAAGGGAGTCCTGGTGGCGAACGTTTTGAAGGACGGGCCCTCTGAAAGAGCGGGGATCAGAAGGGGAGACATAATTGTGGCCTGCGACGGCAAACCCGTTGACGACCCCGATACGTTCCGGAATGAATTGGCGGCCGTTCCCATAGGGCAAAGCGTAGCGTTGACCGTACTTCGCGACGGCCTGTCCAGGAATGTCGGCATCACAATATCCAGCGACCGGGAACAGGGCAAGGCGCTTCTCTTTTCCGTGACGGATCGCTTCGGCGTCGAAGTTAGGCCCATGGAAAAAAAGGATGCGAAAAGATACGGCCTTGGCGGTGCTAACGGGGTTGTCGTCAGCCGCATTGATGCAAATGGAGCTTTCGACAGGGCCGGGATAGAGTCCGGCGATATAATCCTCCAGATAGACCGGGAAAACCTCGCCGGCACTGATCAATTCGGCGAAGTCTTGAGCACTGCGCCTCCTGGAACGAAGTTAATTCTCACGGTCGTTGACCACAGGACCCGCAACGTTGGCCTTGTCCAACTCGCGGCGCCTTAAGGGCCATGAACCCCGCTAACGGCGGGGCAGGCGTGCGAAAAGTGAACCGCGAACCTTGAGCGGCGGTTTCGTCCCAGCGCACAATCCAGGTGAAGACCGCGATAGTTAACAGGGACAACTTTCTGCTGCTTTGCCTGCTTAAACTCTTCTACCTTCGCCTTTTACTTTTTGCCTTTTTACTTTTGCCTTTTGCCCTGTTCTTTTACCCTCATGCCGCCGCCTCCGCCCCCTTGGAAATTAACATACAAAGATCATAGGGCGTTACGCTTCGCTTGGCGTTTTCGATTTTGAAATCAAGGGTCCCTGTTTTCCCTGCGGGAAAGATGCAATTGTAGGCTCCTGCCGACACGATTAGAGTGAAAAGCCTGCAAGGCGGGTTATACAAAGTTGCGTTCAAGATTGGGCGGGGATGAACCCGTAAGCGCTCGAATAAGCGCGTAAGTTATTGAATTTACTGATGGCACGATTAAGATTTTCGTCACCCCGGCGGAAGAGACTGGGTCGCAATTCAAAACTGGCAAATTTTTTGGGTCGAAAGTGGCGATAGCGTTCATTTTGGGCGCTGATCCGCTGGCATATTGCACTATTTGACCCGATTTTGCACCTCTGAGTGGGAATTCTTGAAACCCGTTTTAATTATG
>DASPQK010000042.1:0-6114 GCA_035624985.1 Syntrophobacteraceae bacterium | reverse complement strand
GTCTAACCTAACCCGCAGGACTGCGCTCGAACAAGCCAGGGATACGGGAGAGCCGGCGGTCACGGAGCGTATCACGCTGGTGCAGGAAACGGGAGAACAGTTCGGTTTTCTCATCTTTGTCCCAGTCTATCGGGAGGGAATGCCAACCGAAACAGTAGAACAGCGAAGGGAAGCTCTTAAAGGGTTTGCGCTGGGGGTCTTCCGCGCAGGCGATGTCGTAAAAACTGTCTTGGGCAGCACCGATCCCATTGGACTCCCGTTTGCCCTTGTCGACCTTTCAGCCCCGCTTGAGCACCGTCTGCTTCATCGATGGAGTGCGCGACTCAACGCAGAAGAGCAGTGGAAGTCACCTTTCTTGCCGGCGCCATCACCGTACCTGCAGAAGTTCGGCTTCGCAGGTCGCCAGTGGGGAGTGGAGATCACAGCTAGCCGGGCTTATATGGAGCATCACTATTCCATTGCATACTGGGCCATCTGGCCTGCCGGGCTTCTGCTGACTATCGTCATGGGCTTCTATTCTCAGGGGGCGCTTGAGCGACGGGTCCGGCTTGAACGCACTGTGCGGGAGCGTACCGCAGAACTGCAGGAAAGTGAGGAGCGTTTCCGCGACCTTTTTGACAACATCTCTGATTTCATCTACACACATGATCTCGATGGCCGCTTTCTGACTATCAATCCCGCCGCATCCGGTTTACTGGGTCCATCCGAGGAAGTAGTGGGGCGGTACGTCGCGGATTTCATGCCTGAGGAGCATCGGGGAGACTTCTTCCAGCGCTATCTGCCTCTCATCAGATCGCAGGGATGGTACAACGGCACAATTCTGCTGCTTTCAAAAGAAGGACCCTGCCATTATGTTGAATGCAGAAACTCTCTGGTCCGGGAGCAGGGAAGGGGAATTTACGTAAGAGGATCCGGGCGGGATGTTACCGAACGCAAACGGTACGAAAAGGAACTGAAGAAATCAAAGGAGGCGGCGGAGGCCGCCAGCCGGGCCAAATCCCAGTTCCTTGCCAACATGAGCCATGAGATCCGCACTCCCATGAACGGTGTGCTTGGGATGACAGAGCTCCTGTTATCGTCGGGGCTTACAGAAAGGCAGTCGGAACTTGCTCAGACGGTGCGCCACTCCGGAGAAACTCTTTTGAGGGTCCTCAATGACATTCTCGATATCTCCAAGATTGAGGCGGGTAGACTTGAACTGGAGAATATTGATTTCAACCTCTGGGAAACAATCGAGCAGGCGGTTGATCTTTTTGCCCGGCAGGCTCACGAAAAGGGACTGGAACTAGTGTGCGATATAGAAAGGGATGTTCCGGCTATGTTCAAAGGCGATCCGGCCCGGCTCCGACAGATACTGATGAACCTGCTGGGCAACGCTGTAAAGTTTACGGAAAAAGGTCAGGTGGAGGTCCAGGTCTCCACTAAGGAGAAGGATGGTGATGGTTCGGTTATTTCTTGTGCCGTAAAGGATACCGGGATCGGAATCCCCCGTGAAGTCCAGCAGGAAATATTTGACGCCTTCTCTCAGGCCGATGGTTCTGTGACCCGCAGGTACGGAGGAACAGGACTTGGGCTTACTATCTGCCGACAGCTTTGCGAGATGATGGGCGGCTCAATTGACGTTGAGAGCGTTCCGGGCAAGGGGAGTACATTTCGGTTTAATGTGCGGCTGAAGCATGGAGCGCGCCCCGCCTTGAGCGCGCAGGTCCCGGAGAGCAACCTGGGGGGACTCCGCGTGCTGATCGTTGACGATAATGCGACCAATCGGCGCATTTTGCAGGAACTGGCGGGAAATTGGGGAATGGTGGCAATGAGCGCCGGGGATGGCGTCAGTGCCCTCGAAATGCTCCGCTCATCGAGTTCTAGCGGTGCGCCTTTCGATTTAGCCATTTTGGACGAGGCGATGCCGGAAATGGACGGAATCGAACTTGCCCGAACTATAAAGTCCGATCCGCTCATCTCGGAGGTGAAACTCCTGTTGCTCGCTGGCTATTATGGCGAGATCGACCGGTCCAGGGAGACGGGCATTTTGGTTCGTTTAAGCAAACCGGTCCGCCAGTCCCTGTTATATAATGCCATCCTGGAGGCTTGCAGGATAGAAATTGCGCAGCCTGAAAGAGCGTCTCATCTTTCCCATTCCCAGACCCTGCGGCAAAAGCCCCGCATGAAGGGCGAGATCCTGCTCGCCGAAGATAACGAAATAAATCAGAAATTGGCAGGAACTATGCTCCGGAACCTCGGGTTGAACGTCGATGTGGTCCCCAACGGGATCGAAGCGTTTAATGCTCTCGGACTCAAGTCTTACGACCTGATCCTGATGGATTGCCAGATGCCGGAAATGGACGGCTATGACGCCGCCAGAACGATAAGGAAAAAAGAAGCGTTGCTGGCTGCCGGGGCCGATAAACCTCACATCCCGATTATCGCCCTTACAGCGCATGCGATGGAAGGAGACCGCGATCTTTGCCTTGCCGCTGGGATGGATGATTACCTCAGCAAGCCGTTTAGCTCAAAAGAACTTTCCAAATTGATCGAGCGGTGGCTTCCTCCAAAACAAACCGGGGAAATGGAGCAAAATTTCCCTACGTGAGCAGCTCTTCAAGTCTCTCCAAACTGAAAGAGGTTTCGTAAGCCTGTGACATCCACCTTGCGCATCGATTCGCATTCAGTTGAACGCCAACGGACGGTATGCCGGTGCGGATGGAGAGCCTCATGCCTGTGGCAAGCTCAGGGATGCACGCGATTCCAAGAGCCCCTATGCTGGGGCGCTCCTGCTTAAGTCTTCGAAAGAGTTTCTCCTGCTCCCTTTCCACGGAAATATAAGCTTTGATGCCGTATCCTTCGAGCAAAGCGCTTCCCAGGCGAACGAGGCAGTCCTCGGTGCAGCCGCTGCACACGGCCTCGATATCGCCCTTCACCGACCGGCATCCCTGCCTGAAGTCGCGCAGGCAATGGGCAATGAGGGCGAACTTGTATTCGGAGCGTTTGAACTTTTCTATTTGGATTCTGTTCATCAGCTCGATCTCGAGCATGTACAAATGGTATTTCTCTTCAGTTGTGGTGAGCGTAGTGTCAAGGCGCCTGGCAACCGGTAAGCTTTTCAAGTGTTCGGAAACATTTCGGGTGTAGACGGACAATGACTGCCTGAGGGTCTCTCTTATAAATCGCAATGTGTTCCGATCAGTCCCGCCGGTTTTCAAAGCCCTGGCAAAAGAGTTTTGCCCGGCTTTCCGCACAAGGTCCAGGAGCTTTCCTTCGTCTGGGCGGAGCCTGAGGAACATATCGGCTAGGCGTCTTATTTCGGCAAAATAACGTCTGGGATCGCCGCTGTCGGCAAACAGTGAGTAAGTTTTCCCCTGGACCGGGTGATAAAGCTTCCCGTAATCTATCAACGCGTTGAAACTCCTCCCGAATATAGAAAACCAGGCATGGAGGCCGATGTCTTCAAATATTACCTTTTTTGATCCGCAAGAAAATAGGTTACAAAATCCAACCGGCCCATCCGGTCAGGAAGGGATTATGATCGTGGTCCAGCGTTGTGAGTAACAAAAATTTTCTTTTTGCCGCACCTGGTTGCATGTTATCGTACCGAGTCCGTCTTGACGGTTGAAAACGAAACACCCGGTCGCCATGGGGAGCTGAAGGAGCAAGTTGTGAGTGATTTTAGAATAGCCGTCATCGGCGTTGGAGCGACGGGCGCTGTTTTGGCGGCAGCCCTGCTGAGCCGGGACCCCCAGACGATGCTGGTGGCCCGCCGGCCCGGTCTAATAGACAAGATTCGGCAAAGCGGCATTACAATTTCTGGAGAACTCAATTACCATGTCCCGGCTAGAAACTTATTCGAAAAGATCTCCGATATAAAGGACCGTGACCCCAATCTCATTTTCGTTGCCACCAAGACCTTCGATCTGCCTGAGGTAATCGAAGCCCTGAAGGCAGTCTTCACGCCGGGGATAAAGATTGTCAGCACCCACAACGGCTTGGGCACTGAGGACGTCATCACCGAGGCATTCGGCGCCGATGCGGCTTTAAGGATGTCACTCAATTTTGGCGCTTTTCTTAAAGGGCAGTTTGAGGCGGCGACAACATTTTTCAATCGCCCCAATCACCTGGGCGGTCTTGTGCCCGAGAACAAAAAAGTCGGATTGAAGATAGCCGCGTTGTTCACCGCAAGCGGTTTGGACACGGAATACGTCGATGATATCAAATTCTATGTCTGGAAAAAGATGATCATGAAATGCACCATGGCATCCATATGTGCTGTTACGGACAAAACTATCAGGGACGCCCTGGGATTTTCTCCCACCAGAGAAATAGCCGATGCCTGTTTCCGGGAGGCCCTGGCTGTAGCCCGCGCCAAGGGATACGACCTGGGGGATGACTACCTTACACATGCCATGGCCTACCTGGAGAAAGTGGGCATCCATAAAGATTCCATGTGCGTCGACATTGCAAACAGGACACGCACGGAAATCGACTTCCTTGGCGCAAAGGTCGTCGAATACGGGAAGGAAACCGGCATACCGACACCGTACTATGAAACCATGACGAACCTGGTCAAAGCGATCGAAGACAATTATCTGCGCCAACTCCAATCCCCAACTTAACCGAGGGCGTGCTCTATCCTCGCGTCCGGACATCCCTTACGGCACAATCAAATTTTGATTTAAAAATTAGGCCAACTTTGCCGAAATAATAAATAGCAATGCATTCAGGAGGTGTCTTATGTTGAATCCCATGCCGGCCCAGGCGGCAAACCGACCATGTGAGGTAGATAGACGGGTCTTGTGCTCCCGTTACTCGGAATGCCTTGACATTTGTCTGTCGAAAGGATGGCAGGGTTTCTCCTGCTCCGAGTGTCAGGACTTTGAGTTTGAGTGTCCCAATGATCCGGATCATTGGGCCGAACAGGGAAAAAATTCAGGATGGCTGCTCATCAATGCCGGGTATCTGCCCAAGTGGATGGCAGGCCGTCTGAAAGATCGAAACGAGTCGAAAGACCTTTCTTGAGATTCTAATAGTTCCCTGATAGGTCGGTAATTGAGGGATTTTCCCCGCACAGGGGGCATTCCGGGTTTCTGGTAACCTCAATTGTCCTGAATTCAGCTTTCAGGCAATCATAGACAAGAAACCGCCCTATTAGTGTTTTGCCCATACCCAGGATTAACTTGAAAACTTCGCTGGCCTGAACCAGGCCGATCTGGCCGGGAATGATCCCCAGCACACCAACTTCGCTTCAGGTGGGCACCGTGCCGGGTGGCGGAATCTCCGGGAACATACACCGTAGACACGGCCCGCCCTCTTTTGGAAAGAAAACACTAGCCTGCCCCTCAAACCTGACCGCTCCTCCGAATATATAGGGCTTTCCGGCAAAAAAGGCTGCGTCATTCAAGAGAAATTTCGTTCCAAGATTGTCGGCCCCATCTACAATCACGTCGAACGCCTCGACGAGCTTTAACGCATTGTGGGCCTCCAGCCTCTCCTGACAGGCGGTGATCGTGATGTCCGGATTGATTCGCTTAAGCTTCTCCATGGCCGATTCGGTTTTTTGCCGTCCCACATCATCGGTGCCGTAAAGGACCTGTCTGTGGATGTTGCTCAAACTGACCGTGTCGAAATCGACGATTCCCAGGGCGCCTATACCGCCTGCCGCAAGGTAAAGCGCTATGGGACTGCCGAGACCTCCTGCACCCACAAGGAGGACCCTGGATCGCAGGAGTTTCAACTGGCCCTCCTCCCCAACCCCGGCAAGCAGCATCTGTCTGCTGTACCTCTTGACCTGCTCGGCCGTCATCGTCCCTGTGACGACTATGCCGCGGCCGGCTTCGACCCACGCTTTAAACCCTCCGGCCATGTACTTCACATCCCGATATCCCATATCCTTCATCAGGGCGGCAGCTCTGAGGGAACGCACGCCTGTAGCGCAATAGAGAACGACAGGCCCCTTCTTATCGGGCAGGCTGTTTTCGACTTGTATGGCGAGGATGCTGAGGGGAATGTGTAAGGCGCCGTCGATTTGGCCGGCCGGGAGCTCTGCTTTCTCCCGTATATCGACAAGGCGCACTTTGCATTCCACGTTCTTAATCAGCTCTTGGACCTTATCTACCGAGATCT
>DASPQK010000041.1:0-3764 GCA_035624985.1 Syntrophobacteraceae bacterium | reverse complement strand
GCTCCATGCGGGCCAGCACCTCGGTAAGCGGCAGCTCGATTGACTCATAGAGACCTGCGAGCCTGTGTTCTTCGAGCTTTCTGCCCAAAACGGGCACAAGGCGCAGGCAAACCCGCGCGTTGGTGCACGCGTAATCGACTGCTTTCCCAAGATCGATTTCTCCAAAATTGATCCGGTTCCTGCCTCTGCCCGCCAGGTCTTCATACGAGTATATGGACTCGCCCAGGTGCTCGGCGCAGATACGCTCGAGCGCGTGCGTGCGTCCCCCCGGATCGAGCAGGTAGCTAGCCATCATGGCATCGAAAGCCATTGCTTCGAGTTCGATTCCGTGCCTCTTGAGCACCAGCCACTGAAACTTGAGATCGTGCCCGGCCTTGCCCGCCGTCTTTGAGGCGAAAAGAGGACCGAGCAGACGCAGCGCGTCGGCGGCCTCCACCTGCGCGCCGCGTTCGGACCGGTGGCCAATCGGAATGTACCAGGCAACGTCTTCGTCCCAGCAGAGCGCGATTGAGACGGGATCGGCCTGCATGGCGTCGCGGGAATCGGTCTCGATTTCAATTGCGATGAGCGGTTTGGTTTCCGCGATTCCGACCAGTTCGGTTAATTCTTCCGGGGTCCGAACGATGCGATCCGCCCTCGGTTTGGAACCCGCCCTGCCCCGCTCCCCAAGAAGAGCGGCTAAATCGCGGCGGGGCCTGCCGGAGGGCTCCTGCTCGACGGCTTTGTCCCGTTCGGGCTCCACCCATTCCCGCTTGAGCATATCGACAATCGTCTTGAACTCGAGTTCCTCGCAGAGGCTGAACATTTCCCGGCGCATGGGCGGCGCCGGCGCAAAATCCTCCACCCTCCCCTCTATGAGCACGTCCAATCGAAGCGAGACCAGGTCGCGCGAAAGACGGGCGCTCTGCTCGCCCGCCTCAAGTTTCCGCCTCAGCGAATCGGGGGATATCTCGCTCAGGTGCTCGTAGACCCCGTCAAGCGAACCCCATTCCCTTAGCAGTTGACTTGCGCTCTTTGCCCCTACCCCCTTTACGCCGGGGATATTGTCCGTTGCGTCGCCCACCAGCGCCAGGTAGTCGACCATCTGCCCGGGTGTTACCCCGAACCGCTCGAATACGGCCTTTTCATCGAAGACCCTGTCGTTTTGAGGGTCCCATTGCCTGACGGTAGGGTCCTCGATAAGCTGATGAAGGTCCTTGTCGCCCGAAACCAGCACGACCTCAAGACCCTTCGCCGCTGCCCAGTGGGTTAGCATGGCTATCAGATCGTCGGCCTCGTAGCCTTCAAGCTCCATTTGAGGGGCCCCGAAATATCGAACGGCTTTCTTGATATAGGGAATTTGCGGAATCAACTCCTCCGGAATCGCCTGGCGGGTCGCCTTGTAATCCTCGGACATTTCGTGCCGAAAATTTCGCCCCGGCGCGTCGAAAACCACACAGATGTAATCCGGCTTGCACTCGCGCATCACTTTTTGCAGCATCGTGATAAATCCGTATACCGCCTGGGTCGCCATCCCCCTTGAGTCAGTCAGCCGCCGGATCGCATAGAAAGCCCGGTAAATATACGAGCTTCCATCGATTATGAAAAACGTCCTGCCCTCGCTTCTTATCTGCCGGTCCATTCGCCCCCCATACACCCGGGACTGGGGCTTGAGCACTGAGGTGAGTGGAATCGGGAACTTCCTTTTCTCACCCCTCGGTCCTCATGCCTCGGCCCTTTTTTGTCGCTTCCCTCTCGGCGGAAGTCCCTTCGGCAGATATTCCAGGTTTATGTTGCTCATCGCATGGTAAATATTGCCCCGGACTTTGGAATTTTTCCTGTGAAGGCCGTCGAGAATAGCGCGGATTTCCATCCTCCGGTTTTTTGCCGCCGAAGGACATTTTGACTGCACGATGGGCAGCCCCAGGTTCTCGCACACTCTCAGAATGCTCTGCGCGGGGACCAGCGCCAGGGGCCGTATCACCGTTATTTCACCGCCGAAAAACCCCTGTTTCGGCTTCATGCCCGCAACCTGCGCCCCGTAGCAGATATTTATAAGGAACGTTTCGATCATATCGTCCTGGTTATGGCCCAGCGCGATCTTCGAGCAGCCGAACTCGCGGGCCTTTTTGAAAAGCGCCGACCGCCTCAGCCGGGCGCAAAGAAAACAGGGGTTTTCGCGATTCTCCGGCCCATGCGCCCTGGGACCGTAATCTGTGCGTATGATTTCATACCGGAATCCCTCGCGCTTGAGAAATGTTTCCAGCAGGTCCGCCGACTCCGTGTCGAACCCCGGATCTACGTGAATGACCACAAGCTCGTAGCTGATCGGAATGCGCCGGAGCCTTTCTCGAAGCAGCCACAAAAGCAGCATGCTGTCCTTGCCCCCGGAGACCGCAACGGCGATCTTGTCCCTGTTTTCTATGAGCTCGTAATGGTGAATCGCCTTCCCGAGCAGTCTGCGAACTTCCTGGTCCACAAAGGCCATAACCCTTACCGCCTCCCCGCCTTCGAATCCTATAGCGAGCGTCAAGACAAAGTTGACACGATCCTACGGCCCGTGGGATGTTTCTCTCTGTCTTCCGACATCCGACCCCCGATTAGATACACTTCGGGGGCCGGCTTTTCATCGTCCGTTATAATAGCCCTTCATTCTAACCGATTTCGCCTTTGATTTCAGTCCGTATTGCATCGTAAGCAAAAGTAAGCGCGGTAAGCGGAGTAGGCAAAAGTATGCGGCGGTAAGCAGGAGTAAGCAGGACGGTAAGCAGGAAGTAAGCGGAAAACCGTCCCCGGTGATCCGGCCCATAAGCGGTCAAATAAAGCGTCTATCCCATAGAGGGAGCAAAATTTCCCCCCCTTTGTCAAAGGGGGGCAGGCGGCTTCCAGTGTGCGTTTCCTTTTTCCCCCCTTTCGTAAAGGGGGGCAGGGATTTTGAATCACAAGAGCATGGTATTATTTAAAAATCCCCCTTTGGAAAAGGGGGACTCTTCGGGCTCTCCACACCAGGCGCAAAGCCGCCCGTTATGGCTGATTTTCCTTATTTACGCGCTTATGGTGATCCGCCCCCCCCGAACGTCACCCAGGCGAAGCTTGCCCCGGACCTGATCCGGGGGCCGGGGCCCAGTGGGTTCCGCCTCGCGTCCCCTGCCCCGTTCCCGCGCCTCGCTGACTCTGAGGCCTCAGCCCTGCTGCTCTCCGACTGTTGTGAACGGTTACTCTATTTTTGCCTTTTGCCTTTTGCCTTTTGCTTTTGCCTTTTACTTTTGCCTTTTGCCTTTTTTCTTTTGCCTTATTTCTTTATCCACCCGCGCCTCGCAGGCTTCGCGCGCTCCACCTTTGCTTCACTGTGTGATTGACTCGCTCCTGGCCCTTTGCTATCATAGCTGTTCCTGGTTGCGCCCGTAGCTCAGGAGGATAGAGCGTCGGACTTCGAATCCGCAGGCCGCAGGTTCGAATCCTGCCGGGCGTACCAATAATTGCCTTTGCGGGCCGCTAGCTCAACGGCAGAGCAGCTGACTCTTAATCAGGAGGTTTGGGGTTCGAATCCCCGGCGGCCCACCAGAAAAATCAAGGGGTTATGGCGAGAGTGCTGTAACCCTTTTTCGTTACGTACCTATTGCGTACCGCAGAAAATTTTCAAGCCCGCTTTTTGGCGCTCGAATCGGCAAACTAAGAATGCCGATTCATGGATACCGGCCCGCTCGGTTCGCATCGAGAATAACCATGTAGTGAGTCATTTGGACGACTGAAATCGACGTTCTCGTGTCCGGACGTATGGAACA
>DASPQK010000040.1:0-35602 GCA_035624985.1 Syntrophobacteraceae bacterium | reverse complement strand
CGTCTTCATCAGGTCTCCTTGCATTCAATCACGATCCGGCAGAATAATTAGTTTCCATCCGGAAAGGGTCCTTTTCCGCCCTGGCGGTGTCAATCACTGATCTCGACGCTCCGCGAGGCGGTACCTGAGTACGCCTCCGCGCAACCCATCGATTTCCTTGCCGGAACGAAAAAGACCTACTTCCCGGATTGAAAACTGCTGCTGTTCCCATCCGAAGTTTCCGGATGGAAACCGATTTCGGACGGACAACAAACTAATATTTTATCATGTTAAACGCGATCTGTTCACCTTGCTATTTTTTGGTTAGAAGGCGAGCAGCTTTCCTAAAACGTAACCATCACCCGGATAATTGGGAATTGGGAATTACGAAGCTCAGTCCTGCCGGGTCTCCCCGAACACCCGATCGAATATCACATCCACATTTTTGAGGTGATACTTCAGATCGAATATGGAGTCGATCTGCTTTTCCGAGAGCCTGCCGGCCACCCGTTCATCGGCCTTGAGTTCATCCCTGAGGTCGCCTCCCTCTCCCCAGACTTTCATCGCGTCCTCCTGAACCACCCCGTATGCCTCTTCTCTGGTCATCCCCGTCTGAATTAGAGAAAGCATCACCTGCTGGGAGAAAAAAAGATTTCCGGAAATGGACATGTTGCGTTTCATGTTGGAAGGAAACACCACGAGCCGGTCCAAAACCCGTGTGAGGCGAGCCAGCATGTAGTCGAGCAAAATTGTGGAATCCGGACCGATTATCCGCTCTACCGACGAATGGCTGATGTCACGTTCGTGCCAGAGCGCGACATTTTCCATTGCGGCAAGTGCATTGGCCCTAAGCACGCGCGCCAGGCCGGAAAGATTTTCCGATGAAATGGGATTACGCTTGTGGGGCATCGCGGAGGAGCCTTTCTGGCTGGGCGCAAAATACTCTTCAACCTCCCTGATCTCCGTGTGCTGGAGCAAACGAACCTGGGTAGCGATCATCTCGATTGAACAGCCGATTATCGCCAGGGTCGAGAAGAAATGCGCATGGCGGTCTCTCTGTACGATCTGCGTGCTGACGGGGGCGCGATTGAGCCCAAGACGAGAGCAAACTGCCTCCTCGATTTCAGGGGCGATATTTGCGAATGTGCCGACCGCGCCCGACATCATCCCCACCCGAACGGTTTCCCTGGCCTGCATCAAACGGTCCCGGTTTCGCTGCATTTCCGAATGCCAGACCGCGAGCTTCAACCCAAAGGTGATCGGTTCGGCGTGGACGTTATGAGAGCGTCCGATTTGCACCGTGTCCTTGAATTCGAAGGCCCTTCGTTTCAGGACCCAAAGCAGCCTGTCGATGTCTTCCACAAGGAGGTCCGACGCTTCGGTAAGCAGCAGTGCGAACGCGGTATCCAGGATGTCCGAGGACGTAAGTCCTTCGTGAATGAACCGGCTCGAAGGACCCACCCTTTCAGCCACGTTGGTAAGGAATGCAATGATATCGTGCTGAGTCTCGCGCTCGATCTCTTCGATCCTGTCTACGTCGAAACCGGCCTTTTCCTTGATATTTTTAAAGTCTTCAGCGGGAATCCTGCCCCTTTCCGAGAACACCTCACAAACCGCCATCTCGATATCGAGCCATTTGCGGTATTTATTCTCAAGACTCCAAATGCGGCCCATTTCGGGCCGAGTGTAGCGTTCGATCATTTTTTTCCCCCTCCGATGGCGATAAATTAGCGGCAGGGTCAAAACCCTGCTTGGCTCCTGCCCAGCTCTTCGCGGCACGCGAGGAATTTTGTGAAACAGTTCTTATTTTTCCCGGAGAGCCAGAATAATTCAAACGCGGCCAAAACTCAAAAAGGAACAGCTACATGCCCCTTCTTGGCGCTCACATGTCCATTGCCGGCGGAATACACCTTGCTTTCGACCGCCTCGATAAAATCCGTGGCGATGCCCTTCAGATTTTCACTGCCAGCCACAGGCAGTGGCGGCTTAGCAAAAAGATAGGCGCCAGGGAGATTGAACTTTTCAGGTCCAGGTGGCGGCAAAGCGGGCGGCCTCCCGTTGCGGCGCACGACATTTATCTTATAAACCTTGCGGCAAAAGACGAAGTAATCCTGTCCATGTCGATCGCGGCTTTTGCCGAAGAGCTCAAACGCTGTGCTGACCTCGCGATACCCTACCTGGTAATGCATCCGGGCGCGCACCTTGGTGAAGGGACCCAAGAGGGGCTTCTCCGTTTCGTTGAAAACCTAGACCGCGCCATAGAGACTTCCAAAGTACAGTCGGTTTCGGTGCTTATCGAAAATACAGCCGGCCAGGGATCGAGCTTAGGGGCGAGCTTCGAGGAAATCGGCTTCATTTTGCAAAACTCCCAATTCGGCGCTGCGATGGGGGTATGCTACGATACTTCCCATGGGTTCGCGGCTGGATATGACATGCGGAATAAGGAAGCATACGATCGCACATTCTCAAATTTTGACAAAGTAATCGGAATAGACCGGCTCAAGTTTTTTCACCTCAATGATTCCAAGCGGGAACTCGGCGCCCGTGTCGACAGGCATGAACACATTGGAAAGGGAAAAATCGGCCTGAAAGGATTTAGCCTCCTTCTAAACGACCCCAGGTTTCGAGACCACCCTATGGTGCTGGAAACCCCAAAAGGGAAGGACCTGAAAGAAGATAAGATTAACATGCATATCCTGCGGTCCCTGTTGGAACGCAATTAGAAACTAAGCCCGGCAATTTGGTTTTTCACCGACCGTTAACCGTTCACTGCTTCAAATATTTTTCAAGCGCAGGGACTTGAAGGCCCGAAATTCTCACGCCGGTATCGGTTATGAAGAGAGGTGTAGCGTCGACACCGATTTCCCCGGCAATGGCTTTATGCTTTTCCAGCATTTTTTCGCCCGCCTCGCATTTCTTACTATCTAGTTCCTGGTTGGTCAGAGTACGTTCGATACCAGCTTCATAATCCTTGCCGCAAAGAATCTTCACTGTCTTTTCGGGAGAATCGCGGTGCATGGGCAGCGGGAAGAAAAATATGTAGAGCGTATAATCAGTCCGGTCCTTGAGCCACTGGTAAGCTTTTTTGCAATATGGACAGTCAACGTCATAGAACACGATGAGCTTCTTGGCGCCGCTGCCTTTTTTGATCGTGACCGCATCCATGAGGGGCAGCCTGGAGACATCGACACGGTTGACTTCTTCGTATCGCTGCTGGGTCAGGTTGACTTTATCCTTGTTGAAGAGGTTTCCTCCTGCAAGCAGGTATGCCCCGTCCTTGGTGACGTAGAATAAGGTTTTTCCCCTCCCGGGTTCCTTGACCACAAGCTCGTAAAGACTCCCGATGTCTCTTGCATCAAGCACTTCCACCTGCGGTGGAAGATCTTTAACGATTGGAAGAGCTTTTACTTCTTTAAGGGTCTCCGCGGCGAACAGAACGCCGGGGACCATTAAGCCGGCCAACATAAGCAGAAACGGTATTTTCTTCATTGGACCCTTTCCATTGTGGAAGCAGGAGATAGACGTCCCTCACTTGGTAGGATTTATGCTCGCTCATGGTGAAGCCCGGCACAATTACCGGCCGCAAGCGAGAAGACAAGTATAGCAACCGTGACTGCCAATTGCCATCAATTAGTCGGGATTTTGTCCCGGGGGGGTCCAGAAATCCGGTCTCGCAGGGGCCTGGTGGGAATCGGGGTGGGCGAGGCAAGGCCGGCACAACCCATGGTTGGATCTAGCAGGCAGATGAGCGAAAAATGAAGACTACGCCGCCGGGAATGTAAAGAGGAACGCTGCATTTGCCGGATAAGTGCTTAAGTTTACCTCAATTCATGCAAAGTAGCCCTCTGGCTTTACTCTGGTCGTCAGGAGCAGAGTCCATCTTGTGCGTGGAACAGGAGCTAAAAAATGCCACGAACACACAGCCTTCTCTACCTAATTACGATCATTTTATTGGGCGCCCTCTTTTTTTTGGCGACCCAAGTCGGGACCCCCCACGCTCAAAATGAGCAGACCAGCCTGGTCACCGCCATCGAAGCCGTCGCCAGGCAGGCGATTCCTGCGGTCGTCCACATCGAGGTAACGGAGCGTCAGGAGGTCCCGAACCCTTTTCTGCCGTTTGAAAACGAACCATTTTTCAAGTATTTTTTCGGAAATCCACGGCAGATGCCCAAGAAATTCCAGCGGGAGATATTAGGTCTGGGAAGCGGGATAATCGTTGATGATTCGGGACACATTCTAACCAACTACCATGTGGTTGGAGGAGCGACAAACATAGAGGTTGTGCTGGCAGATGGGAGGCAGTTTACCGGAAAGTCGATAAAGATTGTCGGAACAGATCCCAAAACCGACCTTGCGGTCCTTCAGATAGTCGAGAAGGGGCCGTTTCCGCACATCGCGTTTGGAGACTCCGACAAGATGGCGGTCGGGCAATGGGTGGTCGCCATCGGACAACCTCGCGGACTCAGCGAGACCGTTACACAGGGAATCATCAGCGCCAAGCATCGCACAGGGATTTCAGACCCCAGCAGCTACCAGGATTTTTTACAGACCGATGCGGCAATCAATCCCGGCAACAGCGGAGGACCTCTTGTTAATCTCAACGGCGAAGTAATCGGCGTCAATGCAGCAATTATGTCTGAGTCTGGCGGGTTTGAGGGGTTGGGATTTGCAATTCCCAGTAATATCGCCTCGCACATTTCGCAGGAACTGATCGAACATGGCAAGGTGGTTCGCGGCTGGCTGGGGGTCAGCCTTCAAAACATAACCCCCGATCTTGCCAAATCATTCGGTCTCAACAGCACCAAGGGGGCTTTGGTCGCCAGTGTATTCGCAAGCAGTCCGGCCGATCGTGCGGGGATAAAGCAGGGCGATGCTATAGTAGCCTATCAGGGCAAACCCGTTGACAACCCGTCAGCTTTGCGCAACGCCGTATCCTTGGCGCCCGTGGGTTCTCAGGTGAAACTCACCGTTGTGCGCAACGGCGCCAGACAAGACATTGCGGTAACAGTCGGCAGCCTGGAAGAACAGGAAAAGGCGGTATCGACTTCTTTGAAACGAGAATTCGGGATTGCGGTCACTCCGATGACCCCTGAGGAAGCAAATGCGCTCGGGCTGGCTTCCCAGTCGGGGGTGGTAATTACCCAGGTCGATTCCAAGGGTCCTTTTGGAAAGGCCGGTTTCGAAAAGGGTGACCTGATACTGCAAGTCGACAACGAGCCGGTTAGCGATGCGGACAGCCTGTTCATCATACTGAGTTCCCTGAAGGCGAAGCAAAGGGTGAATATTACGGCTGTTGACCACAAGACCGGCCAGCCTGGAAATGTTCTCATGATTTTGCCTTAGAGCAGCTCCCTAGGACTTCGCCCAGGCGGCATCCCCTTCGAATGTCAGCTTCTCCGAATGCCAGGCGAGCAGGGTCCCACGATGTCCGATGCTTGTCACGGCAGAGTCGGGCAGATTGCATTGAAGCAGTTCGTAGAGGGCTGCCTCGGACTTTTCATCCACGGATGCCGTCCCCTCAGTGAAATTCCACCAAAGTTATCCCTCTATGGGGGAAATGAAAAAGCCATATTGAGCTGAACGTAAGGTAAGCACTGTGTCGGCGACCGCATTCTGGTCCACTTCGTTGGAAGTCAGTGCGGTTTGCGCATTTGCCGGGCGGAGCTTTATTTCCACCGAATAAATCTTATATTATCTGTAACATCAACTATTTAAGGACGGGGGATGTAAGGAGAACGACTATGATTCGAAAAAATATCTTTACACGTGCTCTGGTTGGAGCCCTCATAGTGGTGTTGACGGCCCCGCTCGGAGTGCGGGCCGAAGACAACGGCGCAGGCCGGGACCAGGCGTTCAGCCGCGCCCAGTTGGATCAAATGCTTGCGCCCATAGCTCTTTATCCTGACTCGCTGCTCGCGCAAATCCTCATAGCTGCCACTTACCCGGACCAGGTGGCGGAAGCGGACCACTGGGTTAAGGACCACCCCGATTTGAAGGGAGATGCGCTGAACACTGCCCTGGACCAAATGAATTGGGACCTGAGCATAAAGGCCCTGGTTCCTTTTCCACAGGTGCTCGCGATGATGGATGAGCACATTGATTGGACAACGAAATTGGGGCAGGCTTTTCTGGCTCAGCAAAAAGAAGTGATGGGCGAAATTCAGCTAATGCGGCAAAAAGCATACGCGGCTGGCAATCTCAAATCCACCCCTCAGCAGAAAGTGGTCGCAAGTGGAGAGGATATCGAGATCGAACCTGCCGAGCCTGACGTTGTGTATGTACCCTATTACGATCCATGGGAGGTTTACGGCGCATGGTGGTGGCCTGACTATCCTCCCTTCGCCTGGTATCCTTTTGGATGGCCGTACATTACCGTCGGCCTGTTCGGATTTGGATGGGGCATCGGCGTAAGCCCGTTCTGGGGCTGGGGCTGGGGCTACTGGGATTGGGGCGGTCGTAACTGCTATATAAACGTCAATCGAACCGTCAATATCAACGACCGACATTCCCATATCACCCGCAGCGGCCTCCGAACGGCCAATCTTACAAGGACAGCCGCAACGCGCGTCGCAGACCCGGTAAGGGCGGCTGCTCTGGCGCACGGCGGACGGGTTGCGGCCGGCAGTAAAGCGGCGTCCGCACGTGTCGGCGCAGCAGGCCGGGCAGGGGCCTCAGGAGCAGGCGCTGCCGGCAGGGCATCGGTTGCCGCAGGCAATGCTGTTCACCGGCCTTCGGCTGCTTCGATCACAAGGCAACTTAGCCGTGGCGGGACTGCACCGGCCATAGGCGGCTCACATGGGACCGGCTTCGCCGGCGGCGCTTCCCACTTTGACGGTAGCGTTTCGCACTTCGGCGGCCGCGGCTTTTCTGGATTTGGCGGCGGCCACTTTGGCGGCGGCGGCTTTGCCGGATTTGGCGGCGGCCATTTTGGAGGCGGCCACTTTGGCGGCGGCGGCAGACGCTGATAAGAGATAAGCACGGTTATGGAAGTTTGGGAACAGGGGCGCTACCGGAAGAAAGCAGAGGTAGATCGGCCCCTGGCCTGATGACCGGACCTGCTGGGGATGATGGGGGTATGAACCGTATTCCTTGTTAAAAATCCATGATGCTCGTTGCTACATGATCCCAATAGGTAACCATGCCTTCTTTCCATTTGACAAAACGCACCAGCCGGTCTTGAGAGATCACGATGGAGATCGCCTCATGCACGGCATTGCAAAAACGGAACACGGAGCGATGCCGTGCACCGAAGCTTCCGGAATAAACCCGCTCTGTTTGAACTCCCTCTATATCCAATGCGCGAGCGACTATCTTAACGCCTTTCAGTCCCCCCGATATCATAGCCCCAAAAGCCAGCAACTCAAACGCCTCGCTGAATACCACCGCGCCGTCCACTGAAGTCAAATCCGCAAAAAAATAGGCGAGGTCGAAGACAGCCTCATCCAGCAAAGTAAGGGATCCTTCATTGCTGGCCACATACTCACCCCAGCCTACGAGCCTGCTCTTGTCTGCCTTCCGGCCATGCACCTCGCCAAGTGTGTTCATCAGGTCCACCAGCAGCGTCTGAAACCTTTTCCGCGCAGTCTCATCAGTCACCCTGTATTCGATGCTCAGGTACGGGTTTTCCTCGGATAGCTGGTCAACCATTTCCGGAGGCACTATCAGGAGTGTGCCGCCATGCCCCGAATTTCTTACAGAACTGATGATACGCCTCACAACCTGCTGGGCAATAGTCTTTACAATATCGGGATCCAGGTCCGCCCACGGCTTTTTGGCTGCTTCCTTCGCAGCCAGGTCTAAGCCCCACAGTCCGGAGCGAACTGAGGCGAAACTGGCGGGGAGCCAGGTAGAGTCGAAGACTTCGTGTGTGGGGGTAACGACCATCCCGCGATTTAATGTCGCAATCGTCATAGGGCCTTTGCAAACGGTCATCCGACCGGGATCGGTCACGTAAACAACCAGTGAAAGGGGTAGAGCGGGGGCGATCACCTTTCCACCGTACACATTTTGGACCCATCGAGACCCTGAGTGAACAATGCCTCATATCTCCAGGTTCCCTTGATCGCCGTATCCCACTCCGATCAGAGATCTATAAAAATCCATCGCAGGTGACAACCGCTGCAGTTCGTACTCGTCGAAAGGCTGCGGCTCGCTGAACGGAAGTCGATGCAGGCCCGCAGGCGGCCCGTCCCTGTCGTCGAAACAGCCCGGGGCCCTTAAAATGAGACGAAACCGAACAGGTCTGTCCTCCTCCCTCATCAGACTTGCCTGGTAACAGCATGAGAGAAGATGCTCGAGAGTGTTCTGCTCAGGAAGAGAATCGCCCGGACCGCAATCGATGGCGCCGCCCAGTTCGGATAAGCGTGCGCCGCCCCAGTGGTCCATGACGAATAAAGCCAGATCACGTGCATTTGCGTGCCGCATTTCCACACCTCACAACTCTAATTTATCAATCTTATGTCATTGTGGAAAGGTATGGGTTGTGGGCCGCTGCAACAGACACGGTGAATGGATTCACCCTCACTGGAGGCGCCTGCACTGGATTCCAGGTCGTCATGCCCCCAACGGCGAATGCATACCGGGGCATTGTGATTGATTTTGCTTCAGTTCATCGAGTCTTTTTCCGATTATAAACCCTGGAGCGTTAGGCTCCTTTGGAGAGCCGTGAGTAGGGCCAAATGTGGCGCCTTCCTTCTCGGCTCTCACTATTTTTAGAGGCTTTGTCGCCCCCGGTCGGCAAAATACTTTTCGTGAATCCTCAATATGCCGCTTGTGAATTCCCTGCAAAGGGCATCGGTTGCCGGGTGGCGAAACAGATTCCCTTCAGGACTTACGCCGTAAATGACTCCATCCCGCAGAAAAATACCCAGCAGCATTTTCCCGATTGCGCGTCTTTTAGCATTCTGAGTGTTGACATTATACTCAGTCTCGGATACCGGAATTTTCTCCGGCAATGTGTCAGCCGCAGGTTGTCTGGCAAAACTCAGCACATCCTTCCTGTCCGCCAGGTCGAGCGACTTGAAAAAGTTCAGGATTCTGCCCAGTCTGAGCAATGTTATTGAATCCTTCCTGGTGGTTGTGTCGGATATTGGGAGGGCCGTTGACCGCATTTGCGAAAGCGCCGGAGGGAGCAGGTTTTGCGCGGCGCATTTTTCATAATCGGCGCTGCCGGGCGCCGGATAGAAGACCGAGACCCCTGCAATCGCACTTTTGTCGGCCAGGTAGAGCAGGTCTGCAACAGAGTCTTTGGGATCCTGGCCGGGCGCGCCCACAATGATATAGGCAACCGCGGCGAGCCCATATTCCCGCGCCCATTGAAGAGATCTTTCAAACTCCCCGCGAACATCCGGCCGTCTGAATCTCTTCAACTGTTCGCGGCAAGTCGTACAAAGCGAAAGATTAAGGGCGGTAAAACCGGCTGCCTTCATCGCGCAAATCACTTCTTCGTCCAGGGTCGCAGGGAACAGACCGTTCATTGCTCTCAACTCCAGTCCGCAGCCCTGGAATTGCACTTTTATTTCATTGAGAAGATCGAGAAACCATTGTCTCCGGTAAGAAATGTTTTCGTCTTCAAAATCGATGAAACGCGCTCCGGCGCCAAAGACCGCGTTTTTCATCTCTTCGATAACCCGCCGCACGCTCTTCGTGCGGAAACCACACCACGAAGAGCACCCGATCGAGCAGTAGCTGCAGCCAAGCGGGCATCCTCTTCCGGACACAATTACCGCTCCCCGCCTTTTGCTGCGCCGGTAGAAACCGTTGTCGATCAGCTGGATTGCCGGAAGAGGGATTTCGTCAAGGTTTGCCAAAACTGCGGGAGGTTTGATGTAATAATTCCCTCCTGAGGTCTTGAACCCTATCCCTGGCACGGATTCAAGCGGCCTCTCGCCCCGAATTGCGCCGGCAAGAAGGGCCATGGAAACCTCTCCCTCGCCCCGGATAATGAAATCTACACAATCGTGCTTCAACACCTCCTCAGGCATCTCCGTCGGATGATGCCCACCAAGCACAGTCACTGCCTCCGGGCGTCGGCGCTTAACTATTTCGGCTGTCAATATGGCCTCATCGCTATATGCTGTGAAAAGCGACGAAATCCCTGCCAGGAATGCGCCCGAGTTTGCGACCCTCTCGCCGATGGCCTCCTCATCGAGTCCGAATCGCCTGAAGTCATAAAACATGGAAAAAGGTAATATATCGGGTCCCGAATAAAAGTCTCGCAGAAACGACATCTCGAGTGGAAGCCCCACGTTTTGGGACCTGGATGAAGCAAGGGCGTCCAGGATTTCGACCGAATAGCCTTCGCTCACGAGCGGCGCTGCAATACACGCGAGACCGTAAGGGATGGTCCTTTTTGCGGTCAGGTAGAAATCGCGAATCGGGGGCTGGATCAAAAGAATGTCGGTCATGATCGAGTAAAGCACCTCCCGCAGAAGGCGAAAGAATTAGCAAAAGTGGGTCCCGGAAAATATCCGCGAAAATATGAGTTGACAGCACACACAAATGGTATGATATAATTATTATGTAAAAAGTAAAAAGGTGATGAAGTCCACCACAACCGCTCCGCCCGCAAGGTCGAGACGATGACTTCTGTCCAAGGGCAGAAGTCATTTTTTTTGCGACGCACTTAAAGGAGGCCTGCCATGAAAGACTTTGACGAACTTATCCAGAAAAAGGGACTGCCCGCAGTGGGGCGCACGGTCCGCAGCAAGGACCACAAAACCCTTTGGCGCGTCATGGAACACAGAGAACTGTGGCAAAATGTCCTTGACGATCCTAAGACGGGGGAACCGCGGATGGTTCCTGCCATTCACTTGACGTATTGGCGAATCAAGGAGGGAGCGCAACCAGGTGTAGGCAAGATGATGGGATACACTTACACCCTTTATGATAATACTTTCGAGAATCACTGGGAGGTAATGCCCTGAGACGGGAAATCAGGGAGTTGCATGAGTCCACAAGCAACCTTTCAAATTTCCGAAAACACCTGACTGCGCGAGCGCTCTTGCAAGATAGACTAGCCTCACTTATCGAGAAAGCATAATCCTGCGCGTGGTGGTTTTTCGCTGACTCCGACTGTACCGACAATTCTCCAACAAGCAATTAGCTATCGGCCTTGCCGGTGCTTTGAAAACTAGACAAAGACACCTGACAATGCCATCTGCCGTTGCCCTTATTGATGACGGCTCCCTGATTTTTCTTGGCCATTTTGTTGTTGGCCTCAACGAGGGCCCCTCCTGCGGGTGGCAGCGAAAAGCAATTACCCAGCAACAGAGTTACTTCGCCAAAAGGCACAGGGACCACTGATTACGTCAGTGGGCTAGGCTATTAATTGACCTACCAAGGAGGGCAGCATGAATCACAAGTACGATCCCACCAAACAGCAAGACTGGCAGATTTCAGAGATCGCGGAGGAGGAACTGGATTTTAACGCCCAGTGCGACAAGTTCGGCATCTTGCCCGAAGAGCGCATCCCCATGGGCCGGAGACTCGGCCGGGTAGAGTACATGAAGATCATGGAGCGTCTGAAGGGCAATCCGGATGGCTATTACATCGACGTGACCGCCATCGTCCCCACTCCCCTTGGCGAAGGTAAGACCGTGACCACCATGGGCCTGGTTGAAGGCCTGGGCAAGCGGGGCATGAACGTCGGCGGCGCCATCCGTCAGCCCTCCGGCGGCCCCACCATGAACATCAAAGGCTCCGCCGCGGGCGGCGGCATAGCCCAACTCATCCCTCTCACCGACTTCTCACTGGGCCTCACCGGGGACATCAACAATGTCACCATCGCCAATAACCTGGCCATGGTGGCGGTGACTTCTCGGTTGCAGCACGAATTCAACTACGACGATGAGCAAATGGCCAAGATTCCCCTCAAACGGCTGAACATCGACCCCAAAAATGTGCAGATGAAATGGTGCTTTGACCTGTGCGCCCAATCCCTGCGCAACATCACAATCGGCCGGGGCTCCAAGATGGACGGCCTGGAGATGGACTCCAGCTTCACCATCGCCGTAGCCTCGGAAGTGATGGCCATCCTCTCCATGTTCAGCGACCTGGCGGATTTGCGCAAACGGCTGGGCGAGATCACCGTAGGTTACGACAAGAAGGGCAACCCCGTCACCACCGAAGACCTGGAATGCGCCGGGGCCATGACCGCCTGGATGTTGCCCTCCCTCAACCCCAACCTGTTGGCCACCGTGGAAATGCAGCCCGTCCTGGTGCACGCCGGGCCTTTTGGCAACATCGCGGTGGCCCAGTCCTCCATTGTCGCCTGCAAGCTCGGCCTGAAGCTCTTTGACTACCACGTCACCGAGTCCGGCTTCGGCTGCGACCTGGGCTTCGAGAAGTTCTGGAATATCAAGTGTCGCGCCGGCGGTCTCAAACCCAATGTGGCCGTGATCACCACCACGGTGCGCGGTCTGAAGCACCACGGGGTCAACGCCGGGGCCCTGACCGTCCGGCCGGGCCGGCCCATCCCCAAGGAGTACTTCACATGCACCCCCCAGACCATGAGCTGGCTGGAGGACGGCATTAGTAACATGATCCAGTGTATCAATATCGTCAAGAAGTCCGGGATCAGGCCGGTGATTTCCATCAACGCCTTCCACACCGACACCCCAGAAGAAATCCAGATGATCAAACGGGCCGCTGAAAAAGAGGGCGCCCGGGTCGCGGAGGGCCACTACTGGCGGTATGGCGGCGAGGGCGCCCTGGAGCTGGCGGACGCGGTGATTGATGCCTGCAAAGAAAAGGTGGACTTCAAGTTCCTATACCCAATGGACATGCCGCTCAGGAAGCGGATAGAAACCATCGCCCGCGAAGTGTACGGTGCGGACGGAGTGGTCTATACGCCCGAGGCCGAAGCGAAGGCCAAGCAGTTTGAAGCTGATCCAAAGTATAATGACTACTATACCATGATGGTGAAGACTCACCTGAGCCTGACCCACGATCCCACCATAAAGGGCGTTCCCAAGGGCTGGTCGCTTGCGGTGCGGGATTTTCTGCTTTACAGTGGCGCAAAGTACATCTGCCCGTGTACCGGCACCATCAGCCTGATGCCCGGCACCAGCTCCGACCCGGCCTTCAGGAGGGTGGACGTGAATGTCAAGACCGGCAAGCCCACTGGCGTGTTCTAAGTGAGGTTTTGATAATCAGGCTCCAAAAAACTGGGATCCAAGATTTGAATTGACAGGGAAACAGTTCCATGTTATGGAAAAGCCTAAAATAAAAAGGCGATGAAGTCCACCTTAACCGCTCCACCCGCAAGGTCGAGACGATGACTTCTGTCCAAGGACAGAAGTCATTTTTTTTGGGACGTACTTCATATGCACTTTAAGAGTGGCGCGCCATGAGCGACCTTAGAAAGCTTATTCAGAAACAGGGACTGCCCGGAGCGGGACAAACGGCGCCCGGCAAGGACTACAACACCCTTTGGCGCGCATGGAAAAAAGAGAAATGTGGCAAAATATTCTTGACGACCCTAAGACGGACGAACCGCGACTGGTTCCTGCCATGGATTTGGGCCAGCTGAAGTGAGCAGGATCAAAGATGAATATGTCTGATATCGGCAGCTCAATTTGCAACATGAAATACAGTGAAATGATCGAGGCCGCCGATCACCTGAACAAGGCCTTCCATTTGCTCATGGACGTGTACGATAAGGTCATGGGGGGGGTTGATAGATTTTGTTGAAATTGTTGAAGCATTAACCGCGGCCTGGAATGAAATCAATGCGTGCAGGGTATATACGGAGCAGAATGTTGATTTCGAAGAATTGCTGATACCAGCGATGGGTCTCGTAAACGACGCAAAGTTGATGATCGAATCCCTGGTGGCCTGGAAGCTTGGACTGACCGCATATGGCAGGATCAGCATCTTGTCAAGTATTCGGGGGGCAATCTCAGACGGCATCGTGCCGGCAATAGTTAAGTTGGAAAACTGCATGGCCGCGAAATAGTCGCAGGTCGGATTGAGTGCGCCGAACTGCGGCGCATCTTGTAAGATAAACGTCACCCAGGATCTTGAGAATCGCAAAAACCATTATTCAATCTAATACTTGCTTACATAAATTAGCGCAACCTCTCACAGGTACTCGAAACTCGTCATTCCGGCATGCTTTAAGCCGGAATCCAGCTCTGATCTCACCTCAGGAACCCCCTGGACCCCGGCTCAAAAACCCTGCCGGGGTGACGAACACGAATGATTGTTACGCGCACTCTTGCAAGCAAGTACTAAACAAAAATTACAAATTGAAGAAGAGCTGGGCATCCCTGATGAGATGGCGGGCGAGTGAGATTATGTCATCAGTGGAGATCAAGGTGAATAAATAACGGGATTAATTTCAGTTGATTCCTTGAGAAGGAAGTAGTCAAGTCCGTTCGACATGCAGGTCTCAACCTCGACGTCGGTCCCCTCTAACTTCTCTTCCTAATACCGGGTTACCTAGAAACCATTTTCATGCTTCGCGGGTGAGGCGAAGCATCATGGGCAATTGCGTTCAATCGTTGCCTTCGGGAGGGCGTAAAGCCCTCGCCTACGTAGCGGCGGGGTTTACCCCCGCCCAATGTTGAACGCAACTCCGTATAAGATTCATTGGCTTTGATGGGAGAATCATCATGTCAACAAACTTTTTCTCATCCTCGCCCCGCAAACTTCGCCGCTCCAACGGCAGGCAAGATTTGATGCAATCGCACCGCATGGGAAGCGGAGCCACGGCAAAGTGGAGCGTGGTTGACAAAAACTTCTTAAAGAGTATAAGACCGATTGCTCTAATGGATCCCGCCGCAAGACGGGTTGTGAACCGGTGACTCCTATCCGGGCAGCGATCTGTTTACAGGCGCCGGACTCTGAAGAAGCAAAACTCCTGTCGGGAGAAGACGGGAAGTTCCTTTGCAGATGCGATCGGAGGAAAACACCCATGCTGCAATTCAAAAAGGAGAGGTTTCATTCCCGGATTGTTCTGCCCGGCGGTCTTCCGGCCGATCGAGTCATCGAGATCCGCACCAATCCCATCACCGGACGCACCTGCCGCATCACATACAGCCGCGGCGAACAGCACGAACCGGGCACGGAGGCATTGCCCGCGCCGCCGCCTTTTGCCGAAGACAGGGACAAGTGCCCATTTTGCAGCCGCCAGGTAGATACGCATACCCCGCAGCTTCCGCCTGAGTTATGCGGAAAAGGTCGCCTGATTCGTGGGACCTCCACCCTTTTCCCCAACTTGTTCCCCTATGGGCGCTACTCGGCGGTAAGCCTTTTCGACGATGAGCACTTCGTGGAGATCGGCACGGCGGCCCTGGAGTCCTATGCGGACAGTTTCCTCAACTGCCGGGACTATCTTTTGCGGGTCCTGTCCCACGATCCTGCCGCTGTTTTCATGGCTATCACCCAGAATCACCTGCCCTCGGCCGGCGGGTCGCTGCTCCATCCCCATCTACAGGTGCAGGCCGACCGCATGCCCGCTAATTCCCAGCGTTTCCTCCAGGGCCGCGCCGCTGAGTATCACCTTCGATTCGGTTCACGTCTTTTCTCCGACTACCTGCAATATGAAAAACAGTCCGGCCGGCGTTACATCGGGGCTACCGGTGAATGGCAATGGCTTGCCTCTTATGCACCCGAGGGCTTTTTTGAAATCTGGGGCATTCTGGCCGAGGTCACATCCCTGCGCCAGGTTGCTGACAAAAACTGGCGGGACCTGGCGCAGGGCGTTCTGAACACTCAACGTTTCTACCGCAGCCTCGGCCGTAACGGGTACAATCTCGGACTGCTTCTGCTGGAAGACAGCTCCGACGATCAGGAGCTGCGGGTGGTCCTTACCGTGCGCAGTAATTATGCTCCCTGGGTGCGCAGCGATTTCACCGGTTTCGAGGTGATGCTGGGCGATATGGCCACTTTTTCGGCTCCGGAGGCGACCTGCGAAAAGGCGCGGCCGTTTTGGCAAAACCAGTCATAGCGAGCAAATCCACTTCCTTGGATGTGCTTGGAATTAGGATTGGGATATGCTGAAGGGCGAGATCGGATTCAATTTCAATGAGGGCTTTGGGGCCGTCTTTTCGCGGCGTGCTCAGATCAAGCGGGATCAGACTTGGCAGTCTCTTATCTTCGGAACGGGAGTATTTTTAAAGATAATTCAGCCCATGAATGATTCTATTGGGTCAGATAAATTAGTTCTTTTGCCAACCCTCCCCGGGAGCTTTGCCCCGAATTTTCCCGTTAAAACTGCCCCCTTTTCGTCGCTTTGGACATCGAGCCGGGTTTTCTTTACTCGATATGATTATGTTTCGCTTCATCCTAATGCCAATCATTTGAAGAACTTGAATGGTCGCCATCGGAACTCGATCCTTGATTGGATCAAGAAGATTTGGCTTGGCATGAGCCGGCACGCCACAGTTCATAAGAATCGGCTAGTGTCCTTCCACAATCTCCCAGTTTGATTCAAAGGTATTGTCATAGGCAGTATAAAAGTAACCGAGCATCTTTCCCACGCCAGGGGTCTGTCCTTCCACGATCTTCCAGTAGGTAACATAAATGGCTGGGAGCAGGCCAGGATTGCTGGTTTGTGGGTCATCCCACGTTGGCGCCCACCTCTCACTTCTCGCCATAACACGCCAGAGAGTCCCATGTCTCTTGCTGCGAACAATACCTCCTACGTCCGGCAACTTTTTCCGAAGTTGAATCTCTTCATGCGTAAGCATCTCGATTGCCTCCTTTCGTGCTGCATTTTCCCTGCACTTCAGTTACGTCTACACGCTGTTTGGTGATGATCCACCCATGAACTGAGAGAGGGTCACAAAATCAACAGGGACAATCTCGATGGCGTTTTCCGGCAGAAAGACAAGGAAAAAAAAACTTCCACTCGAAACCGAGATAGAAGTTATCAGCCCTGGGAGGGCGGTTACGGGCGAACTTCATCACCCTTCATATTTTGATTATTATTACCATAGATCAAGCCTTGATGTCAAGAACTATCGCACTGGGGGTTTTCGATACAGTTGTCGGCGTGTTTGCAGCCCTTCAAGAGATTCATGGTCGGGACAGGCATCTTGACCATACATGTTTTTCGAAGGTAGGAGTAAAGTTCAAGCTCCCGATGGTACGGAGGCTTGAGCGGTTATCCGGTTTTCACGGGCGACCATCACCATTAGTGTGGGATTTCCTCTCGGATCGAGAATTTCCAGGGCATTAACGGCAGCAATTTCTTGATTCATCACAGCCCTCTCCTTAGAGCATTTAAAAAGCTCCGGCCACCCTTTGCAGGAGCTCACAAAAGACCACCTTCGACCGACCCTTACAGAGAGCTTGCCATGTTCAATAGGAGTCGTCCCCTTCAGGTAGCCCGGTAAACTCGATCACCAAGAACTCAGATTTATCTTCACCTCTCAGGATACAACTGTAAACCTTATCCAGCAGGTCCTTGCTCCGGTGCCTCACCGCATCAGTCCCTGAATCATCAGGACAATGAAGAGGCTGATCAATACGTAGGCTGCATACACATTGACGCTGCCGGTGTGCATACGCCCCAGGAGTGAAGCCGCCCGTTGAACGCCCCTGGCAAAGGGAAGAAAGAAGTACCGATCGACTATGTGGACCTCCCTCCTGTCGTTTTTGATCGCCACCCGGAAATGTTCCGCAATCGTCTCTCTGCGGTCGTCGAACATAGTAGGACGAAAGACGGCCTCGAATATCACCCGTACCGGATTTGAAAAACCCGTTGCAGTGTAAGTCATCTGCGGCATCAACCGCCGCAGCCCGCCGTCCCAGGCAGGGCGTCGGACAACAGTCCGGGCCTTTGTTAATCCTTTAATAACCAAAAAAGCTCCGCACAGGAGCAGCGTGAGGACGACAATGGTGTAAGATGTGGACATGGCAAAAACAACAGGGTTTTTCTGCGTACCCTGATGCAGGATTACCAACCCTCGAACGGGAAGTAAACCACGGCCTGTCTGCGCGCCCAGTTCGTGGAATTCCGAAATGAAGGCGTCGCTAAACTTTGCATTTCCTTCCTTGAGGGTAAAGAATGGGGGTACAAGAGCATCCGACATACTTGCCTGAGTCAAAGGGGTGATTGCCTTATCCAAAACAGGGACCACGCAGGTCGGCGTAATTCCGAGCAGAAGACAACAAAGCGCCAATATCGCCATGGGAACGAGCATGGAACGTTTTACCTCAACGGCCGCTTTGACTGCTTCAGATCGTGAAATACCCAGAAAACTCATGGCAAAGGCCTTCACGAAACAGGTCACCGCTAAGGCGGCAGTCAGCGCCAGGGCGGCGCCGCAAAGAGCGAAGACGATCTTCACCGCCTTTGAAGAAAGGACAGCGCTCCTCAACATAGTCTGCAAAGTCAGCCATTCGCTGACAAATCCGTTAGAGGGCGGCAGGGCTGCGATGCACAGCGCGCCTGCAAGAACAAAAAGGCCTGTCCATGGCATGAACTTGATCAGGCCGCCAAGGCGGTCCATATCACGATGGCCTACGGTAGCGTCGACGGCGCCCACCCCAAGGAACAGGAGCGCTTTATACAGGGCGTGATTCGTCATATGATAGAGCGCAGCCGTGAACGCGATGCCCGTCAATAAAGGATATCCGGATGCGGCAAACACAAATCCAGCCCCCAGGCCGGCAGTCATGATTCCCATATTTTCGATGGAACTATGGGCCAGCATCCTCTTCAAATCGTTTTCCGTCGTTGCGTAAAGAATTCCGACAAGAGCGGAGATCGACCCTGTAATGAGAACGATAATGCCGGGACCGGTTTGATTTATGGGAAGCATGTCCGCGTTCAGGCGCAGGATGCCGTACAAGCCCAGGTTCAATATCACGCCGGACAAAAGGGCCGACACGTTCCCCGTCGCTGCCGGATGAGCCCGGGGAAGCCAGATGTTGCCCGGTACGAGACCGACTTTAACACCGAAGCCGAAAAATGATAGCAGAAACACAGCCCAGCGCGCCGTTTGGCTCATGCCGCCTGATGCAGCTTTCAATGAGGTGAAATCAAGTTTCCCTGAGGTCACGGCCAAAAGAAGCAAAGCCAGGGCGACAGCAACCGTGCCTGCTTCCCCCATGGTCAGCATTAGATAGCCTGCCCGTGTGTTGTATTCGTCTTCGTGTTTGTAATTGACAAGCAAATAAGACAGTATCGACATGAACTCCCAGGAGAAAAGGAACGTGACGATATCTGCGGCGACGAGGAGCAGTACTATTGAAGCAAAGAGGAGATGATAATAGATGCCGAAGCTCCTCAAACTGTAGCGGTTCATATAGGGTCTCATATAAACCGCCGAATAGATGGAGACCGGCAGGTACACCAGTCCCGTTACCAAAACGAACAGGGCGGAAAGGCGGTCCATCCGAAGAACGAGGGGACCGAACGAAAACAAATCCCAGAGGCGCAACTGAAATGGCTGACCGTAGAGGAGAACATCACCGGCGGCAAGGATAATCGCTAGAGCGGAAGCAGAAGCGATCCAGGAAAGGACCATCGGGTTCCGTCGCCCGGGCGTCAGAGCAGAGACGGCTGCGCCGACGCCGCAAAGGATGAGAAATACAATGAACAGATTCATCGTCTCAAACATCTTCTTTATCTCCTGACACCTGCGTGTGCAGGGACCATGACGCTGACGGCTTTCTTCCCACCATCACCAGCAGACCATGAATGATGGCCAGCGGCGGCGGCGGGCATCCGGGGACGGCCACGTCGACGGGGATACTGTCGGATGCGCCTCTACCGGATACGAACTGGGGCCGAAAACCCCGCCCGAAAGTGCGCAGGCGCCCACGGCAATCACCGCTTTCGGAGTCGGCATCGCCTCATATGCCTTCATGAGAGGCATCCGCATATGGTCGGTAAGGGGGCCGGCAACCAGCAAAACGTCGGCTTCCCGAGGGGTCGGCGTGACGAAGAAACCCAGACGGTGGATATTATAGTAGGGTTTGTTGAATTGTTCGATTTCACTCAGGCATGCCCCGCAAGCTCCCGCATCGATCACACGGATATGCAAAGACGTCCGAAAGACGTCACCCAGCGAAAAACTTTCACGGCTAGGATCTGTGTGCGCCGCCCACTCGTAGCCATCCTGCCATTGAACTAAACCCTGTTCGCCTCGGGCACATCGGAAACAATGGACGCATCGCCGATAATCTACCGAGATGCTTCTACCGTAACGAACGAGCGCCTTGGTGGGACATCTGTCGATCTCAATGGAGGATTCTTTATCGAAGGGCCTGCCGGGTGAAACGCCCGGAGCCGTCTCATCACGGTCTGGATAACAGGTTGTGACGATTCCCGTCCTCAGGCCTTTTAGAACCCATTTGCTCATTTCCATAACTCCTTATCGATCCGATTCGGCATTCGAGAGCCCAAAGGTGGCCATGATGATCGGAAAGTCCTGAAAGGCAAAGTTCTCAGCTGCCAGATGAAAACCATGCCAATTAGTAAAAGATGGGGTGGTTAGACGGTAACGGCTCACGACCCCGTCTTCAGCAATTCTGACCCAATGAAAGGCCGCCCCGCGCGGAGCTTCTACCCACCCCAGGGCTTTGCCGGCTGCGTATTGGAACGGCTTGGCTATCTCACTGTCAGGCAAAGCCCGAGCTATTTTTCCGATTATGGCGCTGGATTGTTCCGCCTCCCGGAACAGGATTCTAAGGCGCGCGTAACCGTCCCCTTCAATTTCAGTCGGAACCTCAAAGGCAACCTCCTCATAGCCGCCGTAGGGCAGCGTCCTGCGCAAGTCCCAGTCGAGCCCTGAAGCTCGCGCAATGGGTCCGACCAGTCCGTAAGTTATCGCCTGTTCCCTTTGTATGGCGCCGACTTCCTCGATCCGGTCCAGAAAGCTGCTGGAATAGCGCAGCATATTGTTTAGTTCGCAAAGCCGCTCAGTAAGCGCCGTAACATCATCGGCGAGCTTCCCACAGGCGAGGTTATCGAAATCCCGACTCAGTCCGCCGGGAGTGTTCAAGCCAAACAGGTAGCGATGTCCGGTAAATGAACCGGTCATCCGCAAAGCTTCTTCCTCCAGAATACCCGCCTGGCTGGTGGCAACCAGAAGAGCTGTCGAACCGCAGATGCCGGTAATGGCGGCAACATGGTGACGCAGACGTTCCAGTTCGGCCAGTGTAATGCGCAAGGCTTTCGCCCTTGGCGGCGTATCAACCCCGGCTATACTCTCGACGGCCTGGCAGAAGGCGAGCGAGTGAGCAAAAGCCGATGTGCCGGAAAAGCGTTCCGAAAGAAGGATGACCTGTTCGACGGGCAAGCCTTCGGATATCTTTTCAACTCCCCGGTATTTATAAAAAAACCTGGGAATAGTGCGAATTACATCTTCACCAACCGTTTCCAGCGCAAAGTAGGCCGACTCAGCCATGTCCGAATAGACGGGACCAATGGGCATCATAAAAGCGCCGTCAGCCTGGACAATGCTCTGTGGCTGCCATTCGGGATCCAGTTCCCGGCGCTCGTTTGGGATACGCGCGTTAAAGTCCGAGCGCATGGGCTTGACATCCCCCGGCCATTCCTCGTGCAGAACGAAATCGCCCAGCTTCGGATGGCCAGTGAAGATAAGCCCAAAGAGGTCTTCGGCTTCCCGTTCGTGCCAGTCGGCGGCATGAACGAGGCCGCTGATGCTGGGGATGGAGCACTCCTCTTTAGGCGACCGAAGGAGGATATGGAGTTGTCCACTACCGGACTTCCCGTAAAAAATATAGCGCAACAACCAGCCCTCAGACTCCTCTTCCACCACCAGGGTGGCAAATCTATAGCCAAGCGCGGAAAAAGCCCAACAACAAACATCCTCCAGACAACCGCCGTCACATCCAAGAAGGCAGATCGACCTCGGGGCGTCAATATTCACCTGGACCTGCCCGGGCCAGCGTTTTGCCGCCTCATCGGCAAGAGATCGAAAACTTGTATCATCAATTGAATGTTCCATAGGACGCTACCTCCCTATAGAATGCGCCGCCAGACGCAACAGGTCGAAAACAGGCGCCGGGATATATACGCCAAGCAGGATCACAGGCAATAACACAATTACCGGTGCGGCCAGGCATGTCGCCGGCAACGAGGTTCTCAACGCTGCTGCCGGTTTTCCGAAGACCATGTGATTCACCTGGAAAAGAATGCCAAAAAAGGCAATGACCACAAAGAGGGCCAGCAAGCCCATAACCCAGTACTGCCCTCCGGCCAGCCCTGCCTTGAAGATGGAAAGTTCGCTCAGGAATACCGCAAAGGGCGGCGCACCGGCGACACCCAGCGCTCCTGCGACCAGAAAAACTGCTGCGACCGGCGATATGCGTATTAAACCCCTGATCGACCCAATGTCCCGGTTGCCTGTTGTCAAAAGCGTCATTCCGGCGGCAAAAAAGCAGAGGGCTTTGGCAAGGCCATGACCAACTATCTGGAGCATGGCGCCGAAATGTGCCCCGTAGCTGCCCACACTAACCGCGACAAGAATAATCCCCATATGCTCGACCGTGGAAAAAGCGAAAAGCCGTTTGTAGTCTTTGGCTTGGATCAGGAGAAAAGCGGCCGTGCCGACGGAAACAAGGCCAAAAATCGCCAGCCACATGCCGATACCCGATCCGGAGGTCCCCGGGAAAAGAGGAAACAGCCGCATGATGGTGTAAAGGACAACGGTGGTCTCCACACCGGACAGAAGCGCACAGATCGGAGAGGGGGCCTGGCTGTGGGCATCGGGGAGCCAGGTGTGGAGCGGAACCAGTCCCACTTTGGCGCCAAAGCCGATTAGAATGAAACAGAAAGCGGCGCTAAGCAGAGATGGCGACATCCCGGACGAGGCCGCCATTAACCCTGCCCAGGTGAAAGGCTGCGGGCTGACGGCGCTCATCCCCCAGTAGAGCATGAGGGTGCCCAGGAGCGCTATTGCCGCTCCCATGCAGGTCAAAACTACATATTTCCACGCTGCTTCCAACGCTTCGGAAGTCGAAGCAAAGCTGACCAGAAAAACGGACAGAAGCGTGGTCAACTCGACTGCAATCCACACCAGTGCAACCTGGGAAAAAAGGGGCACCGCCAGCATCGAGACCATGAACAGGTTGAAGAGGGAATAATATGGGCGGACCATTATCCCCTGCCGGGTTTCCTTGAGCCTGTCGATATATCCCCAGGAAAAAACGGCGGCGGCAAAGCCCACCAGGGCCACGAGCACGAGAATCAAGGCCCCGAAACTGTCGCAGGAGACCCAGTCAGGTATGGCAATGACTTCTTTTGCCGTTGTCGCTTTCAGAGCGGTTTCAAAAGACAGGGCAAGGACCGAAATGGAGCTGACCAGGGTGATTCCCGGCGCCAATACCACCGGTCCTGGCGCCAGCGAACAGGCAGCCGCCAGAAGGGGTATGCAAAGGATGTACAAAAGCTCCATAAGTGTCTACTCCTCTCTCAATGAGGTCATTTCGCCAACGGCCGTTGTGCCGATATATTCATGAATTCTGCGGGTCAGTAGACCCATGACAAGCGCAATGATCAGGACATCAAAGGCGGCGGCCAGTTCGGCAATGAGCGGCAGGCCGGGGGCAATCGAAACGCCGGCGAAAAAAGCGCCGTTTTCCATTGCCAGAATGCCGATGAGTTGGGGAACTGCCTCGCGTCGAACTGTAACTGTATAGGCCCCGAGGAAAAGCCCTGCCATCCCTATGGGCAGGTTTATGCTTTCGAAGTGTCGCTGGAAACCTGCCAGTACAGGCGTGGCAACGGCATAGGCAACAATGGCTATAATCACGGCAATCAGTAGCGATACCGGGATATTCAGGCTCTGGGAAATTTCGCGCCGGGCGTAGATCTCCCGCCCAACCGTCCGGCGAAGGATCTGTGGAATCAGAATGGATTTTGCCCCCAGGGTTATGCCTGCCACGATATAGAGGTGCACGGACCCGTATGAGACGCCCAAAAGGAGGGCCGAAAACGCCAGCAGCAAGGACTGACCGACATAAATTCGTAAACATGCCAAAACCTGCCGGGTGGCTACCAGCCCAAATGCCGTAAGCAGAAAAAGGCCGCCCGCCAGTTCGTCCAACTTGGTCATGAGCGCCGTTACCGTCGCTGTGTCAAACATGGGTTTACCTCCTACATTGCCAGGAGCTTCGTGATCATGGCCGCCACGGCGGTGGCGAAGGCCGCCCCCAAAAATTCCGTTATGCGGAAAAGGCGCAGCTTTGCAAGGGAGGATTCAACCAACACCAGGACCAGCAGGAAGAGAAATATCTTGAGCAGAATGAGAGGAATCGATAACAGGACGTTCCAAAGATGTTGGGTTTGCGCAAGCCCCCAGGGCGCGACCAGGACATTTAGAAAAATGCAGCACAGGACAAAAAATTTCATCGAACCGCCCCACTTCATAAGGGCCGCTCCCCTGCCGGAGTATTCGAGCCCCTTGGACTCATCAATCATCGCCAGCTCGAAGTGCCCGGTGGGATTGTCCACCGGGATTCTCCCCGTTTCGGCGATGATCAACATCAAAAAAGAGAGCATCACGAGGATATGGGAAGGTTCGAAAAAATTGGCCGCAGGTGTGACCCAGTACTTCTGAACGATATAAGGAATCGTCGAGCCGGCGACAAAGGAGACGGTAAAAAAAACGATCATGAAAACCGGTTCAGCGAGAAAACCGACCATTCGTGTCCGGCTGGCCCCCATCGGTCCGTAAGGATTTCCCGTATCGATGGCGGCCAGAGTGGCGAAAAAACCACCCAAGGCAAGGATAAAACCGCCGCCCAGCATATCTCCCATGAAGGCGAAAAAGAGCGGGTAGCCGGTGAGCACCGGAATCAACAGCGTGACGAAGATCGGCGTGACGAAAACGATGAAAGGCGTAAAGCGGAATATCCACGAACTCTCCACGGAAACGACTTCATCCTTGTGGAAGAGTTTCCAAATATCGCGGTAAGGCTGGAAAATGCTGGGTCCCCGCTTAGACTGGACCTTCTCTTTTAGAGTGGTAAGGACCCCTTTCACAAGCGGGGCAAACGCCAGAACGACCAGGGCCTGGATCACGTTGAAAACTATTCTGTTCACCATAAGGATAATCTCCGGAGTTTATCTTTAAATTTGCCGCGATGCAGGACAAATCAAAGCCGCAACAGTATGCTTTGCAGCGTCTGTGAGGCTTTTTCGCGACAGCAGAATCCTATTCTGGAGAAAGATGCCGGAGAAGTTGATTCGGCAGGAGCGAGTATTTCCTCCGCTAAATCCGCAACCGCCGCCCTTCTTATCCTGCGTTAAATCTCAAACGAACTTTCCAGGAGTCATCAGCCTGAAAGGCGGTTGCGGCGGACTCCATCGCCCAATGCGCCGCAATGACTAGCAGGCGGGTTTGAGAAAGTCAAGATTTCTTTTGGCCTCCTTTGCACACATTCCGGGTTGCGCACATTCACACCCGGTTATCCCGCCCGGCGATGGCCCGGGGCGGTCCAATCAGAAAAAATCTGCCTCTCGCAAGAGCGTGTCTCTTTCAGATTCAGATTCGAGCGCTCTTTTTGTGACGAAGAGTACAGAAGAGTCGCCAGGAGCGCAAAGGGAAACCTTGACAGGATTATAAAGAAAACTTGAAAACGCCGAATTACGACTGCACACCGGACCGTGATATGAGTTGACCGGGATATGAGAACCTGGATATGAACCGGGATATGAGTTGGATACGAGTGGGATATGAGTTGACAGGGAACAAAATGCGTGGGATAATGAAACTTGTATAAAAAGGTGATGAAGTCCACCGTAACCGCTCCATTCGTATGGTATGAGATGATGACTTCTGCCCGAGGGTAGAGGTCATTTTTTTTTGCGATGCACTTCGTATGACTTTTTAGGAGCTCGTCCAATGTTCGACTATTCGCAACTGAGAGACGCTCTTTTTGGAATTGTCGCTCAATTGGAAGGCACTGTGCGGGATGTGACCTCCAAATCCATTATTCAAACCAGGACCAAACTTGAAGAGGAGGCATTCAACCTGGTGGTCCTCGGTCAGTTCAAACGGGGTAAATCGACTTTCATAAATGCCCTTTTGGGCGAAAGCATCCTGCCGACTGCCATCGTGCCGCTCACTTCGGTAGTCACCATCCTTCGATACGGTCCAAAGCTGAAGGTGGAAGTAGAGTACCTCGCCGGCCGGTCTGAAGAAATAGATCTCGCCGAGCTTCCGGCCTTTATCACTGAACCCGAAAATCCTCAGAATAAAAAGGAAGTTAACAAGGTCACAGTTTTTTATCCTTCTCAGTATCTTAAAGGCGGAGTCCGCGTCATCGATACTCCCGGCACCGGGTCGGTTTACAGTCACAACACGGAGACCGCTTATGCATATCTGCCATACGTCGATGCGGCAGTCTTCGTCGTTTCCGCTGACCCCCCGCTTTCGAAGAGCGAGCACCAATTTTTAAAGGACGTCCGCGAGTTCGCCGGCAGGATCTTTTTCGTTCTCAACAAAATCGACCAGGTGAGCGCAAGCGACCAAAGAGAATCGATGGACTTTACGACCCGCGTAATCGAGGAAGATGTCGGCGCGGGGAAAGTCAGAATTTATCCTTTGTCGGCCAGGTGGGCGGTTGAAGGGAAACAGGCCGGAGACGAAGCTCTGTTGGAGCGCAGCCTTATCGCCGAATTTGAAAAACAACTTCAGGACTTTCTTGCCCGTGAGAAAGGCAGGGTCTTTTTACAGTCAATCGTAAATAACCTGCTGAAGCTGATCTCGGACGAGACCATCTCATTCCAACTCGAACAGGAGGCGATCAAGCTGCCGCTCCAGGAACTCACGACCAAGATCGGGCAGTTTGAGCAGGAAATGAAGGACATCGAAAAGGACCGGGAGAATACTCAGTTTCTGCTCAAAGGCCATTTGGGCAAGATCATTTCGAGGTTGGACGACGAGATGCACGGATTCAAGAGGGAAAATTCGCCCGCACTTCAAAAGGAGCTGGAACAAAAGTACCTGGAGCTTACAAACCGAGGCTCCGCCGGCCTGAGGGAGCAGCTTGAACAGTTCGTTTTCGACAGGATTCGAGCAACCTTCAATCCGTGGCGACAGCAGCTTGCAGAAAAGATTTCATCCAGACTTGAAGGCGCTCATGGAGAGTTCGCTAGAAAAATCAATGAAATCATCGAGCGAATTCTGATTCTGACCAGTGACATTTTTGAGCTGAAGCTCAAGCCATTCACTTCCATTGAAGGACTGAGCAAGAGGAGCGAGTTTTATTTCATGCTTAAGGACGACCCTGTAGGGCTCGAACTGATTCAGCTCGCCGCCACCTCGGCATTACCCCAGTTTCTCGCCAAAAAAATGATTCTAAAGAGCATGAAAGAGTCTGTCGCGGAACTTCTTGACCGGCACTGCGGAAGGGTGCGCTACGATCTAGTCAACCGGGTGACTAAAACTATGAAAGATTTCCAGAACTCGTTGAATGAGAGGATAGATCTTACTCTCGCGGGCATCCGCGTTTCGTTTCAAAAGGCCCTAGCTCTGCACCAGGCGGGCAAACATAGCGTCGAAAAAAGTTTGGGTGAGCTGAGCGAGAAACTGGGGTCCATTGCCGGTATCCATTCAGAACTGCTGAGCTGTACGGCTCAATTAAATCACGGCCGGACGGAAGAAGAGCCTGCAAAGATTTTGACCTCCTAACAACATGCCGGAACGACGAGACGAGGCGAGTCATTCAAGCTGATGGGCGCTTAACGGCGTAAACGCGGGCTATGCAATGGTTGCACCCCCCTCCCTGGCGCTCATGGAGGCCAACAGATAAGCTTCTATAAAGTCGTCCAGTTCTCCGTCAAGAACGCTTTCCACGTCTCCTTTTTCGACGTTGGTGCGGTGGTCCTTCACCAGCCTGTAGGGCTGCATGACGTAAGACCTGATCTGGTTGCCCCAGGCGATTTCATCGAGGCTGTCGTGGGCTTCCTGCATTTTCACCTGCTGCGCGCGTCTTTCGCGTTCATAGAGTCTTGCCTTGAGAATCCTCAGGGCTATATCCCGGTTTCGGTGCTGCGACTTCTCATTCTGGCACTGCACCACGATGCCGGTAGGCAGGTGCGTCAGGCGCACGGCCGAACTGGTCTTGTTGACGTGCTGGCCGCCGGCCCCGCTGGCCCGGTAAGTATCCACACGCAGGTCGGATTGCTTGATCTCGATTTCTATTTTGTCGTCGACCTCGGGAATGACCAGCACCGCCGCAAAGGAAGTGTGCCTGCGGCCGCTGGCATCGAAAGGCGAGATTCTCACAAGCCTGTGAACGCCTGATTCAGCCTTCATCATCCCATTGGCGTAAGGACCCGAGACGGTAAATGTCACGTTTTTTATTCCGGCTTCCTCGCCTTCCAGAAGGTCAATCATTTCAACCTTGAAGTTTTTCCTCTCACTCCAGCGCAGGTACATCCTCAGCAGCATCTCGGTCCAGTCCTGCGCTTCGGTGCCGCCTGCCCCTGCGTTGATGCTCACGATGGCGTTCCTGTCATCGTTTTCATCGCTCAGCATCTGCCGCAGTTCGAGTTCTCCGTATTTACTCTGAAGCTCCTTCAGTTTTCGCTGGACTTCCTTAAGATTGGACTCGTCCTGCTCCTCGACCGCCATCTCGAACAGAAGCTCGTTATCTTCAATCTCCCCCGCCATATTGCGCCAGTTCCGGATAATCTCGCTCAGTTCGGAGCGCTCTTTCAAAACATCGCGACCCGACCCCGGGCTTTCCCAGAAGTCCTGTTTGGCCATCAGCTTTTCAAGCTCGGCAAAACGTGCCTCTTTTCCCGCAATGTCAAAGATATCCTCCCAGAGTTTGAAATCTTTGGGACAGGTCTTTGAGCGAATTTCTCAGCTCGGAGACATCTATGTTCATCGGGACCTCCTCCTGAAAATTCTCATAGGGACGATCGCAAATATGAGTGCGCACGCCGTTGCAAAAACACAAAACCACGCAAATAGATCTCCGTATTTAGCATAAAACGAAAGATAAGACATCGGGTGAACGCCGCACGTCAAAAAACCTCGAGTGTTCAAAGCCAGGTGGCCGCACTCCCGCCCGACCGCATCGAAGGCCGCGCTGATTCCTGTGTTTGCGGCCCGTACAAGCGGCACCCTGAACTCTATCGCGCGCCAGCGTGAGATTTCCAGGTGCTGATACGGTCCCCCTGTGTCACCATACCATGCGTCATTGGTAATGTTAATCAGCACCTGGGCGCCTCGCCTCACTGTTTCACGGGCAATCTGCGGGAAAATCGCCTCGTAGCAAATGAGGACCCCAAGAGGCGGTCCTTCAAATAAAAGGGGCCCCGGATTAGTCCCCGGAATAAAATCCATCGAACCTGCCGCTATGTGATGGACAAAGAAAAAAATGTTAGACCACGGAACATACTCTCCGAACGGGACCAGATGCTGCTTTGCATAAGCCCCCAAAAGCGTTGCGCCTCCGTCAAGAAGATAAGCCCTGTTTATCAGATGTGTCCCGCCTTCCCGCCGGATGGCGCCGACGCTTCCAAAGAGCAGCGGCTTTCCGGTCTGCCTCACGATGTTGTCAACCCGGGGACTCAGGTCATCATCAAGGCCATAGAAAAAAGGCATCGCGGATTCGGGCCAGACGATTATGTCAGGGACCGGCGCCCCCTTGGCGCATTCCAGGCTGAGACGCTCGTAACTGCTTATCGTCTCATCCTCGAATGCAGGATCCCATTTTTCATTCTGGGCGATATTCCCCTGGATGACCCCAACATTGAGCGCGACATTGCGGTCCTGTAAGGCCTCGATCTTTTCGGAACGCCAGAAGCCGTAAACCAGGGCGCAAAGGACGCAGGCCGCAAAAACTGCAAACCCGGATTTTCGGCAAAAACCGCGGATGAAACCGGAAATGACCGTATTGCCGAGCGCCACCAGCCAGCTCAGCCCATAGACCCCGGTTAAGTCTGCAACCTGGATGAGCGGGTTTAGCGGGGTTTGAGTATATCCCAGGTTTGCCCAGGGGAATCCGGAAATTGCGTGCGCCCGGACCCACTCAATGGCGACCCATGCGAACGGCAGTCCAAAGACATAGAGCAGGGGCAGATCACCCCACTTTTGCGCCAGAAGGGCGAAAAAAGCCGGATATAGAGCCATTAGGGAGCAAAGAAGCAAAAGGACCGCGAAAGAAACTGCGAGCGAAAAGCCCCCATAGTGATAAATGGCGTGATGAATCCAGAAGAGGCAGGTCAGAGAATGCGCCAACCCGCAGATATAACCGAGCGCAAATGCCTGTCTGCCTGTCTTATTGCGAATCGCGTACAGGAGCGGGGCCAGGGCCACCCAGGACAAATAGAACATTGCGGGCTTCGGGAAGCCTGCTGAAAGCAATAATCCGCTCAAAATCGAGAAAAATATCGCATTCATTACACCGCGCGCGTTTTTTCCGCGCGCCTGTTTTCCCCTCAGTCTTCCCCTGGTGGAGATTCAGGTTCTTCTTCGGAAGGCTCCTGTGGAAATTCCCGGCTAATTTTGCGGATTCGCGCCCGATCGATCTTTCTGCTCGTTGCAGCCTCGATCACGATCTCCAGCCCGTCGTAAATGACTGTTTCGTTCACCTCGGGCACTTTTCCGATAAGGCTTATAATAAAGCCCCCAACAGATTCGAAATCGCCTTCCGGCAGTTCGACCTGAAGAAAATCTTCGAGTTTGTCCACGTCAAGACGCGCATTGACACTAATGGAACCGTCGTCATGCTCGACAATGAGTTGCTGTTCGGAATCGTATTCGTCCATTATCTCGCCGATGATTTCCTCTATTATGTCCTCCAGAGTGAGGATGCCGGCAGTGCCTCCGTATTCGTCGATGACGATGGCCATGTGTGATTTGTTGTCCCTCAAATCATTCAAAACTTCGCTGATCTTCTTGGTCTCGGGTATGAAGTATGGAGGACGCATCGTATCGCGGACCGCCATATCGCTTGTGCCCCAGAATCGGAGCAGGTCCTTGGCGTGCAGCGTTCCAACGATGTTGTCGATATTATCCTGGTAAATCGGAATCCTGGAGTGTCCGCTCTCTAATATGATTCTAATCATTTCCGAGAGCTTGGTTTGAGCCTCCGCATAAACCGTATCGGTACGCGGGATCATTATCTCTCTGGCTATCGTGTCACGAAAGGAAAAGATCCCCTGGATCATTTCCCCTTCGTCCTCGGAGATGAGCCCCCGCTGTTCGCCTTCGTCAATTATCTGCTGTATTTCTTTTTCGACGTCGTCGGCGTTTTCAACGCCGGCAAGCCGCCGGAAGCACATTCGGAGCCAATTTTTGATTCCTTTGGCTGACCGTTCTTCCAATTTTGAGTCACTTTCTGTGGGTTGAGTCAATTAAAGGACACACTAAGGGTACGTCCCGTCCCAATTCTATCTTTGGCCAATCAGTGTAGCAAGTGGGCTATTCCTTGTCCATGAAAATTCAATCGGACTATGATAAGTTTAACATAAGCAAGGGGGTGAGTCTTTCAATGATCGAAATTAATCGCAGACTGCCGGCAGAGTGGGAAGAGCAGGACGGCGTGCTTATGGCTTGGCCGCACAAGGGCACCGAGTGGTCCAATCTCCATGAGGCGCGGCGTGTCACAATCGACATTGCGCGGGAAATTACCCGCTTCGAGACTCTCCTGCTGGCGGCTCCCGATATCGATGAACCCAGGCAGTTCATGGCCGATGCGGGGCTGCCTCTTGACCGTGTAAGGCTCTTCGAGGTTGAAACCAACGATACCTGGGCAAGGGATTTTGGCCCCGTTACTGTCTTTGAAGGCGAAAGACCGCTGATGCTGGATTTTGGCTTTAACGGCTGGGGACTAAGATTCCCATCCAACCTCGACAACCAGATAACTCGAAAGCTTGCCGCTCGCGGCGTCTTTGGCAAAACGCCGCTTAAGACAATGGGTTTGATCCTCGAGGGCGGCAGCATCGACAGCGACGGGCAGGGAACCATACTCACCACCAGTGCCTGCCTGCTCAGCCCCAACCGCAATCCGCACCTGTCCCGCAGCGGCATAGAGCAGGTTTTGCGTCAAGCGCTTGCCGCCGGCCGGGTGCTGTGGATTAACAACGGCCATCTTGCCGGAGACGATACCGATGCGCATATCGATACTTTAGCCAGGTTTTGCCCTGACGACACCATCGTCTTCACGGCCTGTGACGATCCGGCGGACGAGCACTTCGCACCGCTTCAGGCGATGGCCGAAGAACTCAGGTCCTTCAGGACAGCGGACGGCCGCCCGTATCGGCTCATGGCCCTTCCCTGGCCCGATGCCGTCCGTGATGAAAAAGGCGGAAGGCTTCCCGCAACCTATGCGAACTTTCTCATCGTTAACGGAGCGGTGCTTGTCCCCACATATGGGACCGCAAAAGACCGCTCTGCGATCGAAGTCATCGGGCGTGCATTTCCGGATCGCCCGGCAACCGGTATTCATTCTCTTCCTCTTTTGACGGGAAACGGCTCTCTCCATTGTATCACGATGCAAATACCCAGGGGGGTCCTATGAGAAGATTCATTGCCGGACTGGTCCAGCAAAGCTGCACCACCGACCGGAACGCCAATATCGAAAAAAGTGCGGTGGGAATTCTGGAAGCTGTTTCAAGAGGCGCTGAACTGGTCCTGTTGCAGGAGCTGCATCCCGGCCCTTATTTTTGCCAGACCGAGGACCCCGCTCATTTCGATCTCGCCGAGCCGATTCCCGGCCCTTCCTGCGAAGTATTCGGCGGTCTCGCCAAAGAGGCCGGCGCCGTGATCGTGGTGTCGGTCTTCGAACGGCGTGCTCCCGGTTTGTATCACAATACGGCAGTGGTGTTCGACAAAGACGGCTCGCTGGCGGGCAAATACCGTAAGATGCACATCCCCGACGATCCGGGTTATTATGAAAAATACTATTTCACTCCCGGCGACCTGGGGTTTCGGCCCGTAGAAACATCCCTTGGCAGACTGGGAGTATTGATCTGCTGGGATCAGTGGTATCCGGAGGCCGCGCGGCTGATGGCCCTTTCGGGCGCCCAACTGCTTGTCTGCCCGACCTCTATCGGCTGGCATACCGGTGAACCCGAGGGCGAGCGAAAGCTGATGCTGGATGCGTGGATGACGATCCAAAGGTCCCACGCCGTCGCAAACGGGCTGCCGGTGATGTGCGCAAACCGGGTGGGGTTCGAACCCGCTTCGGAAGCAAGCGACCAAGGCATAATCTTCTGGGGGAACAGTTTCATAATCGGGCCGCAAGGCGAATTTCTCGCCCGGGCGAGTCAGGATACCGATGAAGTGCTCACTGCTCAGATCGACATCGCCAGAACTCAAGCGGTTCGGCACAACTGGCCATTCCTGAGAGACCGCCGGGTAGACGCCTACGCCGACCTGTTGAAGCTGTACAGGGAATAGGACAAACCCGGCAGACACACCTCACATCCAATTGAAATATCTCTTGCGTGTCCGATTGGGAAATCGTATGTTTTTAAGCGCTTTGGAGGCGCAGGAGAAGTTTTTCGGCCAAAAACCGGATGCCGGCGTGCGCTTACGATCTATTGCGCACAAGCTGATGCATCGTTCAGAGAAAGGACATGACCATGCGTGGGAAAAGGATCGTCCACAAGGCAGAGTGCGACATAAAACGGTTCATATTTACGTTTGCTCTGGCAGCGCTATGCCTTGGACTGGCAAGCGGGCAGGCCTATTCAGAAGAAATGAACACAGAGGGGGTCAAAATCATTCCGCTTCCCGGCGCCTCATCGCCCGAATTGCCTTTAACCGCATTTGAGGAGGAGACCGGGAATCTTCCGGCTGATCCGAGAGCCGCCGAAGTTGCAGCGCGCATTCAGGATGCGGTCAAATCGCTTGCAGCTCTATCGACTGGACAATCGAGCAATATGCCTCTGGAGCCGAAACGTTCAGCGCCGTGGGAAGGGGCAAAACCACGGGCAAGGACGCAGAAGGATTCCGTCCGCGCGGCCCACCTGCGCGCAGGGGTTTCGAGTCTAACGTCGGGGAATCAGGCCCCGCTTTACGCCGCCTTTGCGCAGGGGCAGACACTGCCTGAAGTGATAATGAGGCCTATTGGCACCCCCAGGCAAATGAAAATAGAGGGCGGCTGGCAGCCGCCAGCCGAAACGGTGGCCGAACTGGCGGCCGCCGCTGCGGAAGAACGCGATGAGGCGACGGCCAGAGCCTTTCTTAACCACAACCGCCAATACCTGCGAATCGACAATCCGGATGACGAACTTAAGCTGGATCGCAAGAACACCGACGAACTGGACACTACCCATCTGCGGTTCAGCCAGACTTATGCCGGCCTGCGGGTGTGGCCGGGCGAACTGATCGTACACCTTAACGCCGATAAAAGGGTCTATCTGGTGGACGGGGCCTTTTTCCCTACCCCAAGAAATCTGGACACCAGACCCGCGATAAATTCGGAGTCGGCGGCCGAAGCCGGGCTTCTGGAAGTTCCCGGAGCAGATAAAGCCAAAGTATCGGAACCCGAGCTGATCATCTACGGACAGCTCGAAAAGCCTGCCCGGCTGGCATGGAAGATGGACGTGAACGTCAATCCGGCTTCGCAGTGGCTGGTGATCTTGGATGCGCAGAACGGAAATATTCTTTTTGCGAACAACACCGTCGAAAATGTAAATAAACTAGGATCCGGAATCGACCTTTTAGGACACAGGGACACACTGGACGTCTGGTACGACGGCGGCCCGTATTACCTGTGCGACACCAGCAAGCCGATGTTTTCGGCGACCGGGAAAGCGCCGTCCTCAGGCGTTCCAGACCTCACCAACACCAACGGCACCATAATCATTATGGATGCGGCTCACGAGAGTCCCGACGCGGGGCAGTTCAATCCAGGCGTAGTGCAGTCATCCAGTTTGACCTCCAGCTGGCTGAAAGACGCGGTAAGCGCCTATTTAAATTTCAACTGGACATATGAATACTATCTCAGCACGTTCCAGCGCAATTCGATCGACAACAAGGGAATGAACATTCCGGCTATCGTCAGGGTCGATCAGAGTGGTCAGAGTTGGCTAAACGCCTGCTGGGTCCCCAGCCTCCAGTTGATGCTTTTTGGAGACGCAAAACCCCTTGCCGCCGCGACCGATGTGATCGGGCACGAACTGACCCACGGGGTCACCAACCACACCGCAAATCTGGGCGGCAACGGCACAGGCCAGACCGGCGCGTTAAACGAAGGTTTTTCCGATATTTTTGGGAAAATGGTAGAATACTATTCTCACGGGCTGACCGGCACCATAGACTGGATAATGGGGGACTCGGTCGGGTTGCCGTTGCGAAATCTCAAAGACCCCAACTCTCAAATATCAGGGGAGTGCGGCCAGGGCAACCCTTATCCGGCTAACATGAGCCAGTATTATGACCCTTCCACTATGCAGGACGGGTGCGTTCATTGCAACAGTAACATTTTCAGCCATTCTTTTTATATGCTGGCCCAGGGCCTTAGCACCGCGATCGGCATTCCTGACGCAGAAAAAATCTACTACCGGGCGCTCACGACACACCTCACTTCACAGGCCCAGTTCATAGACGCGCGTTTGGCGTGCGTTCAGTCGGCGAAAGAACTCTTCCCCAACAATGCGAACATAGCCACGCAGACCGGCGCAGCATTCGACGCCGTGCAGATTTACTCAGGCAGCCCAACGCCCGGT
>DASPQK010000039.1:0-15165 GCA_035624985.1 Syntrophobacteraceae bacterium | reverse complement strand
CCAGGCCGCTTTTGACGCCATGAAAGTCGTGGGGGCGGAGGTGGGAAACGATTGAATGCAATTAGGAATTAGGAATGATTGAATACAATGAGGAATTAGGAATGAGGAATTAGGAATATTGCTTGACTGAACCGGACTAGTGTGCTACTAGGCCGATTTGCGCGAAGACAGGATGAAAAAAGAAGACAAAAAAACAATTATGCAGGCCATAATGGCAAGCATCATCGGTTATCAGGTCGCCTTTGCGCCCTTTATCGGCATAGCCATAGGCGTCTTCCTGGATTCGAAGCTCGGAACTTTTCCTTACATGACAATAATATGGCTGTTCATAGGGATAGCAGCCGGCGGCCTTAACTATTATCGTTTCACCAAACAGCAGCAGCAAGAGGGCAAGGGGCCAAAGAAGCAGTGAGGGAAGCGATCCAGAGCGAAAAGCTCCTCCAGCGAATCGAGCTGGCATCGGCGGTCTTGCTGCTGACATTTACGGCTGCCTCTCTTATTTGGTTTTCATGGAAGTGTGCGTGGGGCATTCTTCTGGGAGGCGGCATCGTCATTTTAAGTTTCCAGGTCCTCAAGTGGCAATTAAGGCGAGCCCTGATGGTTCGCGGCAGGCTCCCCAGCATGGGGGGTTTTTTTGTAGGCTACTACATCCGTTTCGTGGCGACCCTTTTGCTGGTTTTCATGGTGCTCTATCTCGGATTGGCCACCCCTTTTCCGTTTCTGGTCGGCCTTTCGGTTATGGTTTTGAGCATGATTCTGGTCGGAGCGTTTGAATTCATCATGATGAAAAAGGGAGAGAGTTAAGCTTATGGAGCATCCTATCCTGTTCATAAACCTTATTCTCGAAAAGGTCGGCATCCATGTGCCTGCCGAGCCTCACACTTTTTCGGACTATCTGCTGCAACCCCACATTACGTATGCCTGGCTGATCATGGTGCTGCTGCTGATCCTGAGCGCTTTGACGGTGCGCATCATCAAGATGGTCCCGGAGGGCGGTCAGAATTTCTTCGAGATGGTGATAACGGGCATCGAAGAGTTTATGATCGGCGTCACCGGGGAGAAAGGCCGTCCGATGTTTCCGCTCATTGCGAGCTTTGCTTTTTTCATTCTTTGCAGCAATTACCTGGGATTGATTCCAGGATTTGCTTCGCCGACGGCCAATCTCAATACTACGCTCGCCTGTGCGCTGATTACCGTCACGATGACCCATGTGCTGGGGATCAAATTCCACGGCATCAAATACATCAAGCATTTTATGGGTCCGGTATGGTGGCTCACCCCGCTTATCCTGCCCATTGAAATAGTCGGGCATCTTTCCAGGATCATGAGCCTGTCGATCCGTCTTTTCGGAAACATATTCGGTGAGGAGCTTATCCTGACCATCCTTTTTGCCCTGGCGGGACTTTACATGGCGCCCCTGCCGATGATGTTCCTGGGGCTTTTTACCGGCCTGATCCAATCTTTCGTTTTCTGCCTGCTTTCCATGATGTACTTTGCAGGCGCAATAGAGGAAGCTCACTAAAATCAGGACTGAGTGGCGGCGATAACTTGGTTGGGAAGGCCATGTTCGCATAGAAGTCATTTGTTCAACTGTTCAACCAAAGAGACAGGAGGGTTTGTTTGATGAAGAAAGTTGGGCTTTTAACTATTTTTTTGGTCCTGGGTTTCGCTTGTGCGGCTTACGCCGCCGACGGTGACGCCAAATCTTCGGCGGCCCTTTTCTTTGCCTACACCACCCTTGGAGCCGGATTGGCAATAGGCATTGCGGCTCAGGGATGCGGCATCGGCCAGGGCATCGCAGTCAGAGGGGCGGTCGAGGGTATTGCGCGCAATCCCGAAGCCTCGGGAAAGGTAACCGTCAACATGCTGATCGGTTTGGCCATGATCGAGTCTCTGACGATTTATGCTCTTGTTATCGCGCTGATTTTGATCTACGCGAACCCGATCACATCGGCGATCAGCACTTTTGTGGGTCTGCCCAAGTAGATTTTAAGATTCGGTATTTAGCAGAGGGCAACAGTTCGAGGCAAAAGTAAGAAGCAAAAGTAAAAAGGGCGATGCCGCTTTGTTTGCGGTCCTTTGACTTTTGGCTTTTGTTTTGAACCGTTGCCCTCTGCATCATTTTGAAGGGCGGGTTTTTTTTGCTTGACTTTTGTGAATTTACTCACATACTTATTGGCGCGCGGTTTTTTGCATTTGCAGAGGTATTGCCAAATGAAATTTGCCAAAGTCCCTATGGCGACAATTGTCAGGCTCTCGATATACATGCGCACCCTTAAGGAGCAGATGGATTGCGATGTAGACGTCATTTCCTCGGAGCGTCTTGCGAAGCAATGCAGCGTGAATCCTGCCCAAATCCGCAAGGACCTGGCCTACTTTGGAGATTTTGGAGTCAGAGGGGTAGGGTACCGGGTAAGGGACCTTGTCAATCAGATTAGAGACATTTTGGGGCTAAACCGACCCTGGAACCTCGCAATGGTTGGGATGGGCGATTTGGGCTCAGCGCTTGTGCGTCACGGCAATTTCATAAGGCACGGGTATATCTTCACGGCGGCTTTCGATATCGATCCCCGCAAAGTGGGCAAAATGCTTCCCAACGGACTTGTCATAAGTCATATCAGCGAACTGGAAGATGTGGTAAGGGAGCGGGAAGTCCACGTAGGGATCATCGCCACTCCCCCCGGCGCAGCCCAGAGCGTCGCCAATCAGCTTGTGCTGGCCGGAATTAACGGAATTCTCAATTTCGCTCCTGTTCAGATCCAGGTCCCGGATTGCTGTCATATCGAAAATGTGGATTTTACGATAAAGCTCGATTCAATCGCTCATCACCTTTCATTCGGCGATTGAATAAGACTTGCCTTCATAGAATCGGTCTACCCTCCCCGGCCATCTCGACGAACTGCCTGACGATTCTCTGCGCAAGGCCGGGGGCGTTTCCACCCGCCCTGTTATTTATTATGATATTTATTTCAACATCATCCCTAAGAGCCTCCCACATGAGCTGAGCGGTCTGGGAAATCATCCCGGGCTGGATCATTTGCTCTATGAGCCGGTTGAAGGGGAATGCGCGGGCATAAGCATCCTCGTAACGAATGCCGATGGGCGTCATGAGCCGGATGATGCTTTGGCCCCCGGCGGTGATAAAGCGTTTTCCGGCCCTTGAGAACTGCCTTTGGAGGCTGGGGAGCCAGGTCCAATGTGAAAGTACCTGCCCTGCGCCGTGTTTGAGCAAAACATCGATCACGGGTTTGCAATAATATTCCTCTGTTCGCAGTTCCACGTGGTACCTGTTGTCATGCGGGATAGAGCTGAAGAAACGGTCGAGCTGGGCTGCGAGTTCCACTGGCGGGATGCGCTCCGAGCGTCTCTGGTATTCCTGCTCGAAAATTATGCCTTTGAGGTTCCTGCCGAGCAGATCGAGCGCCGGTTCGTAGAATTGCCGGGTAAAAGCTTCCGATGCGAGGTAATTTTTGTTGGGAGCATAATCGTTTCCGCGTTTTAGTTTCCGGGCGAAAAACATCTGGGGCGCCTTCAAAAAGACCCTGTCTTCAGGTCCCATGCGAATGGCGTATTGTCTCAAGGTATTGGCGGTGGATGTAGGCGCCGTGTTTTCGATAAGCGGGGCATAAAAGGTGTAGTCTATTTCGAGCACCTTAAAGTGCTGGAAGTATTCACGAACCGATTCCACCGGCAGGACTTCCTCCCGGAAGCTTTCTTTGCCGACGCGGTTGGTACGGCTGACTATCCGGTCCCTGTAGAGGTCTTCAGAGTAAATCTGGCCGATCCAGCCTTTGTAGCGGTCGCTTGCCGTTCCGATGGCAATCAGCGGGTGAAGGCCCCGAAAAAAGTACCTCCCGGCCAACTGGAGGACTTCATCGTCAATTAATTCAGCTCCGCTCATGGCCAGGCTCAAAAGGCGCTCTTACCCTTAAGGAAAAGGAAGAACCAAGGGGTCTCAGGGTCGTTGCAGGTAACCAGGATGGATTTTTCGGCCTCTCTGTAGCAGGACCTGGCGCTGACCGCAAGTGTGATTGTTCCCTCACCGCCGGGAGGGATTGCCCTGTCATAGCGGGCAACCCGGCTGCCTCAGTCGGGGATGATTTTCTTGATTACAAGTTCGGCTGTGCCGAAGTTCATCACGGTGAACTTATGAAGGAAGTCTTTGTCTTCTTGCATCGTTCCGAAATCATAAGATGTTTCGGGAACATGCACGACGGGGGCCCCCGTGTCCGGCGCAGCGGCGCGGGGAGATGTCGCCTGCAACAGGCATGAAGCCGAATCTATCCGGCAGGTTTGGACCGTTTGCGGAATCAACGCGGAAGAGTATTCATTTGCTCCAGCGATTGAAGCCTGAGCTTGAGTTTCATTCGATGCCGGAATCGCAACGGAAGATTTGCAATCTGTCTTTCCGGCTGAGTCATGCGCGGAGCGGATCAAATCATCCTTCCAGGCTGCACAACCGCAAAGAGTGTATAGAGCGACAAGGCAGAGCGCCCCGCTCAATAAGCGCTGCATGGCTTGACCTCCCGGAGTGGAATTTATAATATCCGGGAGCGTCTGAGAAGACAAGGATTTAAGCCTTGCGGGTCCGATTGAAAAATCGTATGGTTTTGCCGGCTTGGGGCGTGTTCGGGAAACTTTCTTGGATAAGGCGGTGTTAGCGTGACTGATACCGAGTTGCGTTCAAGATCGATGTGACCGGGAGGGCATACAGCGCTGCGCTCCCCCTCTCCTACGGAGGGGCGGGGTTTACCCCCGCCCAATCTTGAACGCAACTCCCTATGAAATCTTCCACGCTGAATCCCAGCGGCAGATATGGAAAACGATACACTCATTTTTGCGCCTGTTTTCAACGAGCGTGGGACAATAGGGGAGCTTGCCGATGCGCTCCTTGGATTGCCGCTGAAGTGCGATCTGCTCTTCGTAGACGACAGGTCCACCGACGGCACCACGGAGTATCTGCTCTGGCTTGCATCCGTGGGGCCGAGGGTTCGTGTCATTGTGAGGCCCGGCAAGTTGGGCGTGGGATCTGCGCATAAACTGGGGTGGCTGTATGCGCGGGTTCACGGATATTCCCGCATTGCGACACTGGATGCAGACCTGTCTCACGATCCTGATGATGTGCCCCGGCTTCTTGCCGCACTGGATGCCGGGGCCGACTTCGCAATCGGTTCGCGGTTTTGCAGCGGAGGACGCACCGATTATCGGGGCTGGCGGCGCTTTTTGAGCGGCGCGGGCAATCGCCTTGCCGGTCTGGCGCTGCGGCTTCCCGTGACCGAATATACGACTGCTCTTCGGGCCGCTCGGCTGGACCGTGTGCCGCCGGGTGTGGTCGAGTCGGTCAACGGCAACGGCTACAGCTTTTTCATGATCTGCGTGGCTCATCTTGCGCGCCTGGGACTGGCGATTACCGAGGTCCCAATTCATTTTCGCGACCGTCACCGCGGATCGTCCAAGATGCCGAGAAAGGCAATCTTAGAGGCAGTGCTGAGTCTTGTCGAGCTTGCTTTGGATTGGCGCCGCATCGAGCCGTCAGGGCTTCCTTCAGAATCTGAGCGGCAATGCCCGGTTTGCGGCGCCGGCTTTCGAGTATTCGTGCCGCGCCGGGAATTGCTCTGCCTGAAATGCTTTGGGCATGGATTCAAAGAGCCGGTGTAAGAGGAAGCGCATGGTTTTCGGCTTTATGGAGTCAAACTATTCCTTCTCTGACCAATCTGTTGCTTTCGCCGTTTTTCAGCGTGACAACATTTCCGGTATGAAAGGACGTGTTGTCCGGCAAAACGGTTTCAGCCTTTTGCGCACTCATCCGGGCGACACTTCTGAGGTCTCGTAGGGCCGTTGCGCCGTCCAACGCCTTCATGTCGGCGTCGTAGCAGTCAAACCACGGAAGCCCCAGCCTGTTATATTGCTCGGCGGTGGGCGGTTCGGTGGGGGGGACTTCGCCGGTCATCGCTTTCCAGGCAACGGAGTTGGCGATATGGACGAAGCAGCGGCTCCTGTGATTGAGGTCCCAGTCTTCAAACCTGTAGGGATCGTGATATACGGCTTGTTTCATTCGCCCTCCGGGAGCCACGCCCATCTCTGCGGACGGGCTGAAGGAGCTTATGGACTCTTCCAGGCGATCGGGGAGAGAAATGAGCAAACCCTTTCGGGCCGCCTCTCTGTATGCTTCGTAGGCCTCGCCCTTCATGGGATGCGCAACAATTTGCAGTCCCCCGTATTCGGCTCTACCCGTGATCTGTTCTTCAACGGAGTAACCCCGGCCAAGAGGCATCGCCACAAACTGCCGTATTTGGCCTTTTTCCACGCAATAGCCGTCCAGCCAAAGTTGTTTGGGGGCGACCATGTAATCCTGCGGGTTTCGGCCCACCCGGTCTGACCAGGGCTTGCCGGTAACTGCATTGATCTTGCCTGTCCCGATTCTGATCAGGAAGGGGTAGGGCGATTCGAAACGCGTGTTAAAACTGAGCCACAGCGCCTCGGCCTGGTACATTGGCAGCATTACCCCGCCATGCGCTATCCAGGATGAGGGAACTCGGTCCAGAAAGTCATCGACATGGCGCAAAGGGAATGTTCCCAACCCTGGTGGGAGGAAATAGGTGCTTCCATCGTCGGGGATTCGCAAGGTGCGCATAAAATCTATTCTAAAGACCGCCTCCGGGTGAACCTCCGGAAACGAGAAGACCAATCCGTTACTCTTCAACTCGATCATAGACGATTCCTCCCCTTTACCATTTGCCGTCTCTGACTTCGCGAACCGGGCGCAAGACCGCATGGTCCGGCAAGTCCTTGAGTTCGCGAATAAAATGTCAAGACCTGCCCGCCGCAACAGCGGATTGACGCCTCCTGCGTCCCACAGCTACGCAACTTTGCCGGCGGCCCAGTATAACTCAAGTGTAGTTTATTGTTTTCAGCCTGGTATTATATTGGTTAAGCAAAAGGGGTGAACAATGCAAATCCGCGGTGTGATCAAATCGGGTCTTGGAAAAGGCGCCCGTTTTGCCGGCCTCGACTGGGTGACGGACCAGTTCGAGAAGGCTATGGGCTTTAAGCCGTTTCCAGGCACCCTCAACGTCCGGGTCATCGAGTCGGACCTTCCTGCGCTGAGGTCATTTTTCGCCGAAAAGGACTTCGAGCTGGTCCCGGATAATCCAACTTTCTGCACCGCCTGGTTGAAGAAGGTCAGGGTTAACGGCGTGCCGGCCGCGGCGGTTTTCCCCAGTGAAGACGTCAGGGCTCACGGCGGCGAGGTTTTGGAACTCATGTCCGAAAAGCACCTCAAGGATACACTTGGATTGAAGGATGGCGACCAGGTAAGCATCACCGAATTCTAAACCTGATCGGAGGGGGTTAAACGGTGGCGGACGCGTCTATAAAGATGGTCGATCGCCTGAACGGCGCTGGGGATGTGGTCTGGCTTGGCAGACGGATCGACGGGATCGTCTTCGATGTTGACGGCACCCTCACGGATTCCATCGAGGCGTATTATGAGATATTCCGGGAAACCTGTTCAAGGTTCGGCATCCAGGTTGCCAGGAAGGATGTTCTGGAACCAATGGTCCAGGGGTCCAACATCTGGGATCGGATCATACCTCATGATCTTCCGGACCGCGAGGAAAAGCTCAAACAATGCAACCAGGCCGTCGGCCAGGTATTCCTCGATGTAATGCGGCGCACCCAGCCTTTTCCCGGGTTGGAGGAAGTCCTTTTGCATCTTCGCCAAAACGGCCTGAGGCTCGGAATTTTTACAGCGTCCTGGAGACCCGCGTTGCTGCCCATGAAAGAAAGCGGCCTGATTAACCATTTTGCCGCCGTCGTCACGCGGGAAGACGGTTACGCGGTCAAACCAGCGCCTGACGGCATTTCGGCCTGTCTAAGGCTGATGAAGGTCGAACCGGCGCATGCCCTGTCGGTCGGCGACTCACCGTTGGACATCCGCGCCGGGAAAGAGGCCGGCACCCTGACCGTCGGCGTTTTGAGCGGCATCGCCACCCGGGAACAACTCGAGGCGGAAGCCCCTGCCTCGATCATAGAAGGAGTCGGCCAGTTGACGGCGGTGCTTGGTCTGCCCTGAAGCCGGCGTATTGCTTCCGAGCCTCGAAAACGTCGCTGTTCGTTTGGGCCGGCGGCATAAATCGAGTGAACTTTCCACTATCGAAGAGGTCTTTATGAAATCGGCCCGGGAAATATACGACTTCGGAGCCCACGCCGGTTCTTTCGAGGGGTACGTATACGGCTACACGGGGGTAGATCTGAAGTATCTGCCGGGATGGACGGCCAACCTGGTCAAAGAATACGGTCTTCTGCCCGATGATATCCGCAGTGATATTCAGCCGGGCCTGGACGGCACCATTGGCCGGGCCGTCCGGACGCTTGCCCCGCACCTGGGGGAAGACCACAATGTCATCGGGCTGTTAAAGGAGATGATCCGGGGGAAACTGCCGGACTCACCCGATGATTTCACCCGCCTGGGGCAGGTTCGGCAGGGTTCGTACAGGGATCTGTACGAGTTTGCGGCCAATGCGGGCGCCTTCGAAGGGTATGTCTATATACCTGAAAGGGTCGATCGCACCATATTGGCCGGTTGGGTCGAAAACCTCGTTAAACAATGGCACGCCCTTTCCCCTGAAGTGCGCGCCGAGATCGAGCCGTCAACCAGTCTTACCCTGGGCCGGGCCATTCAGTCCCTTGGGTCCGGCCCGGGCGAAAACGACGTGATTATCGTCAGGCTGAAAAGCATCCTCAGGGGAAAACTCCCTGCATCAGCGGATGAGTTCATCAGGCATTGAGCGCGCTATCAAAGTCATAATTCCTGATTGTCTTTCATTCCCAATTCCTAATTCCTAATTCCTAATTGTTTTTTTAACCCGCCGGTCCTGCCGCGGCAACGGCCTCTACGGGCTGCTCATGCTGGGCAATATATTTTTCTTTTACCCTCAGCAGGGTAAGGACCACCGGCCTGTAGGCGAGGTGGGCCCATTTGGCGAAAGGCACCTCGAGGACAAGCATCGGGATTGCCACCATCATGTGAATGACATAGATGGCGTAGGTTGCAAACGGCTTATCCATGAGGCGTGTGAAGTTGATCAGGATGCCGGTAAGGGCGGTCAACTGGAGAAGGACCAGGAACATCCAGTCCGTCCCATGAGAATTTTTATATTGGGGCTTGCTTTTCCTGATGCGTCCGATCATCGCGTAGGTAGTTCCATACATGATTGCGCAGAAGGAGTAATAGCCGAGCAGCCGGATCGGGTGAAATATGGAGAACTCGATATGTCCGCCCAGCGACTCCCAGCCCCGCTGGAACATGAGGAAATTGATTCCCATGAAGGGCAGTCCGTTTACGCAAACAACGACCAGCAGGAACACGGTTGCATAGCCGGTCATAATCGCAAGATGGACGATCCACTGCTGCCTGTCCCTGCACTTGCCGAATTCTTTCTGAGTGCAGAAGTTGACGATCAGCGACCTCACTTCGACCCAATACATTCCCAGGGGAATTTTGTTGAGGTAGTCTCCCATGACGATTTTTGCGCAGCGGAAAACGTTGCTCAGCAGGAAGAAGGTCAATATGGCGGCCATAACCAGGTCGGCCTTTTCGATCTGAGCCGCCGGCCATACGGAGTTAAGGTCCGTGTGTCGCCAGTTGATCGGACCGCTGTGGAAAATGAGCAGTCCCAGACCTATGAGAATGCCGACTATAGCCACAGCGATGATCTCGAACGATTCGGAGGTATAGAACCTGCGGGCAAAACCAGTCCAGTCGTAGAGCGAAGTAAGATATCTTCGCAGGACCATCATGGTTTCACCGGGGTCCGCCCCCCGGGGGCACCTTGTGGAGCAGTCGCCGCAGTAATAGCACAGCCAGGGTTCGGGCGATTTGAGGATTTTCTCTTTTTGTCCCAGTTGAATGTACCTTACGAACTTCCTTGGAAACGGGTTCTCAGCGGTCGCCATGTCGCATATAGCGGTGCAGTTTCCGCAGTTATAGCATTTGCTCGCATCTTTTAGCCCGTATTCCTCCAATTCCCTGATCAAATTTGGATCGACCTTGTTGCTCATCAATTAACCTCCGGAGCTTTCTAGGACATGCTATTATACCAAGTTACGTTCAAGATTGGGCGGGGGTAAACCCCATAAGCGCTCAAATAAGCGCGTAAGTTATTGAATTTACTGATGGCACGATTAGGATTTTCGTCACCCCGGCGGAAGCCGGGGTCCAGTGCATTACTTATTGATTTCACAGTAAAAAAACAAAAATCTGGATTCCGGCCCCCGGATCAGGTCCGGGGCAGGCTTCGCCGGAATGACGATCCTTTTCCTTGTACTGCCTCATCCTTATTTGAGCGCTTATGGGGGTAAACCCCGCCGCTACGTAGGGGAGGGGGAGCGCAGCGCTGTATGCCCTCCCGAAGGCAACGAATTGAACGCAACTCCGTATTAGTAGCCCTTGTATGGGTTTGGGCCGACTTCGACAAGTTTTTCAGCAAATTCATCAAGCAAAGCGGGCAGCTTTTCGTAATCGGTTATGGCCACCGTCTCGAACCGGACACGATCCGACTCCAGGACGAGCCGGTCAAGAGTTTCTTTGACTTTGCTGAGACGAATGTTTGCCAGTTCACTGCCTTTCATGAAATGGCACTGATAAGTTTCGCCGTGGCGGCAACCCAGAAGCAGGATTCCATCGATTCCCTTGGAAAGGGAGTCGGCGATCCAGACAAGGTTGAGCGAGCCCAGACAGCGAAGCTGGATCACGCGAACCCACGCGTTGTAACTCATCCTGCGCAGCCCGGTCATATCGAGCGCCGGGTAGGCGTCGTTTTCGCAGCACAGCACCAGGATGCGCGGTTTTTCCTCGAATTCGTCGGGAACGTTTATGGACTTGATCATATCGCCGATTATTCCAACCGAATAGTTCCTGAAGGAGATAATGCGTTCGGGACAGGATCCCATGCACACGGAGCAGCGGCGGCACCGGGTCGGTTGAGGAAGGGGATTTGCTTTTTCGTCTTCGTTGATCGCGCCAAAGGGACATTCTTCAGTACACCTTTTGCACTGGGTGCAGCGCTGCATGAAGAATTCGGGGTAGGTTAAATCACCGGCTCTGGGATGAACGGCCATGCCTTTGGAGGTGAGTTCGACGCACTGGATTGCCTTCATGGCGGCGCCGGCAGCGTCTTCAACGGCGTTTGAAATACCCATTGGGCGGCGGACCGGGCCGGCCGGATAAATGCCGGTTCGGCGGCTTTCGTAAGGGAAGCAGATAAAGTGGGAGTCGGGAAAGCCGTACTGAAGTTCCGGAAGCTCCGGACCCTGGCGGTAATCAAGGTTGAGGATGTCGGAGATAAAGATGGAGTCAACGGATGCAACCATTTCGTCGGTTTTCTCCTCGCCCTCTTCTCTTTTTACCTTGAAGTCTTCCCCGAAGGCTGTGGCCGGAACCATACCGGTAGCCAGCACAACCATATCCACGTCGTCCAGGAGGATCTCTTCGCCCAGAAGCTCGTCAAAAGCCTCTACGGCAAGCGTGTTTTCCTTGGCGAGGACTTCAGGCGCCTGGGTCCTGACGAAGATTACGCCATGCTCCTGGGCCTTTCTGAAAAAATCCTCACCCTGGCCGGGAGTGCGCATTTCCTGGTAGAAAACGAACACATTGGCCTTTGGGTCCTGCTGCTTTACCTGGATGGCCTGCTTGAGGGCGGTGAAACAGCAGATCGAAGAGCAATAGGCAAGATGTTGGGGGTCGCGCTGACCGGCGCACTGAATAAAAGCCACGGTCTTTGGCGCCTGAGCGTCGGCCGGCCTGGTAATTTTTCCCGACTTTGCGCGTTGTTCGAACTGAACGTTTGTGATGACGTTTGGCGATGCGCCGTAGCCGAGTTTTTTATCGAGCTTTTCGGGGTCGTAGGGCTTCCAGCCCGCAGCCAGAACAACCGCACCGACATGATGATCGCTCGTGGACCCGTTCTGCCTGATTTGAGCGTTGAAAAGGCACGGGCCGCCGGAGAGCTTTTCAACTTTGGACCCTGTCAGGACGGAAATGTTTTCGTTGCTTTTGACGGCGGCGATCAGCTTATCGATTTCATTGTCCTGCACGTTTTTGAATGGGAAGGTCACATTTTTCGAGACGTTTTTCTGAAAACCGCCGAGCTCCTCGTCCTTTTCAACCAGCACTGCGCGGTATCCCGCCCCGGCCGCTTCCAGGGCAGCCGTCATACCGGTAGTTCCGCCGCCCACAACCAGGATGTCGGTCGACATTTCCTGTTCGGGCTTATATGGCTCGGGAGGCAGCAACTGCTTCATCCTGGCCGCACTCATCCGAAGGTAGTCTTCGGCCATCATCTGGGTGTCTTCATCTTTCGCCGGATGGCTCCATACGACCTGCTCGCGAAGGTTCACACGGTCCAGGATGGTCCCTTCGAAGTTAAAGACGTCGTACATTACGCGCTGCGAGCAGGCGGCGATAATCACGGTGTTTACGCCCTCGTTTGCGATGTCATCCTTTATCACCTGGACCCCCCGGGGGCTGCAAAAGTTCGGATGATTCCTGCACAGAGCGGCTTTACATTCGGATGTTGCAACCTTGCCGAGCTGTTCCATATCGAGCGCCTCCCCGATACCGCAGCCCGCACAAATATATACCGCGATTTTTTTGTCCATCGAGTCTACCTCCTGACAACGGATTGGATTGCTTTAAGGGCAGCAGCGGTCCCGTCCTGAACGGATTCGGAAACGCCGGCCGGGGTCCTCGAACAGCCTGCTGCGAAAAACCCCGGGGTCACTTCCATCGATGCAATGAATCCGTAGTCATCGCGTTGTGCGAAAGCGGGCAGGGGTGAGAGGGAAGTGTTGGGCTGCATGCCTGTGGCAAGCACCGCCAGGTCAACGTTGACCTCGTTCAGGCTGCCGGCGGCTGTGTCCTCGACCCTGAGGACGAGGTTCCCGGTCGTGGCCTCCTCGTTGATCCTTGCGACTTTGCCTTTGAAGAAAATGACGTTGGCATCCTGCTTCAGATTGGCGTAGAAGGACTCCAGCCGGTCCATCGCGCGGATATCGATGAAGAAAATGTATATCCTGGCCTCCGGATACTGTTCGCGCACGTAAGCGGCCTGCTTCATGGAAGCCATGCAGCATACGGAGGAACAAAACGGCAGATTATTCTCATCGCGTGAACCGGCGCATTGGACGAAGGCTACCGTCTGCGGCGCTTTGCCGTCCGAGGGCCGAACGATCGCGCCTTTTGTGGGGCCGTTGCCGGCGGCGAGGCGTTCCATCATGACGTTGGTTATGACATTGGGATAGGCGCCAAAACCGAGCGTATCGAGTTTGCCGGGGTCATAGGGGCTCCAACCCGTTGCCCAGACAACCGCGCCGACCTTCAAATCGACCGACTTCGGCTGCATGTCCAGCTCGATTGCATCGTATTCGCAAGCTTCTCTTACGCTAGCTCCCAGCGGACTGTTGGCGAGCGCCGGGTCGATTACGTAGCGCTGAGGGAACGCCATCTCGTGGGGCAGGTATGCGGCCCTGATTTTATCCATCCCGTAATTGAACGCATTGTCGATCTCCATCGTGCACGCCTCGTAACATTTGCCGCAGGCCGTGCACTTCTCATTCACGTAACGGGGATTGATTTTGATCCGGACATCCCAGGCGCCTCTGCGCCCGGAAACCGATTCTACCTCCGCCATTGTGAAAAAGTGAATCCGGCTGTTGTTCTTTATCCGGCGGAAATTGAGTTCGAGTCCGCAATAAGGGGGACACAGCTTCGGGAAATACTGGTGAAGCTGTGCCACCCTGCCTCCAAGATAAGGGTTCTTCTCCACGAGGTAGACCTCGCGGCCCGCTTCTGCTGCTTCGATGGCGGCCGTCATCCCGCTCATGCCGCCTCCGACCACCAGAATAGTCTGAGTTTCCACGTCAACCATGCTTAACCTCCTAAGCAGAGTAGATAAAAAAATACCCGGAGCCCCGCGTGCAACCGGGCTTAATCTGCAATTTCCGATTGCTCTTAACGTTGTTGCAAACCGGCAAAACTTCGTCGCGAAGCGTCTGCGAATTACAAAAGAAACTGTGTTCGATGATAAAGCCGACAGATGGAAAAATCTAGGTCATCAGGATGGATTCATCGAGCCGAGCGCATATATCGCCAAATTCGGCCGAAGTCAATAATTTCGCAGCAAAAAAATACTTTTGGCCGTGATCGCCACAATCCAGTCCGACAGGAAAATCCTCCGGCTTGCGACCTCATCCGGCATTCTGATGACCGCTGCGCCTTCATGATAGTTAAAATATTCAAGTCATAGTGCGTTATGGGGCGGGTTGTTTTTCGGGTTGGACGACATGGCAAGTTATACGTAGGCAGGAGGCTGCCTCCTTATGAGGCAGATCTGGCGATGTCGGTCAGGGGATTGACAACCTCGTGTTGTAAAGGTATCGTCCTTCTTAAACGAGCTTCGGAATTGGCGTAATCGCTTCATCGCCCCATAAGAATTTGGGCCATAAGGAAACGGCCGGCACGGAAGGACTGAAGGCATCCTACGGGCTCAGCGTCCTCTGGCCAAGGCAATTGGCAGGCGAATGGCCCAGAAGGAACAATATGGAGAAGAGATCGATCCCAGAGGGTTTACCTCATTCAGCTTTGCTCCGCGAACTCGTCAAGAAGACCGAGGCATTAGGGTCAGTTCCGTCGCGGACGCCGGCCTACCTAGAATGGCTCAAAGCATTGCGTGACCGCATTGCTCCTGAGCTCAGCTACGCCAACGTCACTTTTCCGTTTTTCACGCCGCATGACGAATCGAACCATATCCACCCGCTCTTCATCCTGACTGAGCGGCTGCTCGGTTCTGATGTTCTAGAGTCGTTGAATGCAGCCGAGCTGTTCGTTCTTGCCAGCAGCATTTACGCGCATGACTGGGGCATGGCCGTAAGCGAAGCAGAGAAAAAATGCATTTTAGGATTGATTGACCCCTCGACCGCTGATTCGTTCAGTCTCCTCAACGACGACAGGTCTGCTTTCGGTAAGATTATCAAGGAAAACCGGATCGAAAAACCACGCACGCTGGAAGATGTGCCGCTTAAAGTATGGCAGGCGTACATCCGCAACACACATGCAGCCAGGAGTGCACGGCGGGTTAGAGCTTTTTTCCAAGCTATTGATGTCAA
>DASPQK010000038.1:0-2033 GCA_035624985.1 Syntrophobacteraceae bacterium | reverse complement strand
ACTATACCAGCTATTTCTCTTTGGGGGGAGTCCATCTCGGTTCAAATGAACTTATCTTCCTGAGCTTATCCGAGGGCTGAAGAAAAAAAACAAAGGATTTGCTTTTTGCAGCGACCACTAAATAGGTCAAACCACTGATCTGACGAGCTGCCAAAGGCCTTGAATTACATCGGGCTCAGAGCCAATTTACCGGCATCTGTGAGCGCGCCGCAGCGGAAGATACCTGCCTCTTTGCCGGGCTTGTCCGACCAGTCGTAGTAGATGATCGCGGCCAGCCTCCCCTCGCTGACAAAATGTTGAAAGGCCCCGCGCAGTTCCTCAATCACCTGAAGCCTCTTGGTTTCATCGATTGGGCAATGATCAGGTTGGCCCTTTTGTGAAGCATTGGGAATTCCGTATTCTGTAAGCCAGCACGGCCTGTCCGCCCTGCACTCCGAAAAAATATCCTGGCCAAGCGAGGAAATACGCGTCGCCACCGAACGGCTTGGGTCGAGGCCGGGATAGACATGCACGCCATACCCGTCGACCAATTTGTCCAGGCCGTTTTGACGCAGAAACTTGATCGTATCGGAAAGCTTTACCGCAAGCATGCCGTTGAAGGTCTTTTCTCCCCGTTTGCTGATATTCGCAATTCCAGCCGCGATAATGGGCGTATCCTGGTTAAGTGTGGAATGGTCTCGCAAATCCTTCAGCGCTGCCGCGATTTTCACGTAGTTTCTAAAGCCAGCGGCAATGGGAAGAGCTTCCTGGTCATTTGGATTGCCAAGATCGGTGAGTTCCAGCAGGCGCCCGCTTCCCGGTGCGGCAATGTCGCCGTTATAACCTGACGTGTTGATCTCATTACCGAGCTCCAGACCGGCGAGGCGCACGCCTGCCGCCTCCAGTTGATCCAGCATCGGCTTTACCGCAGCGGTGAATTCTTGCGGCTTGAGTTCCGACAAAGGCAGGCTCGCCCAGAGCCGGTTCTTTTTGAGGGCCGTCGAGCCCGTATGTGGATAGACGATGGCAAGGGTGGTGACGCCGTGCCGCCAAGCCCTAGTTATAAATTCAACGGAACCCGGCATGAGAGAAATGCGGATGGTCTTCACGCCGTTCTCGGCCAATTGCTTGGCCATGTCTTCCTGTGACAAATCAGGGGGACGATACCAGGCGTTGACGCCAACGACTACATCTCGGGCCTGCGCCTGCGTCGAGCTTGAGAGCAAGAACATGCCAACAACTGCACAGAAAAAGAAAGTGAAGCGCTGCATAAGTTTCATCACTGACGCTCCTTTGCGCCAAGATCAGAATGAACCTCATTCTTTAAGGTCGTAGCCGAGAAGAGCCTCCTGCTTGCCTAAGTGATCGCAGTCCGGGCTGTTAGCGGCGAAATGAGACTTTTCCGACTCGGAAGAACAGCTATACAGGGGCTGCGTATCTGACTGAGGAGCCGTATGTCTGGTTCACGATCTCGGACGCAACCGCTCTTGCGAGAGTTTCGAGTTCAGTCATAGTGTTCTAAAGGCTTATAACATGGTTGAAGCTGGGTAAATTAACAATACAAAAGGAAGAGTTGTATGCCAAGAACAAAGAAGAGAATCGATGATTACCAATTGGAATCAAGCATGTTTTATCAGAAAGTCTAGTTATTGACTTCAGGAAGCAACTCTTCATTTTTTCAAGATCCCACAGATGAAAACACTAATTTGAAACTTTCACTACGACTCTGCGATGGGAGATTGGTACGGTAGGAGGACATGAGTCTGAGGCCGACTCTAGACTCACATATTTCTTAATTCCTACTTTTCCGGTTTCTTACCGGCGGGGCGAAATAGCTGTTACCGGAACACCCAATTTCGCTGGTGGAGGCGCATTTGGTTTGGACGGCACCACTGTCATCCAACCGCCAGGACATTCTTTAACGTAGGGGTAGTAACCCTCTGGGTCCTGACAGAAGTGCCAATAAGAAGGCTGCAGTCGTTCCGTTTTTGCCGAAGGGGTGAACTCTTGTGGAGGCACCGGGTCTTCCCCATAACCACCATAGTAGTAAGGAT
>DASPQK010000037.1:0-6692 GCA_035624985.1 Syntrophobacteraceae bacterium | reverse complement strand
CCGCCATGACAGATCGGGCACAGTAGCTCACGGCTAACTAACCGTCCATAAGTATCGATGTCTTCTCTTTGCCACGGTTGAAGGTCAGTTATCATTGGTTCTGCCACAATATTTTGAGTCAATTGTTTACTCAGGAGTAGTGAGATTATTGAGCCTTTCCAATGGTCAAGAGCGTCTCCAAGAAATTGGCTGTTCACGATGTCATCTCCCGAATTATGTTCATTGTTCGAAACGTTTTTCAAAGAACTGACGCAACTAATTTTAATTGTCGTTACCCGGAATAAATAATTGTCGCTGAACAATCGGCCAATTTTTCGTAAAAATCGATTGTGCGTTCAGCTCCCTGTTTGAATGCCGTTTCGGACATAATTACGTGTCGTTTTGGCTTTTATGTTAACTGGACAATTGACGGGATTGAACTAAGCGTTGGGCAGTATACTACCTGCTCGCACCATTCCCCACGGTAATTTCCCCCCAAAAACCTCAAAGTTGAATAGTGGGCCAATCAGTTTTTGTAAAATTTTCGCTCCGGATAATCGGAGGCATCCCCTTCCCGGTGCAAGGCCATGCAGAGCACTTGCGCAAGGTGCAATGCGCGCCGGTCGGTCATCTGCGCTATCTGCTCGCGGCAGCTGAATCCGTCGGCTATGATAATAGTGCTCTTATCGGCCCTTCGAACGGCAGGCAGAAGCACCCGTTCGCCGAGTTGCACCGAAAGATCGTAATTTGCCCTCTTGAATCCAAATGCTCCTGAAACGCCGCAGCAACCGGAGTCCAGTATCGTGTAATCGAGCCCCATCTTTTTCATCACCTGCTCTTCGCCATTCAGCGTAAAAACTGATTTGTGCGAGCAGTGGCCGTGGACGAGCGCTTGTCTTTTAAGTTGGGGAGGGGAAAAATCGGCCGCCTTTTCACTGAGAAACTCTCCCAGAAAAAAAGACTGCCTGCTCAAGCGCATCGCGTTCAGATCGTCCGGAAAAAGCGATACAAGCTCGTCGCGGAAGGTGGTGAGACAGGCAGGTTCGAGGCCGACCACGGGAACGCCTTCCTCGATCATGGGCTTTAAAGTGTCAAGGACCTGTCTCAGCAGATATTTTGCCAGACCAAGCATTCCAAAATCGAACAACGGCCGTCCGCAACACAACTCTTTCGGAGGCACACAGACCCGGTACCCATTTGCTTCCAGCGCCTCGACTCCCGCAACGGCCACCTCAGGGTAGAAGTAGTTATTGAAGGTGTCAGCCCAGAGGATGACCTTTGGGCGACCTTCGTTCCTTGTCCCCCGCCTGATGAACCAGTCCCGGAAAGTCCGGTCTGCATATTTTGGCAACCTGCGATTTGTGGAGATACCAGCCGCCAGCTTCATAAGGGTGTTTAACGGTGGCGTCTGCATGAGAAAATTAGCTAAACGGGGCACCCTGGAGGCAATTTTCGACCACCAGTAGATCAGGCCGATCGAATATGCGTCCGGCGGTCTCAATCGGTACCTGTAATAGTGATATAGGAACTCCGCCTTGTAGGTCGCCATATCCACGCGCATGGGGCAATCCCCCTTGCAGCCCTTGCAGGCAAGGCAGAGGTCCAGGGCTTCTTTTACCTCCCTGCTCCTCCATCCCCCGGTGATCACTTCCCCTCGAAGCATCTCGAAGAGCAGCCTGGACCGACCCCGGGCCGAATATTTTTCCTCGCGGGTGACCATGTAGCTGGGGCACATCGTATTATGATGTTCCTGCCTGCAGCTGCCCACGCCCACACAACGAAGTATTGCATAGGGGAAAGATTGTTTGTCATCGGGGTATTTGAACTGGGTCCGGAGTGAAGGGGGCCGGTAATTTGTCCCCAGCCGCAGATTGCTGTCAATGGGATACGGATCGACCACTTTGCCGGGGTTCATTTTCCATTGGGGGTCCCAGATCGACTTGAACTCGCGGAAAGCCCCCAAAAGTTCTTCTCCGAACATTCTTGGCAGGAATTCGGCTCTCGACTGTCCGTCCCCGTGTTCGCCGGAAATCGATCCGTTATAGCTGAGCACCAAATCGACCGCATCCGATATGAAGGATCGGAATTTTCTGATGCCCTCAGCCGTGAACAGGTCGAAATTTATCCGGCAGTGAATACACCCCTGGCCAAAGTGGCCGTAAAGAGACGAGTCAAAGAGGTACTTATTCAAGAGCTTTCGCAGATCGCGGAGGTAGTTCCCAAGGTCTTTGGGGTGAACTGAAGAATCCTCCCAGCCTTCCCAGGCATCGGGACTGCCGGGGACCCTTGCCGTAGCCCCCAATGCGGCTTCCCTTACGAGCCATATTGTCTTTTGCTCCGCCGGGTCGTTGAAAAGCCTGAAAGCGGGCGCCTTTCCTTTCCTGCTGCGCTTGAGGAATTGTATGAGTTTTTGTGCTTTATGTTCGGATTCCTCCCTTGTTTCACCGCCGAACTCGACCAGCAGCCATCCTTCCCCACTCGGCAGGACGCCCAATCCCCGGGGATGGATATTTCTTCTGGTCATGTTGTCGATAAGTTTTTTGTCAATACCTTCAAGGCCGATAGGCCCAGCATCGAGCACCTCCAAAATATCGTCTCCGGCCCGGTAAATGTCGGGGTAGCCAAGCACCAGGAGTGACCTGGCAGGCGGGCTGTGGACCAATCGCGTTTTCACCCCCAGCACAATTACGCATGTGCCTTCAGATCCTACCAGAGCCCGCGCCACATTGAAACAGCGCTCGGGCAGCAGGTAATCGAGATTATAGCCGGAAACCCTGCGAGGGATGTCGGGGTAACGATTTCGGACCGCGCCGGCGCACCTGTCCCGAAGGACTTTCAGACCGGCATAGATTTCAGCCCGCCTTCCGTCTTCCCGAACGATTGATTCGAGTTCTTCCTCCGAGGTCTCTCCCACCCTCATACGCAATCCGTCATAGGTGAGAATATCGAGTTCCTCTATGTTATCGACTGTTTTGCCGCCCATTATAGAATGCAGGCCGCACGAGTTGTTTCCGACCATACCCCCCAGCGTGCAATGAGAATGGGTCGCCGGGTCGGTAGCAAAAGTCAGGTGATAATTTTCGGCCTTGTCCCTGAGGTCGTCCAAAACGGCGCCGGGCTCCACCCATGCAGTTTTTGATTCCGGGTCCAGGCTTAGCACCCGATTGAGGTATTTTGAGGCATCTATCACGACCGCCACATTGCAGCACTGTCCGGCAAGGCTCGTTCCGGCGCCTCGCATGAGTACGGGCGCATTGAATTTGCGGCAGGCGGCCACCGTCTCGATTAAGTCATCCACCGTTTTGGGCCGCACCACCCCGATCGGGACCTGCCTGTAATTAGAGGAATCGGTGGCGTAGATGGCCCTGTATCCAGGATCGAAGAGCACCTCCCCCTCAGTCCTGAACTTCAACTCGGAGGCGAGGGCCGCCGCGTCGACCCCAATGCCTTCAGGAACGCCTCTTAAAGCGCGACTACCCTTTTCGCTTTTGGCGGATCTCATCAGGGTCCCCCATTAGACTCGTATTTTCCTGCATCTTTGCGTTTTATTAAACCGGCTGCGGCGAAAGCGGCCGGCTTATACCAGGTTGCGTTCAAGATCGATGTGACCGGGAGGGCTTAAAGCCCTCCCCTACGTAGCGGCGGGGTTTACCCCAGACCGGGAGGGCGTACATCGCGCGACGCATTCGCTGCGCTCCCCCTCCCCTACACGCAACACCGTATTAAAGCATGCCCCCAGGGGGATTAAACGCGCCCGCAGCGATTAATACCAGGTTGCGTTCAAGATCGATGTGACCGGGAGGGCATAGGGAGCTGCTCTCCCCCTCCCCTACGGAGGGACGGGGTTTACCCCAGACCGGGAGGGCGTACATCGCGCGACGCATTCGCTGCGCTCCCCCTCCCCTACACGCAACACCGTATTAAGACATGCCCTCAGGGGGATTAAACGCGCCCGCAGCGATTAAAGGAACCATCGGTCAGCGTGCTGTTTCATGCGGACCGGTGCAGGAGATCACTGGGGCGCCTCCTGTTTTTTCTCCTGATATTTGCGATGAATTTCCTCGAGCGATTCAATCTGTTGGCGCAGCCGCCGAATTTCACGCTCGCGCGACTCAAGCTTCGCCCGAAGCGCCTTAGTCTCCTTATCCCTGGTTTGGAGAATCCCCCTGGAGTCAACATCTTTAGAGGCCCTGCGGCTTTTCGATCCACGCGGGCACAGGTCTACGCCACTGAGCGAGGACTGGAGACGCAGAAGGAAAGGGGTGATCATTCTAGGGTCTTCGCACCCTTTGCATGAATTAACCTGCCCACTCCATCTCTCCCAGCTCGAAAGAGCATCCTCGTATTCATCAATGGAACCGGCGAGGATGAGCTTGATCGCTGCAAGCCCGAAGGATGCCTGACGCGCGATTTCGGCATTATGTGCGCTTTCGCTCAGCATTTCGAAGGTGATTTTCGCTTTCACGTAGTCACCCGCTTTGAGAGCGACCGTTGCCTCTTCAAGGGTTTTTTGCTCGATTTCCTGCCGGATTGATCGATTGAAGACTGAGGTCTCCTGGGCAGCCAGCGAGAATGCAAACAGCCAGGAAATCAACAGGAAAACAAAAACCTCAAGAAGAAAGAATCCACGCTGAATCAGCATCTTCAAAACCATCGCTCATTCTTTCCGATATGGAGAAATGGTGAAGCCGACAGGGCTGCCCTCGGCCGGTTTGCCGCCAGCGCCAGTTTCGTCGGATTTGTCTCGACCACGTACCTGGAAATTCAAACAAAATCCAATCGTTCAACCTAACCCATCGAAGCGGATGCTCCGCCATCCTGCAATATACATTAAAGGCGGAGATTTATCCGGATTTGGAATCACCGCCCTCAGCCCGATAGAAAACGAGGCAAGAAGGGCCTTCTATGAGTCGTCCCGCCAAGCGAGCCGGAACAGCGCTCCCTTGCGGCGATAACCTTATAACATTTCCGAGCGGATTGAGCAAAACTTGCTGCAAGCGGCAGATCATTCAAATTCCCTTGGAGCGGACGGAAAAAAGAGCGGACGGTCCAGTGAAGACATGACAAGCGGAAGGGCACCCCAGGGCACAAAAGGCCCGATCAGTTGTTTCCATTTTATCCTGATTACCAATTTGGCTATGTACCCGGATTTGGAGACAGACCGGGACAGATCCCCGATGTGGGCGTCAACGGCGGGTCTCACGTTTATTCGATCCGGCAGAGTCTTTTCGCCGCCTGCTGCTTTTGGGCCATGTTCTCATATCGGGAGATCATGATCCGCTGTGCCTGGGGGGAACCTGCCCCGTGCATAGACTCCGTAAGATATCCGACAGCCGCAGCGCCAAGCGTTAAATTCTCGATCAGCCTCAGTATGCGCATTCGGTCGAGGGTCCGGACATCAGCTTTCCCTCTGAAATATTTGTTCACCCACCTGCCACATTCCGGAGAATTGAAATCCTTCTCGGACGGCATCGTTACCAGCAGCCCACCTGCGATATCCTGCGCAAGACGCGCGATCTCATAGGGAAACCTGGTCACGTTCTGTTTGTGCACGTTTGCGAGCAGCGTATCGACGGCATACGTGCCGCTCGGCTCCCTGTTTCCCTCACACGCGCAGGCTATGCAGCCGCAGTAGAGCGTCTCGTTGAGGTGGTTCATCTCGATTATCTTGTCCCTCACGTGTGAAGCCTTTGCAACTCCATTATATTCCGCGATTGTCTGGGCGGCGCCTATGAGCACGTCCCCCACGCCGACCTTGCATGCGTAGCTCTGGCGATGATAGGAAGCGAACTTTTCAACCAGTTCGCCTGCAAACTCATACTCTCCAAGCATAAACACGCGTTTCCACGGCACGAAAACATCGTCGAATACGATCAGCGCCTCATGCCCCCCGAAGAGCACATTGCCCGTGTCCATATCTCCGTCTTCAAGTTTTCTAGTGTCGCACGACTGGCGCCCCATGATGAAGAAGACACCCGAAGTGTTGCTTGGGACAGCGAATGCCACGGCATAATCCCGATCTTCTTTTCCCAGGGCAATGGTGGGCATTACTATTATTTCATGAGAATTAACAGCGCCCGTCTGATGGGCCTTGGCGCCCCTGACTACAATCCCATCGCTCCTTTGTTGAACAATTCTGAGGAAGAGATCCGGGTCCGCCTGACTGTGCGGCGGAAGGGACCTGTCGCCCTTCGGATCGGTCATTGCGCCATCGCAGGTGAGGTCATTTTCCTGCACGTAGGCAAGATACTCCAGGAAGCGCTCATAATAGTTCGTTTCCCGCTTTTGATCCATATCATAGGTGACGATTGAGAGCGCATTGAGCGCGTCCATGCCGACGCACCTCTGAAAGCAGCATCCCGTTTCCCTGCCGAGCAGCCGTCCCATCTTGCTTTTTTTTATAAGGTCCTCGACACTCTGGTGGATATGTGTGAACCGGTTGACCTTGTTTCCCGTCAAATGGGACCTGGCGGTCATTATATCTTCGAACTCGGGCTGGAGGGCCAGTTCGTAAGTCTTGGCCACAGCCTTCATCGAAGGACGGATGATGGGATTATCCACTACTTCTTTTACCCTCTCACCGAACATGTAGACGGCCAGGTTCAGCTTTCTCAGACTCTGCTCATATTCCTGCGGCGTCATCATGGGACCGACCCTTTTTAACGTTCCAAATATGCGGCTGGTCAGGAGCAATCTTTTTTCCCCCCCCCCCC
>DASPQK010000036.1:0-5718 GCA_035624985.1 Syntrophobacteraceae bacterium | reverse complement strand
GAAGTCGCAGTCCGGATACATCCCGGCCTGGCCTGCGGCAAAGGTTTCCATTGCGTCGTACCAGGTCATGTTGGCCCAGTTCGCCGGCCCGCTCTCGCGGATCATATCAATCCATATCCGAGAGAAATTAACCACCCGGGGGTCTTCGAGCCGGGCCACCATATTCTCGTCCACCTCGGCCCACTTACCGTCGGTGTAGGACTTTGCCCCGCTGATGTAGCCGGTGGCAATGGTTGGCGCGTTCGGTGTTCCGCGAGCTATGATGCCGTCGATCCCCGCGTTCTTCTTTACCAGACGGGCCGCCTCGGCCATCTCCTCGTAGGTCGTGGGTACCTTGATCTTGTACTTGTCGAAGATATCCTTTCGGTAGGCCAGGATGTAACTCTCACACATAATGGGAATCGACCAAAGCGGTCCCTCACCGGTCCCGCCACCGATCTTCCCGTTCCACCGGTTGGCACCGATGAGACCGGAGAAGAAGTCCTCCGGCTTGTACCAGGCCTTGTCCGTGATCTTGGGATCATTCAGGAACGGATCCAACGGGAGGATCCAACCCGAGGATCCGTAGGTCCAGTTGCGCATGGGACCCGTCATGATCACGGTGAACTCTCCGCGCTGGTTGGACAGGTCGGCGGCGAGCTTGGCGAAATATTCATTCTCCGGCAGGATCAGGTATTCGACTTTGATGCCCGTGAGGGCCTCAAACTCGGGGATGAGGGGAATCAGTGACTCGGTATAGGGGTGCTTGTTCAAGCCAATAGTTAGTTTCTGCCCCTCAAATTGGCGCCAGTTGATCTTCGCCTGGCGGAAATAGGCCAGGTCGGATTCCGCGGCGTTGGCCTCCAGCGCCATCCAGCAGACCCACCCCCCCAGAATAAGAAAAGCCGCTGCTATCATCCACTGGCTCGTGCGTATTTGGAGCTTCATCGCCATACCTCCTTTCAGGGATTCGTCCTGCCTTTTTCGCCTGGATTATATCCTTATCCTAACTCATGTCAAGATCATTCTATTCCCATTCTATGGATGTTCGCCGTTGGTCCGGGAGCTTTTGCGGCTGGAAGCGAATGGGGAAAGCTACCAATTGCGGCAGGAGAAAATAAGATCCAGCGGTAAACCTTCTCCTAAGCAGGACTCAACCCAAGCTTAACTTCCGATTACGAGAAACGACTTGACAGCTAACTCTAAACCCATAGATCTATAACCCAGGTGTCACTCTTTTCGACCGCCCTCGCCTCTCTTTTACTCCGCCCTTCAGACCAATGCCCCACCTGAGCGAGTTCTTATCAATTGCCCTCTTATCAATTGCCTTGACACCCATTTGCCCTTCTCCTATATTTAACCTACCCGAGAGCGAGTTCTTGTCAACTCAATTCTTGAGAGGAAGAAAGGAGTAGAGAAATTGAACATTCGAGAACAGAGAATACGGAATCTATTTAATAAGGAAACGGGAAAAGCGGTGATCATTCCAATGGATCACGGCATCCATGGGGTCAGGGAAGGTCTGGAAGATCCCCTCGGATCGTTTCAGAAGTTCGCGGGATTATGCCCGGAGGCGGTGCTAATGCAATTTGGCATCGTTAAATTAGTGCGGAATATGATCAGCGGGGCCACCGATATCCCGCGGATCATTATGGCCACGGATTTCAACCACCGATGGCACAGTTGGAAGGCGCCAATCGAAGAAAAGGGATTATTGGGTCATTGCATCAGCGCCGATGTCGAACTAGCGGTCCGATACAATGTAGACGCGGTAAAGGTATTATTTGATCTCGGGGTGAGTCCAAAGACCCAACTGTCCGTGTTTAAAAATATCAGCGAACTCGTTCGTCAATCTGATCGATACGATATGCCCATCATGATTGAGCCTCTGGCGGACGGCGTCTTTATCCCCAGCGAAAAGAAGAATCATCCCAAGATTATCGCCGATGGCTGCAGGATTGCGGTAGAGCTTGGAGCGGATATCATCAAGGCGGCTTATCCCGGTGAAGGACCCGAATCCAAGGAACTGTTTGCCGCCATTTGTAAAAATGCCCATGTGCCGGTGGTCATGCTGGGCGGCGCCAAGAAAGACAGCATCCGTGAAATCTTTCAGATCGCTCGAGACGGCATCGACGCGGGTGCGAAAGGGGTGATTTTCGGAAGAAACGTATGGCAGCGGCCGACCCAGGAGATGGAACGCGTCGTAAAGGGGTTGCAGGATATCGTTCACCGAAATGCCGGGGTACAGGAATCCTTATCCAAATACAACCTTCGCGGGGAGAAATGAAAAGAAGAGATCACAGCGGAAGCCAGTTTACTTCGGATAGCGGGAGGTTTTATGCCAGAAAAGACCAGGTTCGGTGTAATTGTCTCTGATCGAGTAGCAGAAGTTCATGAGCACAAGATTCCTTCGCTTCGTTCTACCGAAGTCCTCATTGAGAATAAATCCTGCAACATTTGTACAACGGATTATCAGCAATGGATGGGGCTTCGGTCTCAGCAGCCCACGCCCATGGCCTTCGGCCATGAAAATTGCGGCATCGTGCTGGAAGTGGGAAGTGAAGTTGAAAATGTCAGGGTGGGAGATCATGCGGTGATAAACAATTACCGTCCCTGCATGGAATGCGGGGACTGTCGCAAAGGAAGAAATTTCGCTTTTTGCAAATTTCGAAAGAGTGCCAGAACCGGCCCGGCCGATGCGTATGGATATTTCGGAAACTATGGCTGCTCCAGATACCAAATTGCCAAATCCAAGCATATCTTTAAGGTAAATAAGGATGTGCCTTTCGAACTCGCAGGGTTTGTTGAACCGCTATCGACCGTCGTCTATGGCATAAAAAGGCTCCGGGTGAAAGCAGGGGAAAAGCTCCTGGTTATCGGCGCGGGCACCATGGGGAATCTCAACGCCCAGGTGGCAAGATATTTCGGAGCCGACGTGACCGTATCCGAGGTATCGGAAAAAAAGTTGAAGACCGCTCAACGGTTGGGTTTTGACCGAACTTTAAATGCCCGGGATGCGGACTATCTTAAGAAAGCGAAGACGCTTACGGACGGCGCAGGATTTGATTCTATCATCATCGCGGTCGGGCTCACCGAAGCCTACAACCAGGCCGTCGAAATGGTCGCCGACTGCGGGAAGCTGCTTATTTTTGCGGCCGGATACCCGAAGCCGGGATGGAATATCGATCCGAATACCGTCCATTATAAATTGTGGGAAATCATCGGGACGTACGGCTGCGGGGCCGCGGATTTTCAAGAGGCCGTGGGTCTGTTGAGCGACAAAAGGATCGACTTGGCCCCTTTAATTGAGGAAAGGATACCTTTGAAGGAAATCCAGCACGCCTTCGAAAAGGCCTCGGCACCCGATGCCTACCGGGTCGCCGTGATGCTGGGAGATTCCCAATAAATACATAAATTCATCAGACGCAGGGTTGATCTGCCTGTGCGCCGCACGCAGACACGTCACCGCGTCAAGCCCTTTCGACCGGTTGAAATATCGGTGCGGTTTTGGCGGGTGCGGCGACCCGCCCTGCGGGTTGCGGGAATGGACAGACGACACCGCGGCTATCGTACCGTCTCCGCCGGACCGCAGCTCAGCCCCTGGCGGGCGTTTGATGAACGGGCCCAGGGCCCTAGACTGCGGAGCTATTGAAGTTGCCTGCGGGAAGTTTCATTCGTGTCTAGAAGGGATGCCTCCAAGATGCGTTACGTGTTGGGTGTAGACATAGGGACGCAAGGTATAAAAGGCGTGTTATTGGACGAGGCGCTTAACGTCGCGGCAAAGGTCTACCTGGAACATGATTACATCCAGCCGAGGCCCGACTGGTTTGAACATGATGCCGAGAAAACCTGGTGGGGAGGTTTCAAAGAGATTGTGCATCAACTGCTCAAAAAAGCGCCGATTTCATCAAGCGAGATTGTCGGCGTCGGTTATAGCGCGATCGCCCCCTGCATGCTGCCCGTCGATGAAGACGGCCGCCCGTTGAGAAATGCCATTCTTTACGGGGTGGACACGCGAAGCAAAAAAGAAATCGCAGAGATCACGCAGTTGCTGGGAGAAGAAAGAATCCTCGAAACAGTGAGAAGACCGCTCGGTACCGATCTCGTTCCTCCGAAAATGCTCTGGTATAAAAAAAACGAGCCGGACAATTATTCGAAAACGAAGCGGATATTCACCGCTTCTAATTATATTACCTACAAGCTCACCGGCCGCTTTTTGCTCGACTATACGCAAGCCTCCGGATTCGGCCCGATTTATGATTTCGGAAAAAGGCAGTGGAACGGGGAGATGTGTAAGCTGCTCGGCTTTTCTCCGGAACTGCTGCCCGAGCTGAAACACTGCTATGACATCGCCGGCACGGTCACGCCTCGCGCCTCGGCGGAAACCGGATTGATGCAGGGGACACCGGTCGTCGTCGGTTCGGGAGACACTGTTACGGAGCTGATCAGTGCCGGAGGATTTGGCCCGGGGGAAGTAACGTTAATTTACGGCACAACCGCTATTATTTCCGTGATCACGGATAGAGCTCGCCCCGTAAAAGGGCTGTCCGTTACCCCCCATCCCATATTGGAAAACTGCTTTTCTGCAACTGGCGGAACATCCACGATGGGTGCCTTGACAAAATGGTTCAGGGATAATTTCGGCGATCTGGAGAAGATCATGCAGGATAGAACCGGGATCAACGCCTACACCCTGCTGAGCTGCCAGGCGGAAAAGGTTCCGGTAGGTTCGGAGGGACTGGTTATCCTGCCGTATTTTAGCGGAGAAAGAGCCCCCATACACGACCCGTTGGCCAAAGGGGTCATATTGGGGCTTACCACGTACCACAAACGCGCCCATTTGTATCGGGCGTTGTTGGAAGGGACCGCTTACAGCCTTCGGCATAATCTTGAGGTCTTCGAAAAATACGGGTTTGACGTGTCCCGGGTGATCGCCTGCGGAGGAGGAACAAACAGCAACCTGTGGGTCCAGATCGTCGGCGATGTCACCGGCTACGACCAGTCGATCCCGAACATACCCATCGGATCGGATATCGGGTCCGCCTATCTTGCTGCGAAAGGAACGGGGCTTATCGGAGACCTCGCCTCTTTCATCCCCAATCACCGGCAAAAGGATGCCCGAACCGTGCGGCCCGACCCGCAGAACCATGCTCGATATACGGATTATTACCGGATTTATCGAAGGCTTTACGAGAGCGTGAAATCCGACATGCACGCACTGGCCGAGCTGGCGGAAGGGAGTTTCCGGCTGGGTGAGGCCGAGCGGTGAGGCGGCTCGGCACGATCGATCGTTTTTAAAGCTGCTGTTCAGGGAACGACTGCCGGATCGACTCCGTAAGAATGAAGCGGTATACCGCAGCCCTTGCACGTTTCCTCGCACCAGCTGAAGGGCTGTCCGCACTCACATGTCCATCTGTGCGCCTGTTCGGCCAGCCATTTTTTCACACCCTTTTCGCGCCAACCTTCAAGTTCGATTAAAATAAAAAGACCCGCTCGCCATGTTTTCCGACTGGCGTCATTCCGGATTCAGGCCTTCTGCGGTCGGCATATATTTCCCCAGGATGAGACCGCCATGGAAACCCTGCCCCGGTACATCATCCGGGCTTCTATTCTCCCACGAAAGGGTGCAGTATCTCGCAGAACCAGCCAAGGTTGTTTACCAAGCGGAACATGGAACGAAGGAAAATTCATCGATGCCCTGGAGTAGGTGGCCGCCATGTTTTCCCTAATCCCGGAAAA
>DASPQK010000035.1:0-3276 GCA_035624985.1 Syntrophobacteraceae bacterium | reverse complement strand
TCCATGACACACTCAACCCAAGGCCGGAGTTCCCAACGCCTTTGGTAGTGAAAAAAGGATCGAATATTCTTTCCGCCAGGTCCTTGTTCATACCCACACCGCTGTCGCTGACCTCCAGAAAAACATGCTCGCCCTGTAAACGCGCCCGAAAGATGATAGTTCCACCCTGTGGCATTGCGTCGATAGCATTTAGTAGAAGGTTGGTCAGGACTTCCCTCAAGTCTGACGCATTGACTGCGGCCGCGCACTTCTTCTGGACATCGATCTTTATATCTATCGTACGCCCTGACCTTTCCATGAGGTTTTTCCAGCGGGGCTTGGTAAGTTCGACAACGTCCTTGACCGCTTCTTCGATATCAACTGTAGCCGCTGCCGCTTTGGGGTCCCTTTCCCGTTCGGTGAACCTCTGAAGCCGCCGCACAGTGTTTGAGCCGTCATACACCGCCTTTTCCATGTTCTGAAGTCTGCGCCGAATCTCCTCGTCTTCGATTTGCGGCAGAATGAGCTGAATGTGGCCCAGGATTGCCATCAGGAGATTGTTGAAATCATGTGAGACGCCCCCCGCCATGGTGCCGAGCGCAGCAAGCTTCTCGGACTGGATGATTTTGTCCGAGAAGGCTTTCTTCCTCGTTACATCTTCTATCACCAGGAGGTAGCCAACACACCTGCCCGCCTCGAGAAGCCTCACAATATTAATATCGGCCAGGTAAGTCTCACCCTTTGAATTCACCAGGTTCACGTCGGTTTTTTCCATCCGCCCCGCATCGGAGGCAGACGCCCTTTCGAAGATCTTTTCGAAATTCGCAGGGTCCTGGAAAAACACAGCGGGCGACCGGCCGAGAATTTCTGGAAGCTCTGCGCCCTGGATTTTTGCAATACTCCGATTGATTCGTTCGATTTTGCCTTCGATATCCAAAATGCAAATTCCCTGGGGCATGCAATCGAGGACCAGATCGGCAATGTTGATTGCCGGCTCGCTTTGTGCCGTCGGCACTGCGGCCGCCGGTGCGTCCCGATCGGCCTCCATTTGCCGGCCGCTCTGTCCGGAGCTCCGCATTCCAACTATCAGATGGCCGATTATATTGCCGATCATCTCCCAGCTCCGCCTGGAATGGGCAGTGAATCGCTGCGGACGATATGCGCTCAGATTCAGCACGCCCAAATGAAGAATGGGAAGACAGGCAAGCGAAACAGGCGTTACAACCGCGCCTTGAACCTCCGGGATTGGGTGCTCTGCGGTATTTTCAATGAAAATAGACTTTCCAGACGAAAAAACCTGGCCCGAAATGTTCTCACCTACTCCAAAGCTCAGATTTTGCCTGTGGCGCTGGGAAATCGCTTCGAGCTGATCATCCAGGCCGTATGCGGCGCTCAGCGAAAGCAGCCCGGCATGCTCATCCCACAGAAGGATCGAACAGTTTTCGACCCCGGTTTCTTCTACTACGATCCGAGCGAAATGCCGGCACGCAGTGGTTGTGTCCGGGCCAATGGAGATTGTCTCCGCAAAACGCGCAATCACGGCCAGATAGCGGCTCATTTCCTCACTGCGGCCCATTGCGCCAAGGATGCCCGTTTTCATCATTTCATCAACCAAGTGGCTCATGGGTTCCTCTTTTCCTCATCTTTGCGGTCTGCCGCCCAGGACAGCTCATTCGCTGAGAAGATTCCACAACTGATCGACTTCGGGCCGGATAGTCTCTACACTCTCCTGATACTCGCGCCACTCATCCTCGGAGATATAGAGATCCCGGCATCGGGACAGAGTAGTGTCTTCATCGACCAATTCCGGATACTCTCGTGAATGGCTGAGAACATTCGCAAGATGAATGAACCTGACTTCAGTGGTGAAAGACTCGCTCTTTTCAGGATAGTGATGGAATTCCATCACCGCCTGAAATATTTCAGGCAAAGCCCATCGGGATGCAAGGTACTTGCCGAGCCGACAATGTTCGAGGCCGTACTGGGTTTCGACACACCAGGGGGGAATTTTCCTTCTTGCAGCAGTCTCAATAATAGCGACGAACTGTTGGTTGAAGTAGGCTGCCATCACAATCCATCCAAGATCGTGAAGCAGGCCGAGCACGGACGCTTCGTTTCGACCCATCCAGGGACGTTTCTTCGTCATCTCGCCGGCGATCCTGGAACAAGCAAAGGCGTGTTTCCAGAGCATTTCCCGGTGAGCCGCGCTAATCGAACCCCCGCTGGAGAGCTGGTTGATCAGCAGGGTACAGATGCAGATCGACTTTACCTGGTCCGCCCCTATAACCGCTATTGCTTTGGAAATTGCGTTTACTTTCCTGCGGAACCCATAATAGGTCGAATTACCAACCATGAGAATCTTGGCAACGAGCGAGGGATCATAGTGGATAATGCTCTCGAGCTCTCCGGGGGTATCGATCTCGGAGTAAATTATTTCGATCAGACGCCTCAACGACAGGGGCAAAGGGGGAAGCTCTTTGATTTGTGAAACCTGGTACCGCGTCTCTTTCTCATCCAGTGGAATGATGGACATCCGCCCGATCCTTCACCCATACCAGAATTGGCTCACACAATTCCTTCCAAACAAACACTATAACATAAATGGCGCCGCTAATGTAAGCAACAATTATGAACCTGTCTTGCGAATGGTCGTTTCATTTATTTTTCCATTTGAAAAGGAGAAATATTTGTGTATCAACAAAAGCAGGTCAAACGGCGTTTTCGCTATCCGTTGAACAAATTAACGGCAGGCGACAGGAAAGAGTTGAAGCTTTTTTCTGAGCGGCTCCTGAGTTCTTAGAACATGAATGAATGGTCATGTTCTAACTTTTGTTTTTCCCCCTGCTTGGGTATACTTTTGAGGTTGGTCCACGCTATGTGGTGCCGGGGCAGATCGATATACACCGGGAGGCATGATGGAAGGAAGGTTTACTCTGGAAAAGGAAAAAGTGGTGCTGGACAACCTGACCGGCCTAATGTGGCAACAAGGTGCGTCCGCCGATAGGATTGTCTGGAAAGACGGCCTTAAATACATCGAAGAACTGAACGCCGGCAATTTTGCGGGATACAATGACTGGCGCTATCCCACCAAAGATGAACTGGCCAGCCTGATCTTGTCCGAAGTGAACCGAATAAGCGGCCTCTACATTGACCCGGTATTTGAAAAGCAGCGCAATTGCTGGTCCTCGACCCGGTGCGAGGGCCATCGACATCAGGCGTGTTATGCTGATTTTTATTACGGTGAGATGTATTTAGTAGAGGAAAATTACGCCAACCTTTTCGTGCGGGCAGTTCGCA
>DASPQK010000034.1:0-3042 GCA_035624985.1 Syntrophobacteraceae bacterium | reverse complement strand
GGCCGGTGAATTAGGAAAAAAGGTTGAACTGGACAGCGCCACCTTAACCGGCATTCTGGATCGTCTGGAAACCGCTCAACTGATCGAACGCAAGGGAAACCCCGACGACCGACGCTCGGTCAAGATCCATCTGACCAAGCTCGGAAAAGAAACGGGGCTTGAGGCCAAGAAGTTGATCGAAGAAGCCAATAAAGAATTCCTGGAAGACTTTACGGAAAATGAAAAGCGGGAGCTACGCGGTCTTATTTCTAAGGTGCGGGAAAAAATCGGCCAGTAATTTTTTTGAGCAAATATCTTGTTTGCAATTATCTCGCCTACAATTTAGTGATCACCCATGAGGTACTATGGGAACGATTCACCAAACAAGCCGTATTCTTTGTGCCCAGAACCGCGGTCTGGAGTTAAGCCATAGACTTATTTCGGAAAAGGAAAGGTATTTTGTCTGTAAAGGAGAAAAATCATGTCAAAGTTATTTGAAGAAACAGAAATCAATGGAATGCGGCTGTCTAACCGTTTTGTGAGATCAGCTACCTGGGAGGGGATGGCGACCGAAGACGGGAGTGTCACCCCGAAGCTGACCGAAACCAATGCCGCCTTGGCAAAAGGAGGTGTAGGTTTGATCATCAGCTCACATGCCTACGTCAGCCAAGAAGGGCAAGCCGGACCATGGCAGCTTGGTATCTATAAAGATGAACTGCTGGAAGGTCTCAGAAAAATGACTTCCGCAGTCCACCAGGCGGGCGGGAAAATCGCGGCACAGCTGGCCCACGCGGGATGTCTGGCAGCGGCAGCCCTCAGTCAACGGACGCCGATTGTCGTGTCATATTTTGAAGGGCTCATGAACTCGCCGGGAAAGGAAATGGACGGAACCGATGTGAGAAATGTCGTAACGGCTTTTGTTGATGCCGCCCGGAGGGCGAAAGAATCGGGGTTCGACGCCGTTCAGCTGCACGCCGCGCATGGATACCTGCTGAATCAGTTCCTGTCACCCGCGTATAACCGGCGCCAGGATGAATATGGTGGCAGCTTGTCGAATCGCGCACGGATTCTCCTGCATATTTTTCGAGCGATCCGCGGAGCCGTAGGCAACAATTTCCCGATTCTGGTCAAAATGAATTGTCAGGATTTCATCCCAAACGGTTTGAGCTTCGCCGATTCCCTGCAAGCGGCTCACCTTCTTTGCCAAGCCGGCATTGATGCGGTCGAGCTAAGTGGCGGAACCTTTGCCAGCGGTACTCTTTCTCCTAGTCGCTTAGGGATAAATTCCGAGGAGAAAGAGGCATATTTCCGGGAAGAAGCCCGTGCCTTTAAGAAACAGATCTCGGTGCCGCTTATATTGGTGGGCGGGTTGAGATCTTTGGAAATTGCAGAACGAATTTTGGACGAGGGTATTGCTGATTACATTTCCATGTGCCGGCCTTTCGTCCGGGAACCGGGTCTGATCAACCGCTGGAAATCCGGTGACCGGAGTAAAGCGACCTGTCTGTCGGATAATCAATGCTTCAAGCCCACATTTGAAGGCAAAGGCATATATTGCGTCGTCGAGGAGCGCGAGCAGGCCAAAAGGGTGGAGGGCAGGAATTAACGAAACGCGATTCCAAATTGAGGGAGTCTCAAGCGGCAAATCCTCAGCGGTTGAAATTTCTCAATTGATATCAAGGAGCCTGTAATGAATGCAGATGAAATGAAAAAAGACCCTGCAGCCTTCCTGGAGGCGGAGATAAAGAAGTACATTGCGCACTCGCCCAATAACATCATGCCCGACTTTCCTGGCGAGCATATGTGGGACGAGCCGCTTGTTGGCTTTGCAGACGGCGATGATCCACGCTTCACCGAGTACAAGAAAATAATCGGCGATTTCCACGTGACACCGCGGGAAGCCCTCGAAATGAATCTCAAGAAAAAGACGATTGGATACGACCACCCTGAAAACATCAGCGTTATTTCTTATTTTCTGCCGAGTACAATCCTTATCCGTGAGAGCATGCGCAAAGAATCGGAGATTTGCCCCCTGCGCTGGAATCGTGCGCGCTGGTTTGGGCAGGAATACAACTTCAGGTTACAACGCCATCTCGTAGTCTTGCTTGAAGATCTGGGATATCATGCCATTGCTCCGGAGCAGGAGCCTTGGTTTGAAATTAAACGCGAAGGCCCCTGGGCTCCGGCGTCGAGATGGTCACAACGCCACGTCGGCTACGTCGCCAGTCTGGGCACTTTTAGTATTAGTGACAGTTTTATCACAGCTAAGGGCTCGGCCGGACGCATGGGGAGTGTTGTCTGCAATGTTTCGATCCCTCCTTCACCGCGTCTCGCCAGAGATTACCGGGAAAACTGCCTGTTCATTCGCCAGGAAACTTGCGGCACATGTATGAAACGCTGCCCTGCGGGTGCCATCAGCGAAACGGGGCATGATAAAGCAAAGTGTTTCGCATATCTCTTCGCGGGAATGGCGCAAAAAGTAAAAGACCAGGGGTGTAAAGAGCAATTCGTCGGTGGTTATATAGGCTGCGGGTTTTGTCAGACGGGTGTCCCCTGTGAAGAACGAATTCCCGCCGGTATCACGGCCGGAGAAAGGAGCCATCATGGGAAAAACATATAAGACGGGGTGTGTCCTTTGTGCTCAGAACTGTGGTCTGGAGTTGGAAGTCGAAAAAAACCGCATCGTCAAAGTGAAACCCGACAAGTCCAACCTGAAAAGCGAAGGATACGCCTGCCGGAAGGGGATGAATGTCGCGTACCACCAGCACCATGCCGATCGGCTCAAATACCCTTTGAAGCGTGTGGGGGACCGCTTTGAGCGGATCTCGTGGGATCAAACCATTGATGAGATAGCGCTCAAGCTCAAAGGGATCGTCGATCAGTATGGCCCACGCTCGTTTGCCTATATGGGGGGTGGCGGCCAGGCCTGCCCTTTTGAAGCGGCCTTTGGAGTCCGGTTATTACGAGGGTTAGGCTCTCAGTACCACTATAGTGCCCTGGCCCAGGAATTTGCCGGTGACTTCTGGGTCTGCGGCCGAACCTATGGCCGGCAGTATATTCACG
>DASPQK010000033.1:0-5256 GCA_035624985.1 Syntrophobacteraceae bacterium | reverse complement strand
CGCTTTTGTGGATGTGATGGCCATGCTTGCTGACCTTCAGGCGGCTAAGAAGCTTCATGAGCAACGCCCGGTGTTTTTTTTCCTTAAAGCCAACTTCTACTATGCGATGCAGCAGGCGCATCGACTCAGGCTTGATAAAGCATATTGCGCAACGGCACAGGCCCTGGGTGCCTTCTCCGAAAATACCAGGAACTGGAAAGAAGCGGCTAATCTATTCCTGCACCTAGCTGAAACGAGCAGGAATTTAAACTGGCCGGAAATGGAGGCGCCAGCATATCACCAACTGGGAAGGATTGCACGAGAACAGAGAGACTTCGAGACCGCACGCAAATGGTGTCTCAAGTCGCTCGAAATCACGGAGAGGCGGGGGATCGACCACGGGACTGCCCTCACGTACCACGAACTGGGGATAATAGCTGAAAAACAGAGGGACTTGGACACCGCAGGCGAATGGTATCTGAAGTCACTCGCAATCAAAGAGAAACTGGGCGATGAGTCGGGTGCTGCAGATACCTATCACCATCTGGGGATAATAGCCCAATTGCAAGGCGACTTCGACACTGCGCGCGATTGGTACCTGAAATCATTGGGAGTTGAAGAGAAGCATGGAAATGAGCATGGCGCCGCGATAAGTTACCATCAACTGGGCACAATTGCTTGGCTATTGGGGGACCTCGAAACCGCACGCAATTTTCATCTCAAGTCGCTCGAAATAAAAAAGAAGCAGGGAAATGAAAGCGGGTTGGCCTTCACTTATCACGAGTTGGGCAATATCGCCTGGAAACATGGGGATCTCGAAGCTGCACAGCAGTGGTACATCAAGGCGCTTGAAATAAGAGAGAAGCAAGGGGACACATACGGTGCTGCAATGACTTATCACCAGATGGGTTGTGTCGCTCAGGATCAGAGAGACTTCGAGACCGCGCGCAAATGGTATATTAAGTCGCTGGAAATAAATGAGAAGCGCCACAATAAAAACGACGCCGCGATGACTTATCACCAACTGGGGACGCTCGCCCATGAGCAAGGCGACATCGAAACTGCACGTGCTTGCTATCTCAAATCCCTGGAATTAAAAGAACAGGACAGGTATGGACACGAGGCCGCAGGCACACTGCATCAACTTGGAAGGATTGCTTTAGATCAGAGAGACTTTGAAGCCGCGAAACATTGGTATCTCAAATCTCTAGAAATCTCTGAAAGGTTGGGGATTGATAGCGATGCCGCACGCACCTATAATCACCTGAGCGTTCTTGAGGTTTTACAGAAGCACTATGTCGAAGCCGGGAAATGGGCGATCAAGTGCATCGTGACTTCCCTGAGGGCCGGAGACCAACACGGCGCAGACCGGGATTCGAAGAACTTTTTCATAGCTTATAAGCGTGCGTCTTCCGCTGATCAGGAAGCACTTAAATTGATGTGGAAGGAAGCCGGACTTGGATCGTTTCCGGAAGGATGAAGGGAATGATGGAAATCATAGATGGCTTTGATGATGACAAGGCGAAGAGCATCCTTGCAAAGATTGCGAAAACCCCAAAACGAAGAGGTTACAAGAGGCATGGTCAAGCCTCTCGTGATTTTTCAGTCGGTGGCAAGAGGGGATTCTTTCTTCGCCTTTGTGCCCTTTAAAGTTTCCTTCAGAGGGTGAAGGATCTGTTCGAAGAAATCTAAGTGATAGACCAGTGGGATTAGATCACTTCGCTGCGCCTGCTCTTGCAACCGGGCCCCTGTACTCTGCGAACATATGAAACCGATGTTTCATTCTCCAGAAATCATTTCCGGTCTCAACGATTTAGCAGTGGTGTGTCATTCTATCCAGAAGGGTGTCCTCGTCTTTGCATCGGAGAAGACCGGCGGCCATTCATTGAACGTGAGGCCGTTCCAGAAACGGATTTATCGACGCGCGAACAGGCAATATTACAACCCGGTAACAACCACCCTGGGACCACTAGGACCGGTCATTTAGGGGGGTCCTTATATATTTTTTTGAAGAGTCCGCTTCGGAGGATCAAAGCGAAAGAACTGGTTTCAATGGAACGACTTTATCGAGAGCGTGGGGAGTTCTGAGACATCAGCAATGAGAACAGGGTTACAGGCTGCGAGTAAGAGCCTTGTCAATGCGCAAGGTCGCATTCTTTGGACCCTCAACTATGGGTCGAGGCAAGAAAATCGATTGTAGGGCATCCTGGCGCGTGGACACACCGTAAAACCCGGCTCGGGGCCCAATTGACTCAGGTACAAAAAGGAGATCCAACCAGCGACAAAGTTCGAGGAATTGATATCCGCGCAGGGCGATGCAGGCAGGAAGGCCAATAGTTACATCGAAAGCTGCCGATCATTCGCCTTTAAGTTTGCTTCGGGGCTCGGAAGGAAGCCGCCGACAAAGGGCTGGCCTTATTTTAGACGGGCGAAACTGCCGCGCCACGTAATGTCGTGAGAATCGAGAGGTCAGGTATCCTCGGACTCGCATTTCAGGCTGACCGATCCGAGTGGCAAAAGACGGCTTCAAATTCGATCCGTGCACACGGGATGCACAGGGCATTTTAAAAAAAGCGAGGAGGCTTAACCGGCTATCCAGCTAACCCCTTGATTTTCTTGGCTTGCCGAAGCGGGGACTCGAACCCCGACGAGAGTACTCTCACTAGACCCTGAACCTAGCGCGTCTACCAGTTCCGCCACTTCGGCAAAGTGCTTGAAAAGACAACGGCAATATCGTATTCTAAAAGTCTTTACCAGTCAAGGCGTATAAAAAGTACTTTCCCGGAAGGTGTGGCGGAAGCATGCAGGTGTTTGACGGAATCGAGGCCGTGCGGCGAAAACTCAAGAAACCGGCAATCACGATCGGCAACTTCGATGGTGTCCATAAGGGCCACCAGGCGCTGTTTCAAATTGTAAAGCAATGGGCCGGGCGACTCAACGGCCAATCGGTCGTGGTGACATTCGACCCGCATCCCCTTGAGGTGCTTTTCCCCAAAAAGGCCCCTCCGGTGATTACCTCTCACCTGAAAAAACTCGATCTAATAGCAAGCTGCGGGATTGACGCCACGATAGTCATCGTCTTCGACCGCACGTTCTCACGGATGTCCGCCCGCGAATTTGTCGAAGTCATTCTGGTTGAAAAGATCGGCGCCAAGGTGATTATTGTCGGCCATGATTACCGCTTCGGTCACGGCCGCGAGGGTGATATCGCCTTTCTAAAACTGCTGGGCGGCCAATACGGCTTCAGGGTTGAAACCGTCAGCGGAATCACGGTCAACGACACCGTTGTCAGCAGCACGGCCATCCGGCATATGATCCTAAATGGCAATATAAGGGAAGCCAACAAACTGCTGGGCCGGTACTTCGATGTAAACGGCACCGTAATCGTGGGCCGCAGAAGAGGAGCGGGACTCGGTTTTCCGACCGCCAACATCCGAATGCCCGCTGTCACCTCGCCCCGCACAGGCGTCTATGTGGTTGAGGCCGAGGTGGAGGGCAAAACATATGGAGGAGCGGCCAATCTCGGATATAACCCGACTTTCGGCGATACCGATCTCTCACTTGAAGCGCATCTTTTTGATTTCAACCAGGATATCTACGGCAGGCCAATCACCATCCGGTTCGTAGACCGGCTTCGCGACGAGTTGCGCTTTTCGGGTCCCGGCGAACTCGCCGAGCAGATCACAAAGGACGTAGCCAGCGCAAAAAAGATCCTTTCCGAAATGAAAAAGTAGCCGTTCTCGCTATCTTTTGGCTTTCATCAGACTCCCGCTTTTTAAAAACGCCGATTTTAGCAAGATTTCGATAAACCTGCCGAGAACTTATTCCGATTTTCTAACAGAGGACCATCCATGTGTCTTCACGGATCGAGATCTTTGCCGGTTAAGGGGAACAAAATACATAAACCCATCGAGGACCTTATGTGCCGGGAGCTGGTGCCGGATATGCAAGAAAAAACGATCAGGATACTTCTCATCGACGATGACGAAGAGGACTTCACACTTATAAGAAACATGCTGGCCGGTGCAAATGTGTGCCGATACGATCCGGATTGGGCGAAAACCTGCGCTGATGGACTTCAGAAGATAAAGCAGACTGAATATGATGCGATCCTGCTTAATTATGCCCCGGGTGAAAGGAAAGGAATTGAGTTCCTGGATCGGGCCGGTGGAGACAATCGGAAGGCGCCGGTCATTCTTCTGACCGCGCGGGGAGAATTCGGGGCTGACGTGCAGGCAATGGAAGCCGGGGTATCGATCTGCCTCGAGAAAAAACGGCTCTCCACTCGTCTGCTTGATAGATCCATCCGCCATGCGATTCAAAACAAACTCAATGAAGTTGAGCTCAGAAAGCGCCGCGATAACTTGCAGGAACTCGTTTGGGGTCTAACCCGTCAACTGGAGGAGGAATCAGAGCAGCTAGGGGTGGCCAACCGAATGCTTCAAGCCGAGGCGGCACAACGGGCAAAGGCGGAAGAGGCGCTACGGGAGAGTGAATCAATATATCGCAAGCTCATTGATACCACGGGCACGGGATATGTAGTTGCCGATAAAGAAGGAATAGTGCTCGACGCCAATTACGAGTATGTAAGGCTTAGCGGCCATAGCTCCCTTGAGGAGATAATGGGTAGAAGCATATTCGAATGGACAGCGCCTTACGATTTGGAGAGAAACGCCGAGGAGATCGGTAAGTGTATCGCATGTGGCACGATGAGGGACGTCGAAATCGATTACGTGGACAGGGAGGGTCATGCCACCCGTGTGGAGATAAACGGGACCCTGGTGCAGACGGCTCAAGGCCAGGCAAGAATTTGTCTGGTCAAGGACATTTCAGAACGCGGGAAGAAGGAAGCCGAGCTTCGGCGGAAATGGGATGACGCCTATGGTCTATTGGAGGCCACCGTTGCAGAACGGACTGCCGATCTTGCCGAAACCAACAGATATCTTGAAAACATTTTCGAAAACACGCCGGATATCATCGCAATAGTCGACGAACACGGCAAGTTCATCAAATGGAATAGAAAAGCGGTTGAAAACCTCGGGTATTCACTTGAAGAGTTGTCCGATAAATCCGTGTTCGAATTATATCCGGACAAAAATGATCTCGACAGGATGCTTACCGATTTGCGGCGAGAAGGGACGGTAAAAAAATATCAAGCGAATTTGAAAAAAAAGGACGGCACAGTCGCAGCCTTTGAAATTTCCATCAGCCTGCTTAGAGATAATGCGAACAAGGTCATAGGCAGCGTAGGCGTTGCAAGAGACCTGAGCGACATAC
>DASPQK010000032.1:0-16062 GCA_035624985.1 Syntrophobacteraceae bacterium | reverse complement strand
GAATAGCCAGGGGATCGGTTGCAGAGTTGGAAACGTGGATACTGTTGTGTGAACGGCTGGGTTACCTTGATCTGGCGGGGTCAGAAGAGTTGTTGACGAAATGCGAGGAAATACAGAAGCTCCTCACAGGCTTGAGAAAATCGCTCAAGCCCAGGGAAAGGACCCGCATCAGTACGAAGTAATGCGACCGGCTAAAATAACTACAAACTAATAACTTAAAACTAAAAACTGCTTTTATATGTCACGATTTGAAATACGTCTAAGCGGTTTCGGGGGGCAGGGAGTGATTTTCGCGGCGGTCATCCTTGCCGAGGCGGCCGGTATACACGAAGGCAAATTTGTCTGCCAAACGCAGAGCTACGGCCCGGAGGCCCGTGGGGGGACAAGCAAGGCCGAAGTTGTTATAAGTGACGAGGAAATCGACTACCCTAAAGCCATAAAACCTGACGTGCTTCTGGCCATGAACCAGAAATCGTGCGACGCTTATTTTTTCGATCTTAAACCTGCTGGAATGCTTATAGTCGATTCGACTTTCGTCAAGCAACCCCCCACGACGAGGGCGATCTCAATTCCATTCACGCGGATTGCACGTGAAAAGCTGGGAAAAGAACAGGGAGCCAACATCATCGCACTGGGCGCCCTTGCCGCGTTGTCCGGAGCCGTCTCGCTCAGGAGCCTGGAAGCGGCGGTCATGAGCAAGGTTGCCAAGGGAACGGAAGATTTCAATAGGAAGGCGCTTGAACTTGGTATCGAATACGCCGGGAATACACTCAAAATGAATGCGGACATTGTGGATTATGAGGATTCTTCTGACTAACGACGATGGAGTTCTTTCAAAAGGCATAGAGGTGCTCTTCACGGCGTTATCGGTGGAACACGAAGTGACGGTTGTCGCCCCTGGAACCGAACAGAGCGCCGTAGGCCACGCAGTTACATGGCTCGATCCTTTGCGCGTCAACTCGGTGAACAGAAACGGCCATTATTTTGGGTATGCGCTTAACGGGACCCCTGCCGACTGCGTAAAGATCGCGGTCAGCGAACTGATGGACCCACCCCCGGAGATTGTTGTATCCGGAATCAACCTGGGGGCCAATGTTGGTGTGAATTTGATCTATTCGGGCACCGTTTCTGCGGCGACCGAGGCGGCCGTTCTCGGCATTCCGTCGATAGCCGTCTCAATCGATTCCTTTAAGCCCCTGAGTTTCAGCGGCGCGACCGAATTCATTCCAAAACTCGTGGCGCTGGTCGGCAAAGAGGGACTGCCGCCCGGAGTATGCCTCAATGTCAATATCCCGGACCTGCCCGCAGACAAAATTCTCGGAGTGCGAATAACTAAACAGGGCAAACTCAAGATCGTGGAAAAATACGATCGGCGCATAGATCCGCGACAGCATGTCTACTATTGGCTGAAAAACGAATCCGTCCAGCGGGACGAAGACCCCGATGCGGACTCCTGCGCGCTTGCATCCGGATACATTTCCGTGACCCCTATCCACCACGACCTGACAAATTATCCGATGCTGACCAGGTTGAGGCAGTGGAGGATGTGAGCGGATCGCGTTTCACGCTTCATCGCGCTTCGCGGTTCACGGTTCACGGTTCACGGTACATGAGGAACGATCATGTCGTTTATCGATGTCGAAGTGAGGGGCAATCTTGGATTTATATGCCTGAACAATCCCCGCAAGCGTAACGCGCTAAGCAGGGAATTGGTTCACGCCATCCTTGAAACGCTCCGAAATTTCAAAGAACGCAAAATCGCAGTGGTTATTTTGAGGGCGCCTGACGGCTGTTCTGTCTGGTCTGCGGGAATCGACGTAAAGGAGTTGCCCCAATCAAGCCGCGAACCCTTCGATTACAACGACTCGCCCCAGGAGCTGATGCGCGCGGTGCAGGATTACCCGGGGCCGGTCATTGCGATGGTTCATGGAAGCGTTTGGGGAGGCGCCTGCGATCTCGTCATGACTTGCGATATTGTTATCGGAGATGAAACGTCCTCTTTTGCCATCACCCCTACGAAACTTGCTCTGCCTTATAATGCCAGCGGCATTCTGCATTTTATCAACAGGCTGGGTTTAAATATCGCCAAGGAGATGTTCTTTTCGGCTGAACCCGTCATGGCTGAAAGGGCTGAACGCGTAGGCATACTCAACTATCTCGTGCCCTCCGAAAATCTCCTGGAGTTTACCACGAATCTGGCAAAGCATATGGCATCCCGCTCTGCGCTCGCCGTTGCAATTATCAAGGAACAGTTCAACCTTCTTGCGGGCGCGCACCCCGTAACTCCAGATGTTTTCGAAAGGATTCAGGGCCTTAGAAGAAAAGTCTACGACAGCCACGACTATGCGGAAGGCATCCGTTCGTTTCTGGAGAAGCGGCCCCCGGTATTTAAGGGAGAGTGAATTCCCTAATTTCCATTCCATTTTCTCTGGAAGTTCTTGACCTCCTCTACAAGGTCCTTGCCTTCGGGCCCAAGGATGCACTTGTACGGGATGGCGCAGGCGCCGGTCCAGAACCCATCTCTGCGCTCTTTTGAAAAAGCTTTGAAAAAGCCGTCAACCGACCCGTATGTTTCTTTTATAACTTCGTTTAAGGCACGCCGCTCATCCCGGAGCTGCTCGCATTTTTCGAAAAACTTCACCATGAGCTGATTGTTCGGGTGCTCCTGATTGCCCTGGACAAAATAGATCCAGAACGGCATAGCCGTGTAATCCGCCTCGTAAAGGTCCATGGAGGTATCCTTGAAAAGGGTGTCAACTTTGCAGTCTCGGCTGACCATTCCCCATACAAACGCCTCAGACCAGGCAGCGGTGCCCTCCGTGAACCACTGGCAGGGTTTTCGCGGAAGCCATTTGGTTTTATAACCGTATGCGTATTGTAATTTATGAAATAACTCGTGTGCTGAAGTAGGCTTGCGGATGGCTTCGTTTTTCACCCAGGCAACCGAACTGAACTGAATCGGCCCATCCGGAGGATCGGAAACTCCATATCCGTCAATGTCCCAAAAAACCACCTCTATTTTGTCCCTGCCGGGCGGCATGTAAGGGTTTCTTTGAAAAAGCGCAGTATATTTGGCCAACGCCTCTTCAAGATATTCACCCGTGTCTTTTATAATTTGAGGGTCGCCGATGTTGTCCCTCGAAGACTTGCTAAGGTTTGTCCATTTGAGAATGAAGTGGTCCGTTTCGTAGTGGTTCTCAAAAGCGGGCATGTCGCCGTCATCGGTGTGGCCCCCGAAGCTGGCAGGACACACGGCCATAAGCACGGACACGGCAAGCAGGACCCTTAAGGCCAGCCTCGCAAGTTTCATTAATTACAGCTCCTTTGGAGAATTAAATAACTTTGGATATGAAGAATTTTAAACGGTCATCCGAGGGATGGCAATGATAATTTATTAAATCACATCAGCTTGGATAGAATGTAATAGTCATTCCTAATTTCAACGCAGAAGCGAACTACAGCCCAAGTGCCTGGAGAGATCGGAGAAGCCAACCAAACGCTTTGTCGGCATGCGCGAAATTGTTGACAAGCGGGTATGACTTGTAGTAAAAGCGATATGTCAAGAAGACGATAACGATATTTTCCGGCAGCCTTGCCGCAGGGGCAGCGCACTTTTCAGGATCGTGGATTATCCGCAAGACAGCATGCAGGGAGAGGGGGTGAAAAATATCCGGATCAGGGGCCCGTTTCCTGAGTATTAATTCATTGGCATATTGCCCTTGCTTTTGGAAGAAAAGGACGTATGCGAACGGGGCGACAGGAATTGAACTCAGACGGAACGGCAGGCAGGAAGAGAGGGCAGTTATTTCAGTTTTGAGGAGGAAAGAGTCATGAGGAAGTGTCTACTGGCATCTGCCGTCGCGCTCGTGTTCATTTTTTCGGTCACGTGGGCAGCCCGGGCTGCTGATGACCAGACACTGGCTGAAAAACTTTTGGAGGTCATGAGGGCCAATCACCAGATAACCGAGGCCCAATACAAGGAATTGAAGAAAGAGGCGGAAAAGGAAAAGGCCGCCATGGCCGCTCAGGCAAGGCAGACTCAGGCAGCCGAGACCCAGGCCGCCCAAGCGGCTCAGGCGGCACAGGCCGCTCAGGCTCAGGTAGCCAAGGCTCCAGCTGCAAAGCCGGCCCCCAATGCGCTTCAAGCCACGTGGAACAATGGTCTGAGGCTTACGTCGGAAGATAAAGCTTTTGACGTACATATCGGAGGCAGGATTCAGTTGGATGTTGCGGACGCTGAAGCGAACGACGCTTTGAATGTTTGGGCTAACAAACAGTTAAGCCCGGGGCTCAATGGGCCGAAAGTCGATGGGTTCGGGGACCAGGTGCGCAGGGCAAGGCTGGCAATTGACGGCACCCTCTGGAAAGATATAGAATTTATAAGTCAAATCGAATTTGCCCCGACATATACGACCAGCACTGTACTCAGTTCTTCTGCCAAATTTACGGCCTTTGGCTCTAAGGCCAGTGCAGAATATTTTAGAAATCTTACTACAGGTTATGCGGTTAGTTTCCAGGACTTGTGGGTGGGCGTCAAGGACATCCCCTATCTCGGCCGCTTCAAAGTGGGACAGATGTACGAGCCTATCTCCATAGAACAAATGACCAGCGACAATTGGAATACCTTCATGGAGAAGGCGCTTCCGATGAATGCGTTAGTTCCCACTCGCAACTTGGGCTTCGAGGTGCAAAACACCATATGTGATGATCGCCTTGGCTGGATGGTGGGGTATTTCTTCGCCCAGCAGGTCAGTACGCCATACAATGGCGTGGCCGTGGATGGAACCGCAGACCTTTTCTCACCGCATCTTGAGGATACCGACGCGGCCGTGCGGGTCACGGGGCTTCCATGGTATGAGGACAACGGAGCAAAACTGCTCCATATTGGTATTGGCTACGAACATAAATTCCGTTCCGATTCAACCTCAACGACTAACCCTGGCTGGCTGGACTTGAAGACGTATCCTGAGGGGTACATGTTCAGCCCAATGGTCGACACCGGATATTTCACGGCTAAAGGAATGAACGTCATAGACCCTGAAATCGCGCTGGTGTATGGACCCTTTTCCGTGCAGGCTGAATACACTTGGGCCTTCGCCAACAACGTCATGCCTGCGTTCACCAACGGCAACACTGGCCTCCCTGCCGCAGGGGTCACCAAGGATAACGCCAGTTTTTCCGGCTGGTATGCCTATGCGAGCTACTTTTTAACCGGCGAGCATCGCCCTTACAATAAGACCCCCTCGACCAGCGATTATCAGGCAACCTTTGGCAGGGTCATCCCGAACTGTAATTTTAATCCTTCAAGTGGAGGCTTCGGGGCATGGGAAGTGGCTTTCCGGGTTTCCAACGTGGATCTCAACGATACGGCTGCGGGTTTCAACGGAGGCAATGAAACCGACTACACAGCCGGCATAAACTGGTACCTGAATCCAAACGTTATGCTCAAATTGAATTACGTTTACGCCACAGTTGGCACACATGCGGCTGCTACACTGGCTAAAGACGGCAGTCCACTATTCCCGATGGGCCATGAGAACATTGTCGAATCGCGCTTCCAGATAGCCTTCTGATGGGTTGCCTGGATTGATCTCCGGAGATTCCGACGCAGCCCCGCCGCAGAGCGGTTTTGCTCTGCGGCGGGGACTGGGTTGCCCGCCTTCTTACTCCTTTCCTCTCTCGGCGCTTGACTTGGCCACGGAATCATGTTCTTGACTCACATCGATTCCAAGTTCCTCAAACTCATAAGTTTTTTTGCCAGCTTCTTTTTGGCCTCGAAGTCGGTGAGGTGATAAATCATCACACGCTGGCCTTGAGGCGCCCCCGCTCCATGCCAGGTGCCGGGGCCGTGCAGGCCGGCGGTCCAATGCTGGAGGAATTTCGCTGCTTTCAGCCGGTCGGCTGCCGGTGCGGCGCTTTGCAGGTATTTTCTCAGCAGGGGCCCGACCTCGGGGTCCTCGAGGTCTTTCAGGCGGGGCATTGTTACGAGCAGACCGCCTCCGATGTCGCCGGCAAGCTTCATGATTTCCCAGAACCCGTGGGCGATGTTGAGTTTGGCGACGTTGCCGAAAAGGTCGTCGGGCATGAAGACGCCGGAGCCTTGAGGTTCCTCCCTGCCCTTCACGGCCGCTGCGATAGCGCATGCATGGGAAGTTTCGCTCAAGCGCACCATCTCGATCAGTTTGTCCTGGATATGGGGAATCTTCTCTACACCGTTATATTCGGCCGCAAGGAGCGTCGCGCCGATTATGAGGTCGGCGAATCCCACCTTGCAGGCGCCTCCGCAGTTCATCCGGTGGGTTTTGGCGAACCTGGTGACAAGCTTTCCGCAGTACTTCGTTTCGCCGCAAAGAAATACCCTGTCCCAGGGGATGAAGACATTGTCGAAGACCATGGTGGATGTCTCGCGCTGGCCGAACAGCGGGTTCCCAAGCTCCGATTCGTCTTCTGCCATCTCTCTTTCCGCCGAGTATGCATTGTACTGGCAGATGTAGGTCAGCCCTGGAGATCCGTTCGGTACGGCAAAGGCGAGGGCGAAGTCCTCCTCACCCTCCCTGAGTCCGCCGCCGGGAAGAACTAGCGTTTCGTGCGCGCCTATCGCCCCGCTCTGGCTGACCTTTGCGCCCCTGACGACAACACCGTCGCTTAGCTTCTCGGTTACGTGCACGTACACGTCCGGTTCGTCCTGCTGGGACGGGCGTTTTTTACGGTCGCCCTTGGCGTCGGTTATCGCTCCGGAGACGGCCAGGTCGCCGTTCTGGATGCCGGTAAGCCATCTGTTGAAGCGTGCGTTGTAGTCGGTCGCGAGATCGAGGTCCATTTCCCATGTGGTCGAGGCAAGGCCGTTTATGGCATCGCAGCCGACGCAGCGATAGTTGCAGGTGCCAACCGTCCGGCTGGTAAGAAGGGCCATTTCCTGCCGCATGTCGAGATCGCGGATGCTGCGGCAGACGTGAACGTTTCGGTTGACAGGGTTTCCGGTGAGATGAGAATCGGCAACCATGACGCTTTGGCATGATTCATCCTGCGCCAGGTCGTACACTGCCGCATTAGCCAGGACCATCGACCTGGTGACCGGATGGTCCAGAAGGTTCGAGACCCACTTGCCGCCCACGTAAACCCTGGGGGCGAGCCTCTTCACACTTTCCAGGTATTGCCGGGAGTTCTTGAGAGCCATAAAGAAATCCTTTTGTCTGTGGGTGGCGCGGTTCGCACGCACCCGGCTTTGGTTGCCTGAATTCTAAATGATTTATGCCGTGGGAAAAAGAGTATAATGGAATTTAACTCGAAAGGAGGTCATCATGCCGGTCACCCTCGGCGGTGTTCCCGCTGTTTCTCGTGAAACACGCATCGGTTGGATCGGTACCGGGGTCATGGGGCTTTCCATGTGTGGGCACATAATGGAAAGCGGCTACGGCGTCACGGTCTTCAACCGCACGAAGCAGAAAGCGCTTCCGCTTATCGAGAAAGGCGCCCTCTGGGCTGAGTCGGCTGGGGAAGCCGCGCAAAAGTCGCACATCATCTTTACCATGCTGGGGTTCCCTGAAGACGTGCGGCAGGTTTATTTCGGCAAAAGAGGCATCCTGGAAGCCGCCCGCCCGGGTATTATCCTCGTTGATATGACCACCACCGAACCGACGCTTTCGGTGGAAATACATCAAGCTGCCAAAGCACTGGGAGGGTTCGCCGTGGATGCCCCCGTTTCCGGCGGGGATGTGGGAGCGCGTAACGCCGCCCTTTCCATCATGGTCGGCGGAGACCGGGAAGTGGTAGAGGCCATTCGGCCTGTGCTGGAGATAATGGGGAAGAACATCGTCCACCAGGGACCTGCCGGTTCGGGTCAGCATACTAAGATGTGCAATCAGATCGTTATTGCGGGAACGATGATCGGCATGTGCGAAAGCCTTTTGTACGGCTTCAGGGCCGGTCTCGATATATCAGCCATGCTGAGTTCCATCCAGGGTGGAGCGGCAAAGTGCTGGTGCCTGGACAATCTGGCGCCGCGTATCCTGCGAAGAGATTTTTCGCCGGGGTTTTTCGTCGAACATTTTATCAAGGACATGGGCATCGCGCTTAAGGAATCGGCGCGTATGGGCCTTTTTCTGCCCGGCCTGGCTCTGGTTCACCAGTTGTACGTGGCGGTGAAAGCGCTGGGACACGGCAAAGACGGCACCCAGGCGCTCATGCTCGCCCTCGAACGGATGTCCGCAGACCAAACGAGACAACACACGACGCGGCATTGTGGAAGTGATCGGCGATGATTCACAACGCAAAGAACGGGCAGCTTGAGTATCGGCCTCATCGATAATAATTATTAAAATACTCCAGCACCATCCTGTGGGTATTGAACTGCGGGCTTATGTCGGAGATGGAGCGCCTCATTATGGAAAGCCACCTTCTGGGGTTGGCATAATAGGTCGCCACCATGTCTTCGAGGTCTCGGTAGAGGTCGGCGGCGGCCGCATCATCTTCCTGGTTTTCATCGTCGCCGATTGCCCACCCGTTCACGCGGTCTTTGCAGGCTTCCCGCCACCAGCCGTCCAGAACGCTCATATTGACACCGCCGTTAAAGCAGACCTTCATGCCGCTCGTGCCGCTCGCCTCTCTTGGACGACGGGGAGTATTGAGCCACACATCCGCCCCGGAAGTCATCAGGCCGGACACCCAGATGTTGTAATTTGGGATAAAGACCAACCGAAGCTGTCTTTCGTACTGTTTTCCTATATTGACTATCTGCCGGATAAGCTCTTTTCCCGACTGGTCCTGCGGATGAGCCTTGCCGGCGAATACGAACTGCACTCTGTCATAGGAAAGGTTGAAAAGAAATTCCAGGTCGGTGAAAATCAGAGTCGCCCTCTTGTAGGCTGTTGCGCGCCGCGCAAAGCAGATCGTGAGCAATTCGTCGGTAAACCCGGCGCCGGACAATGAATTTATGTATCTTACAAGCCGCCTTTTAGCCTTCCTTTTTGCTTCGACAATTTCGCTGTCCGGGATAGCCGAAATGTCGCCGAGTTGCTGAGGGTCCCGCCGCCAGGTCGTGATATATTTGTCGTAGATCTGCCTGAAGTCCTGCCCGGTCCAGCTCAGGTGGTGCACTCCGTTGGTTATGTGCCCGATGTTGAAACCGGGAAACATCTCTCGGGATACCTGCCCGTGCAGCTGGCTTACCCCGTTTGCCGCCCGTGACAGATTGAGGGCCAAAACGGTTGTGTTTAAAAGGTCCTCGCCTGCAAGCTGCCTGATGTTTGAAGGCAGGTATTCCCCGATCACCTTCGACGCAAGGTCGTAGCTGAATTTATCGTGGCCGGCGGCAACCGGCGTATGCGTGGTGAATACGCACCTGGATTTGACCTGCTCCACGTCTCCTCCGTATTCCTTGAGCATGGCAAGGGTGAGGAAAACCGCGTGCCCTTCGTTCATGTGGTAGGTGGTGATTTGCGGCTCGAGCCGTTTGAACGCGAGGTATCCGCCAATACCCAGAACCGCTTCCTGCGCAATCCGGGTATGTTGGTCTCCACCGTAGAGATACTGGGTAATGAGCCGGTCCTCGGGCGCGTTTCCATCAAGATCGGTGTCAAGGAAATAGACCGGGACGCGTGCCGGTCCGGTCCCGTCATGCATTCCAACCACATTGTGCTTCCAGACGCCCACTTTCACGTCGCGGCCTGCAAGCCTTACGGTCACTTTGAGCGGAAGCGGCTCCATGAATGCGCGCGGGTCGAAATAGGGGTAGAGTTCTTCTTGTTGCCCAAAAGGGTTTATATTCTGGATGAAATAGCCGCGTTTGTAGAGAAGCGTTACGGCAACCAGCGGTATGTTGAGATCGGCCGCTGATTTAATATGGTCCCCCGCCAAAATTCCGAGACCTCCACTATAGGTCGGAATATTTTCGTTGATCCCGATTTCCATGCTGAAATATGCTACTTTCATCAGGCCCGTTTAGCTCCTTTACTCTGGTCGGAATTAGAACTAAACTTATACCATAGTTTTGTGGAAAATCATGCCGTTATAACAGCCAACCGGGGAAAAACCATGCGTGTACTCCTTATTTCGGCCAACACGGAACAACTCCAGATGCCTGTCCTGCCGATGGGGCTTGCCTGTGTGGCCACGGCAGCCGAACATGCCGGCCATGAAGTAACGCTCTTGAACCTTATGACAATAGACGACCTGGAGCAAGTTAAACTTGAAAGGGTAGTCTCGGGTTTTAATCCCGAAGTTGTGGGCATTTCGGTCAGAAATATCGACGACCAGTGCATGAACTCCCCAAGGTTTCTTCTCGACGGCGTAAAAGATATCGTCACTTCCTGCCGCAGACTCACCTCTGCGCCTATCGTCCTGGGAGGAGCCGGATACAGCATTTATCCGGGCAGTGCGCTCGCCTTTCTTGGGGCCGACATGGGGATAAGAGGCGAGGGGGAAGACGCTTTTGTCAAGCTCCTGGACCGACTGTCCCGAAAGGAGAACCTCTCGGGTGTTCCGAACCTGGTTTTGGCCGACCCCGCCCGCCAAAACGAAATCAAGGTCCTCAGGGGTCTCGACGACTTCCTGTTGCCCGATCCCAACGGTATGTTTCACTTTCCCACTGAATTCAATAATCGGGAAATCTGGCTCCCCTTCCAGACCCGGAGGGGATGCCCGATGGAATGCAGTTACTGTTCGACCTCAGCCATAGAGGGCAGGATTTTGCGAAAAAGGTCCCCTGAAATAGTTGCCGATTCGCTTGCCAGGTTTTCTGATGCCGGATTTAAGAATTTCTTCTTCGTCGACAATACTTTTAATTTCCCTCCCTCATATGCGCGTGAACTTTGCGATTTGATGATCCGAGAAAATCTCCAAATCCGGTGGCGCTGCATACTTTATCCCTGGAGGATTGATGAGGGTCTGATCGATAGGATGGCCAGGGCAGGATGCGTCGAGGCGGCCCTGGGATTTGAAAGCGCGTCGAGGGAAGTGCTGCGTTCGTTCAACAAGAAGTACGGGATCGAAGAAGTCCGCAGCATTTCCAAGATGCTGGACAATAACGAAATAGGGCGATTGGGGTTTCTTCTGCTCGGAGGGCCTGCGGAGACGAGGGAAACCGTTGATGAGAGTTTTCAGTTCGCGGACTCTCTCGATTTGGAATCAATGAAGATCACCGCCGGAATCCGCATCTATCCTCATACGGCTTTGGCGAAAACCGCAGTTGCCGAGGGGGTTGTCTCGCCCGCAGACGATCTTCTGCGGCCGACATTTTATCTGGCCAGGGGGATTGAAGGATGGATAGAAGAAAGAGTTTCCGACTGGCTGAGGCGAAGGCCGAACTGGTTTAGATAAGAAGCGGTGAGCGGGAAGCAGAAAGCGGGGAGCGGGAAGCCGGGAGCCCGTAGCTTAGGGTTGCTTCCACTCTCAGATCCCCGCTTCCCACTACAGGAATGGCAGATATGTCCAAAGTGTTGATCCATCCCGCCGACTATGAAACTGTCCGTGAAGCCGTTGACCGGGCGTTTGACCTGTTCCGCGTTGAGGTCGGGGGCGGGAAAGTCCTCATAAAACCTAATGTGCTAAGGGTCTCGGAGACAAAGGAAGCTATCGTCACGCACCCGTCGGTCCTGCGCGCGGTAGTCGATAAGGTCGAATCCCTCGGCCCGGCTTCCCTGGTCGTTGGTGACAATCCGGGGGTTTTCAGCTATGGCGCAAACGAGGAGAGCTTTATCAGAACCGGCCTTATGGAGGCTGCCGGACCTTACTATCGCAACATTGGGACCGATGCGCTCAATGTCGATTTCAACCCGGAATTCATGCCCGCGGTCAGTGTTTCGCGGGTCGTGATGGAGTCCGACGTCATCATCAGTCTCCCAAAGTTCAAAACTCATGGATTGACGGTTGTCACGGGGGCGATCAAGAACAGTTACGGAATCTTGCCCGGCGCCCAGAAAGCAAAGCTTCACAAGGCGGCAGGCAGCCCCGAGCGCTTTCATGAAATGATCGTCGATGTCTTCCGTCTTCGTGTCCCGGACCTCTTTCTGGTGGATGCCGTGGTTGGCATGGAGGGGAACGGGCCTGCCTCGTCCGAACTTAGGGATATAGGACTGATTTTGGCCTCCGACAATGCCGTGGCGCTGGACGCCGTGATAGCAACCATGATGGGTTGCGACCCGGCCCGCTTGAGGTTCCTCCAAAAGGCCGGTGAACTGGGCCTGGGGGTCTTCGACCTCAAAGAGATCGAAGTTATCGGAGAGCTTATAAGAATTCCCGGTTTCAAGCTTCCTCCGCTAGGAGGAGAAGCCAACATAAATAACCCGGACATACAGGCGGCGCTTCACAGCCGCACGATCCTTCGCCCGGCGGCGGACCCGGACCTGTGTACAGGCTGCCTGACATGCATCGATCAATGCCCTGTTTCGGCCCTCTCAATCACGAATACAGTCCCCGTTGTCAACCCCGATCTCTGCATCACGTGCTTTTGCTGCCAGGAAATCTGCCCGGAGAAGGCTATGGTTCTAAAATAAGACATGGATGGATACGGATAGATACAGATAGACATGGATGAATGCTAATTAATTTCAGGAGGGTTAAACGTGAAAGGTCTTATGATTAGATGGCTGCTCCTTACGATTTCAATTATTCTTACCTCATACCTGATCGACGGCATATACGTGAGGAGCTTTGCTTCCGCTCTTTTCGCCGCGCTGGTCCTCGGCATACTAAATGCTCTTTTCAGGCCGATACTGCTCATTGTCACCATTCCGATCAATATCCTCACCCTGGGCCTTTTTACATTCGTGATAAACGCCCTGCTGTTGAAGATGGTATCCGGAGTCGTTCCCGGTTTTTATGTCCACGGGTTTTTTTCGGCGGTTTTCGGCTCTCTTCTGATAAGCTTGGTGAGTTGGCTGCTCAGTTCTTTTGTAAACGAGAGGGGCAGGATCAGCTATATCGACCTGAAGAAATCGAACAGGGGCGTCTGGGAATAGTGGAATGCAGCATGAAAGGGCATGAGATGTTATTCGTGGCGGGACTTTTTGTAGGCGTGGGTGTCGGTTTGTTCATTGCGGGCATGTGCAGTCAGGTGGCAAGAAGAGAGAAAGCCTGTATCGAAAGTCGGCTGCCTTCTTCGGAAAGGAAAGCTGAAGACGTTCCATAGACTGATTTTTGTGAAGCAAAATCCGGTCACCTCGGGTGTTCCGCAGCGTTTTCGAACGGCTGCACAGGCTCTTAAAACCAGGTCCGGGCCGGCCAAACTAAACTGGTGGTTCAATTGATCGCCCTGGTCCTGTCTCTTTTTTCTTCTTCCGTTCACCACTCACCACTCACTATTCACTGCAGTTTATATTCCTTGAGCTTGCGCCACAGAGTGGTCCGTGGGATGTTGAGGATCTGCGCTGTGAGGCCCTTGTTGAAGCCGGTCGACTCAAGGACCCTGGCTATGTAGCGCTTTTCGAATTCTTCAAGGGGCAGCAGCCCCTCGCCCTCCATGGTGTCGAACTCAAGATGCTGAATGTCCTGGGGCAAATCCTGGGGCCTGATCTGGCTGGAGTCGGTCAGGGCCACCGCTCGCTCGATGATGTTTTCCAGCTCCCTTACGTTTCCGGGGAAGGTATAGCTCATGAGAATCTGGAGCGCCTGGGGCTGAATGGTTGTTACGTTCTTTCGGAAAGCGGTCCGGTATTTTTCTATGAAATGTGTCACAAGAAGCGGTATGTCCTCTCGGCGTTCGGAAAGCGAAGGCAAAGATATGGTCACTACGTTGAGGCGGTAAAAAAGGTCTTCGCGAAAGTTGCCCTGCGTGACTTCATGTTTGAGGTCCCTGTTGGTGGCTGCGATGATGCGGATGTCCAAATCGATCGGGCGAATGCCGCCGACGCGCAGGATTCGCCTCTCCTGAATTACATGGAGTAGTTTCACTTGCATGGCGGGAGGCATTTCGCCGACTTCATCAAGAAATACCGTCCCCTTCGATGCGGACTCAAGCAGGCCGATCCTTGTGGCGGCAGCCCCGGTGAACGCCCCTTTCTCGTAGCCGAAAAGCTCGCTGCTGATGAGTTCCTCGGTGAAACCGCCGCAATTGAAACATACGAACGGGTGCTCCTTCCTCGGGCTCAACTGGTGTATGGCCTTTGCCGCAAGCGCCTTGCCGGTGCCGCTTGCGCCCTGGAGCAAAATGTTGCAGTCAACTTCGGCCACCCTCCGAATCATGGAGAAAAGCTCTTTGATGGCCGCGCTGTCCCCTATGATCGTGGCCGAGCCGGCCGTGGACTTCAACACTTCGCGAAGACGCAGGTTTTCCTGGCGCATGCCGATCCGCTCCAGCGCGCCCCTGGCCAGCACCCTGATTTCATTGAGCTTAATAGGCTTTGTCGCGTAGTGATATGCGCCCTCTTTGATTGCTTCGATGGCGCCTTCGATGCTTCCATAACCGGTGATGATTATCACCTCCGTATCGCTGCGAATGGCCTTGCACCGGGAAAGGACTTCTATGCCGCCCGTATCCGGCAGTCTCAAATCGCAAAATACGACATCGAAAGGATCAACGTGCATGCGATCCAAAAACGAGCGTCCGGTCGTAAACGCCTCCACCTCGTAGCCGTCCCTGGAAAGCGCCTGGCTTAGCCTGCGGCACACCATGATCTCATCATCGACTATAGCTGCCCGCACCTTACTGTTCACTTTTCACTCTCTCGCAGATGTCGGATAACGGATGAGGACAGGGGACGGATATTACCTCTGTTATCCTTCTTCCGTCCTCTGTCATCCGTCCTCCGTCGTCCGTTCTCCATCCCCCGCCAACCGTTCTCCCTCCTCCGTCCTCGGTCCTCCATCCTCTGCTCCGGCAACCGGCAGCAATATCGTGAAAACGGTACCGCTGCCGATCTCAGTTTTTACTTCGATCCGCCCTCCGTGCCTTTTTATTATGGAATAGGCCACCGCCAGTCCCAAACCGGTCCCGTGACCGACACTCTTGGTGGTAAAAAAAGGCTCGAAGATATGTTCGATTTGTTCAGGTTTCATTCCCACCCCGGTATCGCGGATATCGAAACGAACGAAGTCAGACGCATCGAACGCCACACTTATTGTTATGGTCCCTCCGTTGGGCATGGCTTGTATGGCGTTTAGCAGCAGGTTCATAAAGACTTGCTGCAAATTCCTCAGACTCCCATGTACAGGCGGAAGCAACTCGGGGATTTCCACGTTAAGACCAATTCCGGCCAGCATAATCTGATTTTTCAGCAGGGCCACTGTGCTGCGAACGATTTCCGAGGCGTCGAGGTCACTGAGGGCCGGGCGTTCCGTACGCGAGAAGTCAAGGAGGTTCCTGACAATCTCGCACGCCCTCTCGGATTGAGTAAGGATATCATTGATCAGTTCCTTGGCATCGCTGTCCATCGTGTCGGCGTATTCCTCGAGGTAGGTCTCGGCAGTCAACGAAATGTTGTTGAGCGGGTTGTTGATCTCATGAGCGATGCCTGCGGTGAACGTGCCCAGGGCGCCCATCTTCCTGGCCTGAAGCAGGTGCTCCTGGTTGGCCTCCAGCTCCCGGGCCATTCGGTCAAAGGCTCCAATCAGACCGTGCACCTCGTCTGTATGCAATCCGTCGTAGGAGGTGGGACTATAATTGCCCTTTGCCACCCCCTGGATAGTGGATTGAAGCAACTTCAAAGGACGGAGCAATCCCAGGGACACCAGCTTTATCACCAAAAGCATGAGCAGAAAGAAGATACCTAGAAAAGCGAAGGGGAGGATCGACACATTCACGATGGCCTTCCGGATTCTTTCCTGTTTGATCCGCAGGAACCTGTCGGCAAAGTCGGTAAGTTCTTTGCCCGTCCTGCGCATCTGCTCTGGGTCTACGGCAGTTCTACCCCTTGTTTCATACAGACCGAGCATTGCTTTGTAGTCGTCCAGCAGACCGCGAAACTTTTTGAAAGTCTCGCGGTCCGTGATTTCTATGATGTCCCCGGATAGTTCCGTAACGAGAGAGTCGATCCAGTTGAGGTAATAGCTTCCTTCCTGGAGGCTCGCATCGTCATTGTAGAAAAGATAATTTTTCTCGAATCGGCGCATTTCGAGGATGTTGTTAAA
>DASPQK010000031.1:0-8943 GCA_035624985.1 Syntrophobacteraceae bacterium | reverse complement strand
GACGGCCATCACCACGTTGACAACACCCGAATAAAGCGTCTGGAGAGTGTATAACCGAAGGCTCGCTCCAAGGCTTTGATTACTGGCGCTCATGAACTTGCGGTGCTCATCCTCTTCCTTGGTGAAAGCCTGGATGATGCGTATGGCAGACATCGCCCGCTGCACGACTGAAAAGACCTCGCTTTCCTGCCTGCGCGCAACCATCGCCGCCTCTGTTATTCGGCGGCTCATCACCACAATGGAGGCCAACAGCGCCGGGCATACCGCTAGAGAGAACGCCGTAAGCTGCCAGTCGATCTTTATCATCACGTAAAACATACCTGCCAGCAACACCACGGCGGTGACGATCGGGAAGACTCCATTCATCGTCAGGCTCTGGATGGCAAAAGTGTCTGCGGTAACCCGGTAGAGGAGGTCTCCAACCTGGCGGCGACTGTGAAAAGCAAGCGAAAGCCTCTGAAGGTGCGCATAGAGGTCCCGGCGCATATCATTCACCATCTTCTGGCCTATCTTAATGGTTGTGTAGTTGTTAAGAAGAGTAACGCCGCCCAGAACCGCATAAATTATCACCAGGCCCGTTGCCGCCAAAATCAGAAGCGTTGCGCGCGTAAAATGGGTCTCAATCCCCCACGGGGCGGGTTTGCCGCTAAGGACGTTATCTATGATGATCTTGAGCGGCCAGGGTTTGAGCAGCTCGCAGCCGCTCATGATGAACACCTGAGCCAGGGCGATCAGAAAGGGAAACCTGTAAGGCCACAAGTACTTGAAAGTTTTTTTCAACATGGAAGAACTTCCCTCAAATATCGCACGAAGCTTCGCGTCTTCGCGTGAAAAAAGCTCTGTCCTGATTCAACGGCGTTGCCTCGACTCGCACAACTCGACAGGCTATTTAATCCCGCTTCTTTAAAAGGGAAAGCAAAAACTCGCAGATGCCCCCTTTTCAGAAACATTCGGATACTGCCGCCCTGGGGCCAGGAGAACTAACAAAACAAGTCATAAAAGCGTTGCATTCCCCGTTGATGTCGGGTAAACTCCAGCGATTCATTCGTTACGATGCGTCGGAGCCGTAACATACTTTTTTTGTCGTTTGATGGTCCGGAGGAGAAGCTCATGAGCAAAGGAAAAGGTGTTTTGGAAAGGTTGGAACGAAAGGGAATCTCACGAAGAGATTTCATGAAGTACTGTACCACCCTTACTGCAACAATGGGACTGTCTTCAGCTTACGTGCCCAAAGTTGCCGCTGCTTTGGCAAATGCTCCACGACCGCCTGTCATCTGGTTAGCCCTGGCTGAATGCACCGGTTGCGCCGAGAGCACTCTTCGGACCATGTATCCATGGATCGATGAGCTGGTTCTCGACATCATCTCGCTTGACTATCATGAGACAATTATGGCCCCCTCAGGCGAAGCCGCGGAAAAATCTCTGCATGACTCCATCACCAAAAACGCCGGAAAGTTCATCCTTGTAGTAGACGGCGCCATTCCCACTGCTGCAAACGGGAATTTCGGAACAGTCGCCGGCAAAACGATGATCGAGGTGGCAAAGGAGGTCGCTCCGAAAGCCATGGCTACCATCTGTATCGGGACCTGCGCCTCCTACGGCGGACTTCCCGCAGCCGCTCCAAACCCCTCGCAGGCCAAGAGCGTGAGCGAAATCACAGGTCTAAAGACCGTCAATATCCCAGGTTGTCCGCCAAACCCGATAAACTTCGTGGGGACGGTCGTAAATTTCCTGCTGTTCGGCAAACTGCCCTCGCTCGACGACAAGGGACGGCCTCTTTTCGCCTATGGCCAGCTCATCCACGACCAGTGTCCGAGGCGAAGTCATTTTGATTCAGACGAATTCGTTACCAATTTCAACTCCGAGGAAGCCAGAAAAGGCTTTTGTCTCTACAAGATGGGGTGCAAGGGGCCCGAGACCTACAACAACTGCCCCATAGTCAGATGGAACGACGCAACGAGCTGGCCCGTTCAAGCCGGACATCCCTGCATCGGGTGCAGCGAACCCAATTTCTGGGACAAATTCACTCCCTTCTTTAAATCATCCTGATCGATTGGGACATTTTGGTGACAAGAAAATTTAAGTGAATCAATTTTCAGATAAGGAGAAACCATTATGGCACGAGTGGTAATAGACCCGATCACCAGGATTGAGGGTCACCTCAAAATAGAAGTGGAAGTGCAAAACGGCAAGGTGAAGGATGCGTGGAGCAGTTCGACCCTTTTCCGGGGAATCGAGATAATGCTCCAGGGAAGAGACCCAAGGGACGCATACCTCTTTACGCAGCGCGCCTGCGGCGTTTGCACCTATATTCACGGCCTCGCCTCTATTCGTTCGCTGGACAGCGCTCTTGGGGCAAAAGTGGCCGATAACGGACGCATTATCCGCACTCTGATCCATGGCGCACAATACGTGCACGACCACCCTGTGCATTTCTATCACCTGCACGCGCTCGACTGGGTGGACATCGTCAGTGCGCTCAAAGCCGATCCTAAGAAGACGGCGGATCTTGTTGCAAAGGTCTCCCCCTATAGCCCCGGGGCCGGCGTAAATGATTTCAAGGCGGTGCAGGCACGCCTCAAGAAGTTCGTCGAAAGCGGTCAACTGGGGCCTTTTGCCAACGGCTATTGGGGTCACCCCGCATACAAGCTGCCGCCGGAAGCCAACCTGATGGCTGTCGCCCACTACCTAGCGGCTTTGCGGCAACAGGCCCGTACGGCAAAGCTGATGGCCATATTCGGAGGCAAAAACCCGCATATTCAAAGCTTGACATACGGCGGCGTAACCTGCGCCACGGACCTCACTCCCGACCGGATCGCCGAATTCAAATACCTGTGGATGGAGACAATGAATTTTGTCAACGACGTCTATATCCCCGACGTCCTGGCGGTAGCCGGCTTCTACAAAGATTGGGGCAAGATCGGCGGAACGAAGAACTTCCTGGCCTACGGCGATTTCCCGATGGGACCCAAAGAACCGGATTCGTTCCTCATGCCGCGCGGGGCGATTTTCAACCGCAATTTGGCAAAGGTCGAGCCTGTCGATATTACCCAGATTACCGAACAGATCAAACACAGCTGGTATGAAGGCGATCCTAAGGGGCTTAACCCGGCCAATGGCGAAACCATACCCAAGTTCGACAAATATGACACCGCCGGCCGTTACAGTTGGATGAAGGCGCCGCGCTACAAGGGCGAACCGATGGAAGTCGGGCCGCTTGCGCGCGTCCTGGTCGCCTACGGCAAGGGCGTCCCGGCAGTGAAGGAAAACGTCGATGCGGTGCTCAAAAAACTTGCAATACCTCCCGAGGCGCTCTTCTCCACCTTGGGCAGAGTTGCGGCAAGGGCGATTGAGACTAAGGTCATCGGAGAGGCCATGGGGACTTTGATCGGCCAGTTGGTCGATAACATCAAGAAAGGCGACCTCAACATCTGCGATGAGCGGACCTGGGATCAGATGCCCGCCGAAGGCATGGGCGCGGGGCTCAACGATGTCCCTCGAGGCTCGCTGGGCCACTGGATCAACGTCAAAGAGAAGAAAATCGCCAACTACCAGATGGTGGTCCCGTCCACCTGGAATATCGGCCCGCGTGACGCGGCCGATAAGTTGGGTCCTCTGGAAGAAGCGCTCGTCGGCACCCCTGTCGCCGATCCCAAAAGACCCGTCGAGATCCTGCGCACCGTTCACTCTTTCGACCCCTGTATCGCCTGCGGCGTGCATGTGATCGACACAGAGAACAACGAAGTTTATAAGTTTGAGGTTGTCTAAATTAGGTTTTATGGATACTTTTATACTCGTGATTCGGAATTCGTGACTCGTGACGGGGTCCGTGCTTTGCGGAATTTCCCATTCACGATTCACTCCGGCACTCAGCCCCGCGCCTCGCAGGCTTGGCGGCGTGCCGCCTGCTCGAGGGCGTTCACTGTAAGCTGAGTGCCGGATCGCGATTCACGAGTTTTTGCTTTTGTGACCCGTGACCGGATCTTTCAATTCACGGATCACGATTCACGATTCACTGTACACGATTCACGGATCACGGTTCACGATTCATGTCCGACAAACACATACTTGTGCTCGGTGTCGGAAACATCCTGCTGGGCGACGAGGGAACCGGGGTCCGGGTGGTCCAGAAGCTCGAGGATGAATACGTCTTTTCCGAAAACGTGGAGCTCTACGACGGGGGAACCCTGGGGCTGAAGCTCCTTGAGCCTATCTGCCGGTCCGATTTCGCCATAGTGGTGGATATCGTGCGGGCGGGCGGATCCCCCGGCGCCATATACCGCATCGCGGAAAAGGATTTATCGAAAAAGATCCCGTATAAAAGCTCCCTGCACGAGTTGAATATAGTTGAAACCCTTATCTACGCTGAGGAGCTCGGAAACAAGCCTGAGACTGTTGTAATCGGAATAGAACCCGGAGACTGGTCATCCTGGAGCACCCGGCTTAGCGGAGCAGTCCAGGACCGCATGGAGGATTTTGTCGCCGCAGTGCTCGAGGAGATCGAAAAAGCGGGAGGCTCCTGGAAAAAAATCGAACAACCTGTCAAGACCGAGCGAATCGTTTGAGCACCCTGGCTTACTAATACCGGGTTGCGTTCAAATCGTTGCCTTCGGGAGGGCATACATCGCGCGACGCATTCGCTGCGCTCCCCCTCCCCTACGTAGCGGCGGGGTTCATCCCCGCCCGATCTTGAACGCGACTCCGTATAACAGGAGAAAGTGTCATGTGCCTGGCTATACCTGGTGAAATCATAGAGATAAACGACGGAGTCGCCACCGTGCGTGTTGCGGAGTCTCTCAGAAAAGCGTCGCTTTTGCTTCTGCCGGAACAACCCCAGGTTGGGGATTATGTAGTAGTTCATGCTGGATTTGCGCTGCACGTGGTCGACCCCGTTGAAGCCGCCGAGTCGCTTCGCCTCATAAGCGAACTGGCTTCCTTCGCGGACGAGGGACCTGTGTGAGAAAGATAATCGTTTCCGTCCTGGGCCACGACAGGCCCGGCATCATAGCCGCAGTTTCCGAAGTGCTCTTCCGAAACGGATGCAATATAGAAGACGTTAGCCAGACCATACTCCAGACCGAATTTGCCGGCGTATTCATCGCTTCCTGTCCGGACTCCCTCGATATCGATCAACTCGGGAGCAGCCTGCGTGAAAGGCTCGATCCCATGGATCTTTCGATGCTCCTTCGCAAAATGGAGGCCGCCGGAGTATGGGACCCTCCGCCTGCCGAGCCTTTCGTCATAACCACAATGGGACCTGACCGCCCCGGCCTCGTTGCGGGCATAACCGGCCTGCTGGCAAGCTTCGGCGTCAATATCTCCAATCTGAAAGCGGTCTTCAGGGGCGGAATAAACCCTGATGAAAACACGATGATCTACGAGGTAGACATCCCCACCTCCGTGGATAAGACCTCTTTCCGCGAAGCGCTGTACGGGCGGGGCAGGGAAATGAGCCTCGAAGTGAGTCTTCAGCACAGGGATATTTTTGAGGCAATCCATAGAGTTTGATCCGTCAAAGCGCGGAGCCAAAACTAAAAACTAAAAACTAAAAACTCAAAACTCTCCAATGCTTACCCATATTGAAATACTTTCTACACTCGAAATGCTCAAAAACGAGCATCTCGACGTGCGCACCGTTACTCTGGGCATAAGTCTTCTGGATTGCGCAAGCGATGAGCCGCAAAGATTCATCGACAGCATGATCTCCAGGATCGGCGTTGTTGCCCGCGACCTGGTGAGTGTCTGCGACGAAGTGGGGATTCGCTACGGCATCCCGATTGTTAACAAGCGGATCGCAGTCAGCCCGATTGCGGTCGCGGCATGCTCGCGCAGCCCGCAGGAGATGGTCGAGGTCGCCCGCGCGATGGACAGCGCAGCAAAAGCGGTCGGCGTGGATTTCATCGGCGGGTTCAGCGCCCTTGTCGAAAAAGGTTTTACGAAGGGTGACCGCGCGCTCATTGAGGCTATCCCCGAAGCGCTTGCTGCAACCGAACATGTCTGCTCTTCGATAAATGCGGCCTCCACCCGCGCGGGCATCAATATGGACGCCGTCTATCTCATGGGAAAAACGATAAAAAGGACCGCCGAGCTCACCGGTGAACGGGACGCAATCGGATGCGCAAAATTGTGCGTGTTCGCAAACATTCCCGAAGACGTGCCTTTCATGGCCGGCGCGTTTCTGGGTGTGGGCGAGCCGCAGGCGGTCATAAACGTCGGCGTGAGCGGCCCGGGTGTCGTCAAGAAAGCTCTTGACCGCGCGCGGGAGGCGAATCCCCGGCTCGACCTGGGGCAACTCTCGGAGATTATTAAGCATACCGCCTTCAAGGTGACAAAGGTCGGCGAACTCATCGGCAGGCGCGTGGCCGAAGGTCTTGGAGTCCCGTTCGGAGTGGTGGACCTCTCCCTGGCGCCTACCCCCAACGTCGGAGACAGCGTAGGGGAGATCTTTCAGAGCCTGGGTCTGGGCAGCATCGGTGTTCCGGGCACCACCGCCGCCCTCGCGCTCATAAATGACGCCGTAAAGAAGGGAGGCGCCTTCGCAAGCTCCTATGTGGGGGGTCTCAGCGGCGCATTCATTCCGGTGAGTGAAGACCTCAACATTGCCGAGTCGGCGCGGAAGGGATTTCTTTCCATAGAAAAGCTCGAGGCCATGACAAGCGTCTGTTCGCTCGGACTGGACATGGTAGCCCTGGCGGGAGATACCTCGGCCGAAACCCTTGCTGCGATAATAGCCGATGAAATGGCAATAGGGGTAATCAACAAAAAGACCACTGCTGCAAGGCTCATTCCGGTCCCCGGAAAAAAAGCGGGACAAAAAGCCCATTTCGGCGGTCTGCTCGGAGAAGCGACGATTATGCCGGCGCCGGGCATGGACAACTCCGGGGAGTTCATCCGCCTGGGCGGCCGCATCCCCGCCCCGATTCAAAGCCTTACAAACTGAGAAAACGGCGATCCAACGAAGCGCAGGTCCTCTTCATGCAAGGGAATCGATCCGACCGGGAAATGGAAGACAAATGCTCAAAAGTATTCCGGCTCTTACGGCGCTGGCTTCCATGACCTGCCTGTAATTCTGGCAGGCTGAAAGCGGATTATGAAACACCGGGGATGGGCCTGCGCCCTGAAACCGCAAAAACCGCCGCCACATAGATATTTGTTGCATGTTAGACCGGGAAATCGTATGGTTTTTAGGGGCGTCAGGGCCGCAGCGGAAGTTTTTCCCGCAAAAAATCCGATTCCAGCATGCAGTTTGGATACATAACGCAGAGGTTGATGCTTTATAGCGGTGTGGAAGTTTAGGATATGCAAAAACAGAATCAATCTCACGGACCCCTCCGGCTCCATAGCGTAAGCAGGAACTGAATCTCTTGAACCTGGGAGAGTTTTTCCATGGTTAAAAGATGGGATTTTGATCGGACAATCAGGTGTTCTTCGTTTGTAGTACCGGAAGGCGCCGGAGAATACTACTTTACGGTTATAAGTGATAAACCGGGATCGTTTGATGAAGCAGTCGCGGAATTATGTGAGAAGTATCGATATGTGACCGAATATATGGGGCTTTCCCAACGAACCCTGGTTTTCTCGCGTCTGTATGTCGGCGATATCGCCAATCACAGGGGTCTGCTCGTAAAATCCGAACTTTTTCGCCATATCGGACATGGCGTAGTCTCCGTGATCGAGCAGCCTCCTCCTGCACCCGGTTCACTGGCCCTTTTTTCTTATCATTTGAAAAAGACGGCAGGTGATTTTCAAAAAGAATTTTCAGGCTGGGTAAGAGAACCGTGGTGCACCGAAATGGTGGTTAAAGGCGATCATTATTCGATGGTTTGGAAGTCTAACCTGACGCAAGAAGGACCTCCTGATCCAAAGCAGCAGACAGGGAGGCTTTTCAAATCTTTTTCCGCTCTCCTGCATCGATACAATCTGAATGTGAGGAACAACCTCGTGCGGACCTGGATGTATGTGAGGGATATCGATAACAACTATGCCGGGATGGTCGAAGCGCGGAAGGACTTTTTCCATTCTCAGGGGCTTTGTAGTGAATCGCGCTTTGTGGCAAGCACGGGAATAGAGGGCAGGAGTGGAGTGGACGGGGCTGTAATCGCCATGGACAGCCTTTCACTTGGCAATATCGACGAGGAGCAGATCATTAGGATAGAGGCGTTGGAATGTCTTCCTCGCACGATATCATATGGGGTAACCTTTGAGCGGGGCCTGAGACTGAGGTTCGGCGATCGCTCTCACCTCTTGATTTCAGGAACGGCTAGCATAAACGCCGACGGAAAAGTTGCCTACGAGGGAGATGTCGAAAAACAGACCCATAAGACAATCGACAATGTGGAGGCGCTGTTGCGCACTCAAGGGGCCACGCTGAACGATATGGCCTATGTGTTTTGTTACATGCGCAATCCCGTGGACTATGAGCGCGTGAAAGAAATAGTGGACGCACGCCTCCCTGGAAATATTCCGCTGGTTTCCGTCCGGGCGGCCGTCTGCCGGCCTGCGTGGCTTTTTGAGATGGAAGGGACTGCGATAATCGCCGATTCCAGTCCTTTCCCGGCTTTCATATGAGCAGAATGAAGTCCGGGCCATCCGTCTGTTGGGACCGACAAAGGAGAAAATATCGAGACGCATTCGCCTGTCGGCCCCTTCCATTCATTCCGGCGATGGGTTGTAAACTTTAGGTCATCGCTGGACAATCCCCACTTTCTCATCTAGGCCGATTACACCGGAGACATTGATCTCCATCATTTTGACGCTCGAAAGGATGCGGACCGCATTCCTCTTGATGGCGGGAAATTCTACTGCTATATCGCTCAGCGCCAGCGCGGCCTGTTTGAGAAGCTGTATCTGCTCGTCTATTCTTTCGATATCCGATTGTGAAATCATGAGCAGTTTCCTCCTCCGGCATACTAACAATGTTTTCTCAGGTCCTTGAACCTTCTG
>DASPQK010000030.1:0-3526 GCA_035624985.1 Syntrophobacteraceae bacterium | reverse complement strand
GTCAAGGTTGTCTCCGACTCCTTTGCCGGACTCTGCGGGGGTATTTTCGCCGGCATCCTCGCGACGGGCCTGACCCCTCTGGCGGAAATGCTTTTCAGTTACACCACCGACATCAAGCTGCTCGAACTGGCCACGATGGATCAGCCGCTTTTGCGCGAGCTTATGCTCGAAGCGCCGGGCACATACCATCACAGTATCATAGTCGGCAACATGGTAGAGGCCTCAGCAAAGTCGATAGGCGCGAATTCGCTTCTTGCCAAAGTAGCCGCCTACTACCATGACATAGGCAAAACAAAGAAGCCTCTCTACTTTATCGAGAATCAGTTCGAAGGTGGAAACCGCCATGAGAAGCTGGCGCCCTCCATGAGCGCCCTGATTCTGATCTCGCACGTAAAGGATGGAATAGAGCTTGCCAGGGAGCACCATCTGGGCAAGGAAATCATAAACATTATAAGCCAGCACCACGGAACGAGCTTTATTTCTTTCTTTTACAACAAGGCGTTGGAAGCCCGTGAAAAAGCCCAAACCTCAAAGGCTTCGCCCCTGCCTCCGATCGATGCGGACGCCTACCGCTATCCGGGTCCCAAACCTCAGACCAAAGAAGCCGGACTGGTTATGCTTGCAGACGTGGTGGAAGCAGCCTGCCGCTCTCTTACCGAGCCAACACCCGCAAGGATTCAGGGTCTTGTAAACAAGTTGATCAACGGCATATTCAGCGATGGGCAGCTTGACGAATGCGAGCTTACCTTGAAGGACATCCACCAGATAGCCAAGCATTTCAACCAGATCCTGGCGACGATACATCACAAACGGATTGAGTATCCGATTCAAGCAGCAAACGGAAAGGCAAAAGCTGATGCCCCTGATCCAGGTCGCGAACCAAAGCAGGATAAAGATAAATCCGGGGCTAATAAAGAACGCGGCAAAACGGACCTTAGACGTCTTGGGATACACTGAAGCGGAATTGAGCATCCTGATCGTCGATGACAAAGAAATGGCCAGACTCAATCAGCAGTACCGCCGGATCGATCATGCCACCGACGTACTTTCATTTCCGATGCTCGAAGGTGAATTCGGCGACATCGCCCCGCAGATGATGGGAGACGTTGTCATTTGCGCCCAGAGCGCAGGCGAGATAAGCAAGCAGAGTGGGACGGCGCTCCAATCGGTTCTGGACGTGCTGCTTGTTCACGGCATCCTGCACCTGCTCGGCCTGGACCATGAGGCAGGGCCAGCCGTAGCCAGGCAGATGAGACTCAAAACCGAAGAACTCCTCACCATGCTGGGCCATGGCAGGGATGAGTTCGAGTGGTTTTTCGAGGAGTAAAATTGGCCAGACTCGCCATTAATGTCGATCATGTAGCCACGGTTCGGCAGGCCCGCCAAGCCTCCGAGCCGGACCCGGTCGCCGCCGCGATGCTTGCCGAGCTTGCGGGAGCACACGGGATAGTTGTTCACCTGCGGGAAGACCGCCGCCACATTCAGGACCGTGACGTCGCCGTGCTTCGCAAGACCATCAAGACCAAGATGAATCTCGAGATGGCTGCGACAAAGGAGATGGTCAAAATCGCCCAGAAGGTGCGGCCCGACGTTGTGACCCTTGTGCCCGAAAAGCGCCAGGAACTTACCACCGAAGGGGGCCTCGACGTCGTCCATTTCGAGAACTCGCTTAAAAAGATAATCGAGACCCTTCACGGCAGCGCGATCGCGGTAAGCCTGTTTATAGAGCCTGACGCCAAATTTATCAAAGCCGCCCAAAAGCTTGACGCCGACTACGTCGAGCTGCATACGGGGGCTTTTGCCGAAGCCAAATCTTTTGGAAGCCGCCAGGAGCAGTTCGAACGGCTGGTCACCGCTGCCAAGCTCGCACAAAAATTGGCCCTCGGAGTGCATGCCGGACACGGGGTCGATTACCGAAATATCCTCTGGCTAAAGAACATAGCGGAAATAGAAGAATACAGCATCGGCCACTCGATAATCGCGCGGGCTGTCCTGACGGGCATGGAGCGGGCCGTTCGCGAGATGCTCCAACTGATGAGCTGAGCCGAATGTCCATCTATGGTATCGGCATAGACCTGATCCAGGTGGAACGGCTTGAAAAGCTCCTCAGCCGCTGGGGGGAGAGATTCGAAACGCGGGTGTTCACCGAATTTGAAAGGCAGTTCTGTTCCGGCAAAAAGAGCCGCATCGCCTGCCTGGCCTTGAGGTTTGCGGCAAAAGAAGCTTTCGTGAAAGCTCTGGGTCTGGGGATGAGGAAGCCGGTGCTCTGGCACGATATCGAAGTCAGGCCCGATCCGGGCGGGCAACCCCAAATCACCCTGACCCCCCGTGCCATTGAATACTGCAAAGAAAAAGGCATCAAATCCTGGCATCTCAGCCTAACTGACGAGGGGGAGTACGGAGCAGCGGCGGTGGTGATAGAGAGGTGAGGGAAGCGATAAGTCCCCTTCAGGGGCGGCGGCATTGAACCTGCGACCGTAAACAGTGTTGATTTATTTGCCGAATGTTATTAGATTTATTTCGTCAGCTTCGGCGAATTCCCGCGCGGTCCCCGGGACGGGGGCTTCCGTTTGTTGGGGAAAGCGCCGTGAGTCTTTGCGTAAGATTTTGCGGCGAGCATTCGACGGTGCTGGCGCGATATGCAACTCAAGTAAGGGAGGGCCAGCTTGGAACTACCGATCCAGGCCCCCCGGGTGCGATAATGTATGCGCATCTGGGGGGCTTCCTGTTTGAGTTTTTAGTCTTGAGTTTTCAGTTTTGAGTTCTTAGTTCAGTTCAGTTTAACGGGGAGCATCGGTTGACCCCGCCGCAGATATCGAACACTTTGTAAAATCAATCTCTTTTCCGCATTTTTTACAGATGTGAGCTTTGTCGAATTCGTCCGAGAAGATTTCCTTTTCCTGCCCGCAATTCGGACACTTGCATGAAAAGGATTGCATGCTCTTAAATTGCTCAAATCCTGGACAGTGTTGCGGGGTTATCATTTGTCAGCTCCTCTTTGAATTGAAAGGTGTTACGTAGCGATCATGACAGGCCGAAGCGCATGGAGCCGAGTTCGTAAAGAGTGGTCCTGGCTTCATCGACGGTCTTTCCAAGCTTCCAGGGTTCCATGAACCCGCAGAGCATGAGCTTCCAGCCTTCCTCATCGTGCAGGATGTCGACATCTTCATCGCAGTTAATGCCGCATCCCTCCTCTCCCAATATTTCGAACAGGGTTTGCCTGATCCGCTCTTGATCTTCCATGTTAAAATTCCTTTCTTCCTATATTCCTAAGTTGACAACTAACCGATTAGGATTCTTTTAATTACGATTGCTGTGGCGAGCAATACTTTAAAGTGAAGGCAACATATCTTCGAACAAAAAAACCGGATGACCTCAGCGCATCCCAAGCGCATCCCGAAGATAGGGCGCAGTGTAGGAATCTTTCGAGCGCGCAACCACCTCGGGGGCGCCGGCCGCAACGACCAGCCCGCCGCCGTCGCCGCCTTCGGGGCCAAGATCGATCACGTAATCGGCGCACTTGATC
>DASPQK010000029.1:0-8750 GCA_035624985.1 Syntrophobacteraceae bacterium | reverse complement strand
ACCTGACATTCTGGGCACCGACGGAATGCTGGGTAGAACCCATCGAATAGAGGATGGTCCCGGCCTTGTCCGGCTTTCCGGAAAGCCCAAAGGTCCTGTAGACTTCTTCTAGGGCGGCCTCAGGCGTTCCGGTGATGCTGGAAACCATCTCCAGGGTGTAGCGGGAAAAGTGTTTCTTGAGAATTTGGAACACACAGTTGGGACCTTTAAGAGTGTTATCCTTCCGAGGCAAACCCTGGTCGTCCAACTGGAAAGACCAAGTCCTCATATCGTACTTCCGGGATTGTTGGTCATAGCCCGAGAAAACACCACCGAGCTCGCCGGGGCCCATGAACTCCGGATTTACCAGGTATGGAGCATTGGTGTAATGGACCACGTAATCATGGAAGTATAGATCATTTTCCAGGATATATTTGATCATGCCGCCCAGGAAAGCAATGTCGGTGCCGGAGCGAAAAGGAGCGTAGATGTCCGCCTTAGCGGCGGTTCTGGTAAAGCGGGGATCGGCAACGATTAGTTTTGCCCCCCGTTGCTTTGCCCTCAGCACCCACTTCATCGAAATCGGGTGATTTTCCGCCGCGTTGCTCCCCATGATCAAAATGACGTCGGCATTCTTTAAATCAATCCAGTGGTTTGACGCACATCCGCGACCGAACGACTCTCCCAGAGCCGATATGCTTGTGGCGTGTCAGGTCCGGGTTTTGTCGTCGAGGTACACGATTCCCCACGATCGCATGAGCCTTTGCAGCAGGTAGCACTCCTCATTGTTGATAGAGCAGCTGCCGATGCTTACCATGGCGTCCGTCATGTTGATGACAAAGTCCCTTTCCACCTCTGTATCTTTGCCCTCAGGCCCGGTTTCCTTTACTTTGGATTTAGAAGTGAGCTTGAAGGTCCGGTCACGAGTCCCCTTTACCCTCCCGGCGATCTGATCCAGCGCCCAATCCCATTCCACATCCTGCCACTCACTGGCGTTGGGGGCACGATACTTCGGCTTCATTACTCGCTCGGGATTGTTAACCAATTGGTAGGCCGCCGCCCCCTTGGCGCAAAGAGCCCCTTCACTAACGGGATGCGCAGGATCGCCCTCAATATTTATGATCGCATTGTCCGCGCTGTGCACAATCATGCCGCACCCCACCGAACAATAAGGGCAGACTGTTAAGGTCTTTCTTGCGCCGGCTATCCTTTTGGTTTTTGGAACTCGAGCATACGCCTCGACAGAGTCGAAATTACCCCTCAAACCGCTTTGAGTCGGACTGCCCTCAAATGATTTCATCCGCACTTCCTTTGAGTCATGTCGTTCACCACACGGCGCCTTCACTTTCCCCCGGCTGAAGGAAGCCCTTTTTGATGAAAAGTCGACCCGGGCTAATATGCCTGCGCAGCAATCTTTTTCGTCACTTCCATGAAAGCCCTCAGGGTAGGTGAAATCCACCTGTCGCGGTACCAGATCATCAATAAGGCCACATCGATTTTGCCCTCCGACCATGGCAAAACCACGAGCTTCCCCTGCGCGACCTCATCCCGAACGGCGACCTCCGGCAGCACAGTGATTCCCACCCCCGACACGAGGCATTTTTTAATTACTTCCACACTGTAGAATTCAATCTTGCTGAACCTGCCCGCCTCCTCCTGCTCCAAGACTTGCTCGAAAACTTTCCTGTAGCTGCAATCCACCTTTGAGAGCAAGATGGTCTCACCCCCTAGATCCTTTGTGTGTACGCTTTTCCTGGAGGCAAGGGGGTGATGCGGACTGGCTACCAGCACCACTGAGTGAAAACCCAGAATTTCCACATCGAGATCGGCTGCGCTGATGGACTCGGCGAGCAGGAACGCCAAATCGGTTATGCCCTTGCGCAGATCGTTTTCCAACCCCTCGTGAGCACAGGTGATAAAGTTCAGTTGCACCCTGGGAAATCTATTGTGAAATTCCTTGATGACGCCCGGGAGGCAATGCACTCCAAAGGTTTCCGGAATCCTCACGGTCAACGACCCCACAGGTTCCTCGTTTTCCATCACCTTAGACCGGGTCTCATCGACCAGTTCCAAAATCTTGTTCGCATACTGGAGCAACTGTATTCCGCACTCGGTCAGCTGCACCTTTCTGCCGAGACGGCTGAAGAGCTGCACGCCAAACTCCTCTTCGAGGGCCTGGATCTGCGCTGAAATGCTGGACTGCGCATAGTGCAGCCGTCCGGCTGCCTTGTTGAAGCTCAATAGATTTGCCACCGCCTGAAACGACTTTAGCTGGCGGATTTCCATATTTATGCCCTCTTATTATCGATTCTACCGATCCTCAGGTTCGAAATAAATCGTTTGACACGATATCAAATCCCAATCAATCTAATATCACGATTAAAAACTGACTTCACCCAAAAAGGAGAGTATAGAAAAATGAGCGAAACCAAGAGGGCGGAAATCGAGCAAATGGCTTTTGATTACTTTCAGTCGGGGTTCAACTGCGCGGAGGCCATATCAAAGGCGATTGTGGAAGCGTACTCCAACGAGATCCACACCGATATCCCGAGGATGGCCACCGGCTTTGGCGGAGGAATCGGCGGTTCGAAAGCCGACACCTGCGGGACTTTGAACGGAGGGATTATTGCCCTTGGATGTCTCTTCGGGAGAAAGCAACCCGGGGACGACAAGAAGATTGCATACGAAGTCGGCGCCGAATTCAGGCGGAAGTTTATCGAAACCTTTGGATCCAGCATCTGCCGAAACATTCTGGAAGGATTCGGGGAGCAGGAAAACCTCATCGAGTGCAAGAAGCTGACCGGCCGGACTGCAGGAATCCTCTATGAAATGATCGGAGATATCATTGCCGGGACAACCGGCAAAGCATGACCAGGATTTTAAGTCAATCCGGGCAGGGTCATGGCCCTGAAACTACGGGCATTACTTAGGCGGCGTTGGGCGCAGGAGTGGTGGAGCAAGCGGTTTGTTCACCGGGGGACCTGGTCAAGGCGGCCAAAGGCATCAAATGTCAAGCATCATGTTGAACCGGCTCCCCAAACAGCATGCTCACAAAAGCGTTTTTGTATGACGCAACCATCTTGCCTTTCCTCATGACCAAAGCGATATGATCCGGCTTGAAATAACGATCGACGGGGAGGAATTCAAGATTTCTTTTTTTCAGGCCGGGTAAATCCCTCACCACTGTGGCAAGCGAAATGCCCAACCCGATTTCAACGTAGACTGAGCTGAGTTCTACGTTTGAGGATTCCATAACGACGCGGCAATCGAGGCCGAGCTTTGTAAGGTGTTTGTCGAGAGCCGCGCGACCACTGTGCTTCAGACCCCGGGGAGGCACAATGAGAGGGTACCTGGACAGCTGTTTCAAACTCACCCGTTTTGCAGCAGCCAACGGGTGTCCCGTCGGCACCATGAGGACCGTCTCGACCTTTTTCCATCGGATTGTCACAAGGTCCTTCGGGACAACCGACTCAAGAGCGAACCCAAAGTCGATCTCACCGTCCCTGACAAGTTCCAGCACCCTTTCCTGCGGTCGATCGAGCAGGGTCACTTCGACCCCGGGGAACCTGCCAACGTAGTCTCTGAGCTTGTCCGGGAAAAGGTGGTAAAGGGTGGTGAAAGGTGCAGCCACTTTCAGCCGCCCTTTGCAAGCCCCTTTGAATTCCGTCAATTCCTCCTTGAGTCTTTCGTGCTGATCCAAAACCATCTCTGAGAACTTGAAGAATCTTTCTCCCGCAAGGGTTAGATTCAACTTTCGTTTCCCTATTCTTTCGAAGAGCTGGCAGTCGAGTTCCTCTTCCAGCAACTTGATCTGCTGGCTAAGAGCAGACTGAGTTCGAAACGTGGCCTCCCCCGCCTTGGTGAAGCTCCGCAGCCTGGCCGCATGGTAAAACCCGACGATCTGCTGCCACTCCATAATGGCGCCTGTCCGCGACGAGATACTTCAGTTTGAAGGATACAAATTCATTTCAGAGCACGCCGGGATCGACAGGAATTCAATGAAACAAAAACCGTCCCTTCACGATACTCTGCGTTCTCCGCAGCTAAAAATCAAACATCTCGGCCTCACTGCATATAATAAGTTGAGCTAATTTTCAATATTAGATTAATCAATTTTACTTATTACAGTCACACAGCGATATTTACAAAGCATGCAAGAGCAATCGGCAACAGGATGTATCGGCTGCGAACGGACGGAGCCCGCGAATGCCGGCGCCATTTGAAAAAAAAGGATCCCAAAAATGAACATGTCACTGCAGGCAGGTTTCACTTTCGAGTTCAGTTTTACAATCCTTGAGAACAAGACAGTCCCCCACCTCTACCCGGAGTCTCCGGAGTTTCAGGCTATGCCGGCGGTCCTGGCGACAGGTTTCATGGTAGGCCTTTTCGAGTGGGCTTGCATCAGGGCCATAAATCCCCACATCGACTGGCCCCGGGAACAAACCGTTGGCATCGGCATAGACGTAAACCACATTGCCGGAACCCCACCGGGGCTGACAGTTACCATAAAGGCAAAGGTCGAGAAGATAGAAGGGCGTAAGCTCACTTTCTCTTTGGTCGCCGACGACGGAGTGGACAAAATATCTGAAGGCACCCACGAGAGATTCATCATCGACGCCGCCAGATTCAATGAAAAAATGACATCGAAAGCATCCCGCGCAGGACAATCATCCGGTGCATAAGGACAACACCACCGCTTTTATCTCACGACCGGAGGTCGGCTCCACCGGCTGGAATTTCCCGCGCCCTTCACATCATGCACTCCCAACCCGCCCTGAGCAAACTGTTGGCGAATAATATCGAAAAATTCCGCTCTCTGCCTTGCGTTAAGTATTTCTTTTTCCTCCAGGATATGCTCGATGACTGCATGTTCGAGCTCCGACTGGCACCTCAAGATATCTTCCACAGCCGCATGCACTCTGGATCTATTCTCTGATTCGGAAAAAAGCGCCCCGGCCAGAACCATTCTTTTTTCGCGCAAGTCCCTGCGTATTTTTTCAACCTCTGGCAGAAAGGTTTGCCGGATATCACGAACCTTTTGACGTTGCTCGATGCTAAGATCGGCTATCAGGTCAAGATACCCCTCGATTTTAGAGCCCTTCCGCCCGAAACGTCTCCACAGGTAATAGGAGCCGGCAAAGGCGGCCGAAACCATGGCTAAAGCACTCACAAAACCCACCAGAAAAGATCCTGAAGACATAACAGATGTCCTTATCTAAGTTGACCTATGACCCGGAAATAGGCATAACTCATCGAAAGAGGCGGAAAATCGCTGAACTCGTCGAGTGCGTCTCCCTCGTCCTTATGACCTGCGGCAAGCTCGAAAAAAGAGCCGGCCAACCGGAGAAACCTCTCAAGGGGCCGATTGCGTTTCTGCCTTGAAAGCCCGGCAATAATCTCCAGGGCAAAGGACTCGGTCGCATCGATCTTCGGCATCATCCTGACCAGAGAATCCACCGCTTCGAACTCGGCCAGTTCTTCCCTGCATGTTGTGCAATTTCGCAGGTGCGCCGAGACCTCTTCACGAAGCCCGCCATCCAGTTCACCGTCTCTGTAAGCTGTCAATTTGCTTCCAAATCTATCCTTTTCCACTGTTCATTCCTTTGGATTTACCGATCAGCATTTTTCTCAGGTTCTCGCGGGCGCGGAAGAGCAGCGACTCCACGCCGGCAATAGAAGTTGAAAGGACATTACCGATCTCGGCATAGGAAAGATCCTCATCGACTCTTAAAAGCAACGCGGCCCGTTGCTTTTCGGGAAGGCGCCCCACTGAGTCCATAACTTCCTGCGCAAGCTCCTTCAACCCCGTGTCGCCGGGCCCCTGGAGCTCAGGTCCAAGCTCATCCGAGGCGCTCGCCCGGTCAAACCGGCTTCTGCGCAAGACCTCGTTCATCGAAAGATTGTAGGCGATTTTGAAAATCCATGTCGACACCTTCCCCCTGGGCTTGAAGCCGGAAGCCGCCAGATAGACTTTTAGAAAAACTTCCTGTGCAATATCCTCTGCCCCGAATCTATCACCTGTATATCTGAAAATAAAATTCAAAACCGGGTCCCTGTACCTCTTGATCAGCATTTCAAACGCAACAATATCGCCAGCCCCAACGGCCTTGATAAGCTCATATTCGCTTTCGGTTTTTTCAAAAGTGTTCCCACGGGCCGCCGAATCACTCATCTAGACCTTAATCCACCCTCTTTTCAGCGAGTTTTCCAAAACTATCCCTGCCAGGAACGCCGCGCCCATGTTCCACATAGCGAAAGCAGCTACTGCAAGCATCACATAAAAATCGGACTTCTTTTCCCCAATGTCTCTCACCACGATGGCCAGTTCCGAACCTGCGAAGAACAGGATCACACCCAGGATCGCGTCTGGAAAAACCCCGAAGATGATCGAAACCGACTCGCTGAAAAACAGGGCAATGAAAACGAGCATGGCGCCGAGTATAATCGGCGCTCCTCCTGTTCTTGCTCCAAATCGCACATGACCCGCCATTCCTCCGGCTCCATGGCACATGGGAATGCCGCCAAAAAGAGGGGACACAAGGTTCATTATGCCCTGAGACAGTGCGATCTTCCTTTCGGTGATCTTCCTGTCGGGAAATAGTTCATTGTTTTCGGCAACGATTGCAATCACCGCGTTCCCAATGGTCAGCGGTATCTGCGGGATCGTGAAGAGCAGCGTGCCGACCAGGAGATCATTCAAGGTGATCGAGGGGAGCGCAAAAACGGGAAGCCTCAAACCGACATGGATTTTGGAGAGTTCGTGGAGTATTCCAGGGTTCATTACCGGCGCCGACCCAATTCCGATCAGCAGGAGCACAAACATCGCAGGAACTTTGGGATTTGTCAGAAGAATGTAAGTCACCACAAGGGCGATACCGGCCAGAACGGGCGCCGTCTTCATTCGGTGCACACCATCCACCATGAAAGACAGACCCAGTCCCAGCATGATCCCGCGCACGACCGGTTTGCCTGCAAGCCTGGCTATCGGTCCGATCACCCCTGTTGCTCCCGCAAAAAACCAGAAAATGCCCGTGGTGATGCCCGATCCGAAAAGGGCGGCAGGACTTATGCCCCCCGCAATGGCGGCTGCGCCAATGGCCTTCATGGGCTGAACAGGCAAAGGCGTTCTGTAATAGAACCCCGCCGCCAGTAAGAAAATGCCGAACATGAAGAGGAGCCCGAGAGGATCTATTTTGACTATGGTTATGTACGCGACAACGAACGGAATAAGAGTGCCGATGTCGCCGAACGCGCCTGCCCATTCCATCCTGTTGTAAACGTTCTTCGTCTTCTTCCTTTCAACGTTTGCCTGCTGCGCAGGTTCTTCGCCTTCGACTCTTTTAGCACGGCTATCCGGTGACATTGCAGACTGCCTCCCAGGCATGGATTTTGACCGGCCTCTCCAATGACCGGCGCACAACTCTGCCTGTTAAACAATTCAAACTGGAAAAACTTGCGCTGTAATGAAAAATATCGACCGCACCGGTCGGCCTGGATGTTGGAAATTCACTAAAGTCGATCCGAAAGATTGCCGAGCCAAAAACCTGGATTACGGCTCCTGATACCGGCCTTTTCCCTGTCTCACCGCGTTGGCCGCGAATGAAATTGCTCCGGGTATTATCTCGATTTCGACCGGTGTGTTCCCGATCAATTCGCCATCGGCTTCGACTGGCGAAGGAGGAGACGAGTCAAGAAAAACCCTGCGGGCACGCGCCGTCTTGACCCAGGAAAGCCTGTAATGCGCCCCGAAATAGGATAGCAGCATCGTCAACAGCAGTTTCGGAAATCCGACGGGCCGAACCCAAACCAGTTCGAAGTCGTTTCGGACCGGAGAAGCCGGCGGGGCGATTTCCATACGTCTGCCAAAACAACGTCCCAGCGCGGTCCCAAAAGCGACGGCGTTTGCATGAAAAGCCAACCCATCTATGTTTCCGCTAAAAGTGCATGATTTCAGTCTGCGAAAAGCGCCCAAAACGCTCAAGGCATATGCGTACCAACCCGCGCGACCGAATCGCCCAGTGCGGAAAATACGGACTACCTCGGCATCAAAACCCAGCCCCAGAACCATTGCAAAAACCCTGTCGCGCTCCCCTGAGGCGTGACGGATACGGCAACAGCCTAGGCTAACTCTGACAGTGGAAAGACCCACAGCGGTCTTGAGCCTCGCCGCTAGACCCCGGCCTACTTCGAAGTTTCGAATGTAGTCACATCCAGTGCCTATCGGGACCATGCCGACACTGGGCAACTCCCCCTCCTGCTCCCACCACAGCCCGTTCAATATCTCAAACAGGGTGCCGTCTCCCCCCACCGCAATCACCCGGTCGTAACCGGAGTGCCTGGCTGAGGCAGCGAGCACCTCGGAATGCCCCGGATACTCGCTCCAAAAAGTCTCCACCCCCGCACCGGCCGGACTCAACGCATGCAATCCAGGCCACTTCTTGCGGGCTGCTCCCCATCCGGAAACAGGATTGACGATGGCGGCTATTCGCATCGAAGATCAGCAGCTCCCTTTGCCTTTCTCACAAAAGAGCCGTGAATAGCTCGCGTAGCCTTCTTTTTGCAAATCTTCCCTGGGGATAAACCTCAACGCAGCGGAGTTCACTGTGTAGCGCAATCCGGTCGTAGACGAATCGTCCTCGATCAGGTAGCCCAGATGCGAGTCGCCATGCCTGCTCCTGATTTCGGTGCGCTTTGTAAAGAACCTCTTGAAGGTCATTAAGAACTTCCTAAGAAACGATCCCTGGTCTCGTTCTTCGACGATATTCTCGGGG
>DASPQK010000028.1:0-22252 GCA_035624985.1 Syntrophobacteraceae bacterium | reverse complement strand
TGTCGGAAATGCGTTCCCTGTACGCGACTTCAGCATCCACCTCCAAACGCGCAAGCCAGCTCATACTTCCTCCTCGGCAGAAAGTGCTTCCGGGGCCCAGAAAGCCGAAGCCCAGTCGATTTTGACCCGGTCGCTCAATTTCCAGATCCTCAAGTCGGTTTCGAGTTTGGCATAGTTAACTGGTACGCCTTGGGACCTGGCCATTAGCACCATCCGCAGGACGCGGTTGTGGAGCTCTGCGTCGGTTTCCGCAGTAAGTAAGTGCTGAAACCGACGCTCGGTTGCACTCAACTTGCTATCGTCTGGACGACTCTCATCGCGGTGGCGCTCTATGGCCTTGCACGTGTGCCCGAAATTGCCCGTTGCGGTCTCCTCCGGGTGGGTTGCGTAAAGGCCGGCAATGAAAGCTGAAACACCGTCGTTAATCGGCACCCCCAAACGATTTAGCGCCGGCCACGCTCGGTGTTTCTTGCTATCCACATAGATACATCGAAGGTTGGCCATAATGCCCCGGTCGTCCTTAAACCTGCGGAGTCGTTCAGTAAGCCTGCTCATGCTCCATCCTCTCTCGGTTTATTGTCGTTCGCTCCAGGTTCATTTCGTATCGTTGTCAATGTCTGCCATCCTTTCGCAAAAGCTTTCATCTGGCGTGGCGATTCGCGTCCGCATGCAACCTCATAAGCTTCACGGGCCGCGGCGCGAAGAATTTTTCGCCACGCATTTCGCGTCGGAATCGCATCATCGGTACCAATGGCTTCGATGTGGCTCAGCAGGAGCGGAAGGTTATTTTCAACGCTAGTCCAGTAGTGTATAGTGGCAACATTATGGAGCTTGCCTTTAAGCTCTCCTTTAGACGCCCCAGCTCCTTTGAGACGGCCTTCCCACCCGGCGTCCACATCTTTGCGATATGTCTCGACAGCCCAACCCAGTCGGGTCGCCAATGCTTCAGACTTTTCAACTTCGGTTCGATAATGATCCGAGCCTTCAGGCGTCCTAAGAACTGCAGGAATGTGGAAGACTGATTCGATAAGGTCGACAATCTCTGCCGCTTGTTTTGGATTGGTTATCATTGCGTTGGCAATGATGTCGCAAGAATTGGCATCCGGAATATTCAGCAAACAAAGTGGTCCACGGCTCGAATCTGAAGAATTTTTTCTGCACAGTGTCAGAGAATGCAACTGTCGCCACACACTATAGCCGGGTTTTGCCGATAGTAACTCGCGCTCTCCGTCACTATTAAGGACAGTGGTTGCAAATGCATCCGCATGAAAACCATCCCTTTCATCCTGAAATTTAGGGTAAAGAATACCGGCGCCCAGCAAAACCCTTTTACAGTCCACATTTACCCGCAGAATTCTTGTCAGTGGCACAAGCCTCCCTAAGTGGGTCAGTGTCGCATTGGCAATGGCTTCGCTGTCAATTGGCGATTTGATCGGCTTTTCCCAAATTGGTTCTCCCAGCCAGTTGCCTGAATTCCCATATAGAAACTTCAAGTCTTCATATGTGTTTAGATTCAAATAGATCGATTCCAGAAGGTCCTTTCCTCTGAGGAATGTGAACAATATCGACTTTCCAGAGCACGGCCCTCCCTTTGGGTTCGGTGGATTCTTCATTTCAACATTTCCCCAAACTCTTGATGATGCTTTGCCACCGGCTACAAAAAAATTCTGAAATGTCAGGAGATTGAGAACAATTTCGTTAGGGGTATGTTCGGTTGCTGCGGCACTGTTTGATGCTTGGTCAAAAAGGGTCGAATTGTTCCCGCTTGCACGTGTCAAACACAATTTGTTAAGTGCTGACCAACCCTTCTCGTCGTCGGGATCACCGCTCCTTTCCGAAGCGAGAATGTCGAGTTCGGCGGCCTGCAACCACGGCTTTTCGGGATGGAACAGCTCAAAGGAGTCCTTCCAATCCATCAGGTACTTCACGACAGCCCCTGGCAGCTTCTTAGGGACTTCGCACCACTCACCATAATCCCTGGGTCCTTTGAGTGCGGCATGCGCTACACAGAGAAAGAGCCGCATCAGGGCGACTCGTTCGTGCGGACGCACCGCAAGATCTGCGAACCTGTCACCTTCAGCAAAGACGGCGCACAAGCTCATCAGGATTCTTTTCCCGGCATCCGTTGTCACTGGTATCCAGCAATCAAAGGCAACGTTCATGTTTCCCCCTACGTGGATGTTTTCTGGATGACAAGCCCAAGATCGTCGGAATAGAAGAACTTGGTCCCTTTTTTTAGCCCTTTCACGTTGACCGCCCCGCTCTCCGTTACGATTCCAATGCTTTGCTCGCCGTGCAGGTAATCAGAAAAAGGGGCGTATGCTTCGATTTTGTCAAAGAAGTACTTGGGGATTTTTACCAGGTTTCTGTAAATTGCCTGCGCAGAGGCAAGCCTGTAGACTTCTTTATCGAGGAGGCCCTCCGACTGGTCTATAAACAGCGCTTTCCGAGCGTTAAGTCCTTTGCAAAGCACCAGCGCAACCGTCGGCACCTCATTGATACGAGTCTGTACGCCCTCTTCGTCTTCGAGCGCCACCTGCCAGATATTGGTATTTCGCAAGGCAAACGATTTATTCGCCAGCTTGGCCGCAGCCCATTCATGACAAAGCTCCCGCCACGAATCGGGCTCCGTTTCTTTCTCTTGGTATGTGAGTTCTATGAATTCCCGTATCTGTGGAGGAATCATAACCGCCCCGAATCTCTTGCACTGCTCACGCCAGACCTCTAGGGAACGAAGAAGGACGAAAGGTGCATACACATTAGCTTTATCGCCTAGTGCTCTTTTGATCTCCTCAGGCTTCATGATACGCAGATCTTCAAGGCTTTTTTTCTCTTCGAGAATATAGACCCAAGCACACTCAACAGGGCGTTTCTGCCGCTCGTGACGCCATAACCTCCCCAGCCGCTGGAGCAACATATCGGTGGGCGCCAATTCAGTAATGAGCAAATCGGCATCAAGGTCCACACTTTGCTCAGCGACCTGGGTTGAGACCAAAATGCAGCCACATAGGGTTTTGCGGTGCTTGCCCAACCGTTCCATCCATTCGGTCTCAAGCTGCTCCCGCCTCCAAAACGGGAATCGAGAGTGAAGAAGGCCGATAGGGAACTCTTGTCCGCACAATTCCCTTAACTGTTGGTACTGCTTCTGAGCCCCGTCTACGGTGTCGTATATCCAGAGGGCTGCCCCGCCTTTGCGGGCAAGAGAAATCGCTGCTTCTTGGGCTTTTACAGGGTTGATAAAGTCCATCTTTACGTCACGCGGCTTTAGCGACATTGCCGCCACCGGTTTGAGGGAGGCGCCGTCCACCCGGCCTGTGATGAGAGGATAGGGCAGCGTCGCACCATGCACATCAAGCGGACAAGACACGACTTGTTCACGCCGCTTGCCTGTGAGTGTCGCGGATAGAACAATAACCGTACAACCAAGTCCTTCGAGCGCAGCGATGAGTTTGTCAATGAGCGTTCCGGTATAGACATCGTATGAATGCACCTCATCTATAACCACGACCTTCCCGGCCAGTGCAAAATGCCGCACGAAAAAGTGCTTTGCTGCAACCACTCCAAGCAATGCCTGATCAACCGTGCCAACACCGAAGGGAGCAAGCATCGCCCGCTTTGTGGAAGCGAACCAGTCCCGGCCCGTTCTAGCGTCGTCCTGCGCTGTCTCCCGTCTATCGGTCGCAACAGGATGAAGCGGACAGTCGGCCTGGACGAGCCATGAATTGCTGTGGATGAGACGGCTGGTGGAAGGTTCAGCGAGGATCCTCCGCAGGAAGTCGTTCATACGAATGTGAATCCGGTTGCTTGTCATCTGGGTCGGGAGCGCAAAGTAAATTCCGTTTGCTTTCCCGGACAGGAGTAGCCGATAGCCAGCCCAAAGGGCAGCCTCGGTTTTGCCCATTCCCATTGGCGCCTCTATGACATAGACTCCTGGTCCCGTCACAGTGGTAACCGTTTTCTCCTGCATCTCATTGGGAACCCATTTTATCTCAGGCTTTTCCGGATCATGAAAAAGGTCGTGAAATGAAAGACCAGCGACAAATTGAATCCGCCGGAAACCGATAGCTTCGAGCGCCTTCCGTCCAAGGATGGAGGGGTCTTGATGATCCGACCCTTGACCAGGAGGAAAGAACCTCTCATCGGAACCGATCCAGTCGGCCACAGAGGTCAGCCCAGCCAGCCACCAAAGAGCCGGGGACTGTTCGTCGATGCCAGTGCCGAGACGGTCCGCACCAAAATGACGACATACATCTTGTGCGGTTTTTTTGCGTTCATTATTCCATTCAATGCCGCTGTCGTTTTCCGTGATCTGCTTGATTTGTGGAGGCCTGATTCCACGGGCTGTCGGAGGAAACCTTATCCTTCCATGATGTGCAGCCAGGACGGCCGATAGATATTGGGCCTGGTTTCTGGATGAACCTGCCTGTATCAGGAAATCCTGAACTGATGAATGGGTGACCGCACAATGGTCAGATTCCATCCCTGTGTCCCAACATGCATTGGCGGCAACCTTCGACAGGCCACTTTCGCGGAGCCACGCCTCACATTTCCTTTGAAAACCGGGGGAAATCTTGCCAAGGTCGTGGAGAGATGCAAGCGCACCCACTTCTTTTAAGGTTATCTGAAAATATTCCAGAATTCCGGGCCGTATTTCAGCAAGACAGCATGCTACACTTCCCACGTTCACCATATGATCATAGACGGAGATGCCAGGCTTATCATCCGAAGTGGTCTTAGCCCAGAAATGAGTCATGATTACATCCGTTTATGCACGCGGACGGCCGTTCAGCGGCAAACAGGCGGCCATCCTGGACCCTAGTAGAAAAAGCATGTCTAACATTGTGGGCCTATTGTATCCTTCTGCTAAGCGACGTACCGTCACTTATATGATACCGATCGGCCGCTCTGCGGTGCTCTTCAGCCACGCGGTCCCGCAGTTCATGCGGGCTCATCACCTCCACCCGCCAGCCGTAGTAGAGAATCCAGCTCACGAAATCGGGCGTAATCGGCAGGTGCAATCCGAATCGGACGGCGCCGTCGGTTAGTATTTCCACGGTCTGGCTCTTATGCCACCGCTCCTCGCTAACCCAACGTCCAGCCTCAGGTTCGAAAAGGAGTTCGACGTCGGTCGCCTGCTCTCCCCGGCCGCTCATAAGGCCCCATCCGTCCCCGAGGTGATCGTCAAGCGAGAAATCATGCGGTATCTCGAAACGATCGGAAAGCGGGTCCGCTCTTCGAATCCGGTCGACTTTGAATGTCAGGACCCTATCGCGCCGTTCGCAGTGGGCAACGAGATGCCAGGAGCGAACAAAGGGGAGCAGATGATAGGGGTGGATAATCCGTATGCTTTCCTCTCCGCCCCTCGAACTCGTGCTGTAGCGGATGCGCACCTTACGGGCCTCGACGATTGCGCGTTCGAGGAGAGCAAGCATTTGCCATCTGTGTTCCCCGGTGACCGGCTTTTCCTCCGCCTTGTATTTTTTGCCAAGTCTGCCGAGTTCACTCATGCGGCGAGCGAATTCGGGAGGAAACAGGCCCCGGACCCGCTCTACTGCTGTATCAAGATCGGGAGTCCCGATCCCCGTGTTTCTGCGGCCGGCCTCAACGGCGAGGAGCAGGGAAACCGCCTCCGCGAAATCGAATCCGACGGCCGGAAGGCGCGGCAGTTGATCGAAGCGGTAGCCTGAGGGCGATGGGGTGAGAGGGAGTTTCAGCCCATGGCGGATAACGTCCAAGTCTTTTTGAATCATCCGTTCGCTGATCTCGAACCGCGCGGCCAGGTCGCGTCTGTGGTAGCGGTCGGGTCGGGCAGTGATGATCTGGATGAGTTGGAGGATGCGCGAGACACGTTTGGTTTCTTCACAGATACGACCGAGACCAGGTAGCACATTGGAGCGACTCAAGTGAACCCCTCCTCTAGCTGCAATTCAGTGCAACACGGTCATTCTAATCGCCGTGTGAGAACAAAGCTGTTCCCATCAAAAGCAGAGATGGAAAAATTCTTGCGCAGCCGGTTTCACGCGAACCCCGCGGGGCACGGCGATTGTCGATCCTCTCTCAGTTTCGTGCCGCCCGTCCGAAGGGGCGATATTTATTAAAGAATATTTCATGAATAATGTTTTTAAAACATCCAAACACCAATAGATCAAAACGCCAATGCACTATACTATAGAGGTCCGCATCGAGCATCCGATCAGGGAATTATGGGCGGTTTTTTCCTCAAGCCGGCGCCGGGGGGAGCAAAAGAGAACCGCAGAACCGCAGAATGTAGAATGTAGAACCGCAGACGTGTTTGAATCCACGCTCCAGCGTGAGGGGCAACAAGGGCGAATATCCAACCGCAGAGCCGCAGAAAACCCCCTGCCGGGAGAGGCTAAAGTAATAAGTAAAAACGCAAAAGTGACGGTAGCCAGAGGTCAGTGGTGAGCCTCAGCCGTCAGTGCCGGCATTGTTCTCTTCAATCCTCAGTCCTCCGCGGTCAGCCCTTTTCCTCCTCGGGCTTCGGCAACCTGATTCCATGTAATTCTTAAGGTCATCGTCGTTCATGTGTGATAACGTCCTTTATCAGACATGAAGCGGCGACCGCAATTGAGTTGTTGATTATATGCGAAGGTTTGTATAAATTGTATTACAACCAATACGAAAGGATGCAATATGCCAAACACGCATACGGTGAGGCTTCCGGAAGAATTGACGGAGCGGTTGGCAATTCTTGCCCGGGCCACGAGAAGAACCAAGAGCTATTTTATCCGCGAGGCGCTTGAGCGGTGCATCGAGGACCTGGAAGACGCTTACCTAGCCGAAACCGCCTACGAGGAATTCCTAAAGAGCGGCCAGGAGTCCATCCCGCTCGAAGAAGTGGAGCGTAGGCTTGGCCTGGCGGATTAGTTTTACACCACGGGCCGAAAGGGATCTTGGCAGGATTGATCCGCAGAACGCCCGTCGCATCAATCGTTATCTCCGCGATCGCGTTGCTCCGGACCCCAGGGCTCTTGGCGAACCGCTCAAGGGACAACTTCGTGAGTTCTGGCGCTATCGCGTTGGAGACCATCGGATTTTGGCCAAGATAGAAGATGAGCAACTGCTTGTGCTCGTGGTAAAAATCGGTCATAGGAGCGAGGTGTACGGAGGTCATTAGAGTGAATTATAGTTTTCCGGCTGCCTCCAGAACCATTCGGATGGCAGCCATCGGCAAAAGCAGGGAAAGCGGGGTATCCAGAAGCGGCAACGCACCGTAGCCGGCATACCAGCGGGCTACACCTTCACTTTTGGCATCAATCAACAGGGCGACACCGCCCACTTCCAGAGAGGCGCGCAGACAGCGCCTACCCGCAGACAAAAGAAGCCGCCCGCCAAGCCCCTTGCCCTGCATGAGCTTATCCACAGCCAGGCGACCGAGGCGGTAAACGGGCACATCATCCCGAGCCAATCCTCGTTTGACGACATCAGGGGTTTTGGAGAATTCTACCGAGGCGGGGCTGATGGAATAGAAGCCAAGCACCAATGATGGATTATCATCCCTAACCGCAAGGAAAGTTTTAGCGCCCCCACGGTCGTGCGCTCGACGCGCATGTCGGCGCAAGAAATCATTTAACGCAGTGTCACCACAATCGAACGCCTCCCGACTGTGCCGCTTGGAAATCGGCTCCTCATGCCAAAGAGGAATGGTCATGGCATTGTGGGCAAAGCTTTTGCCGCCGCCAGGAGCTTCGCATTTGGATGGGGCGGGTTTTCCAGGGCATCAAGTACGCGCGCGCTATCACGTTCTGATAGTAAAACCCTTTCAGCCTGAGAAATCACGGCCTTTGCAGCTTGTATAGCATTGCGCAGCACAAAATCCGTGAGATCGGTGCGCTCGTAAGCAGCGGCACGCATCAACAGTCCCTTATCGTCCGGGCGGATTCTCAGTGAGATTCGCCTATTATCCTCAATAGCCGTTCTTGGCATTTGAAAGCTCCTTTGCGGTGGTATGCTTTCAAAACGTACATCATTTTGTCTCGGCTGTCAATGTGTGTGTTTTCAATATGTACCGAACAATTTTCCCGTAAGCCTTCCGCATCGACTTCTCGATGGCGCGGCACTGTGGATACTTTTTCCTCTCCGGAATCACATAGACCGTGTGGCTGCCCCCTTCGCGCACCAGCCGGCAGCCGTGGACTTCCAGGCGCCGAATCAGGTCTCGCCGTTTCATGCCTAAGAAATTCCATGCCGGAGCCGCAGAGCCCGCCAAGATCAGCCAGGACTTACATGACCCACAAGACCCCGGATCAATTCCGCGAAGCCAAGACTGAAACCGGGTCTATCCGTGCCCATTTGTGTCCATCCGCGTCTCTTTCCGGAGCTATCCCTCTTCACCTCTGTGTTCCGACATCCGATACCCGTCATCCCACACCCGTCCTCCGTCTTCCGCGATCCGCAAGCCGCGGCGCTGCGCGCCCCATGATAGAACAGATAAGACACGGTTTTCAGTTCACGGGCCACGATTCACGGTTCACGGTTTGATACGCGCCTCGTGACCCGTTATACACCTGTTTGACTGCGGGGGCGGGATGTACTACGATTGGGCAAAAGGGCCCCGCCGAAGGCGGGGAAGTAAAAAGGTAAAAGGCCGCGCCCCAAGGGGGTGCAAGTAAAAAGGTAAAAGGTAAAAGGCAAAAGGAAATGCGAAAGCGACACAGGTTCTCAGTTTTTCACTTTTTAATTTTTACTTTTTACTTTTTCCTTGCGCCACAGGCGTAGCGCCGCAGGCGCGGGGGTGATCGGTGCCCAAACAACACTTCGTTTCCGACATAAAGCAGGCCAGGCAGGAAAACGTTGAAATCGCTTCTCTTTTTGTCGCCTCGGAAAAGCAGTTGAGGACCGCCCGAAACGGAGCGGTCTACCTCGATTTGAAGCTATCGGACAAGACGGGGGATATCTCCGCCAAGATGTGGGAAAACGCCGCTCAGGCTTCGGCGGGCTTTCAGTCCGGCGATGTCGTCTACCTGCGGGCGAGAACCGAGATTTACAAGGAGAAGATGCAGCTGAGCGTAGCCGAAATCATGGCTGTTCCCCGAGGCGGATACGATCCGGCTGATTTTTTGCCGGTCGGCCCCTGCAACCCCGAGCTGATGTGCGAGAGGTTGAGCAGGCTTGTGGCGGGAATGGCGGAGGGCCCTCTCCGCCGCCTGTGCGAGGCGATCCTGGCCGACCCTGAAATCATGACCCGCTTCAAACTCGCGCCGGCGGCAAAGTCGGTGCACCATCCATACATCGGCGGGCTCCTGGAACACACCGTTTCGGTCATCACGCTCGCATACAGAATTTGCAACCATTTCGAGGAGCTGGACCGCGACCTGCTCATAGCCGGCGCCTTTGTGCACGACATTGGGAAAATCGAAGAATTCGTGTATGATACCCATATCGACTATTCGGACGCAGGACGCCTGATAGGACATGTAGTGATGGGCACACAGATAATCGAGGACAAGGTGCGGGAAATTGAAGGCTTTCCCACGGAGACATCGCTCCTTCTAAAGCACCTCATCCTGAGCCACCACGGCGAAATCCAGTTTGGAGCCGTCAGGCTGCCTGCGAGCAGGGAAGCTTTTGCCCTGCACCAGGCCGACGATCTGGATGCAAAGATGAACGCCATCAACCGCATCCTGGCCGATACCGGCGATGACGAGAGCACGTGGACAGGATTCGAAACCATTTTTGGGAGACGTTTTTTCCGGGGCTTTCCGGTCCGGAGCGACAATCCGGACGGGGGCGAGATTTTGTAAACCGAAACCCCTTCTTAGAAACAGACGAACAGGTTGGTTTTGGAACAAAGCTCAAAACGATGTTAGCTGACGTTGCCGGCCAGCAAAGGGCCATCGGATTTCTGAGGCGGCTTCTCGAAAAGGAGGCCGTTCCGCACGCTCTTCTTTTCACAGGAATGGCGGGTTCGGGCAAGATGCACGCAGCCATGCAGTTTGCGAAGGCTTTGAATTGCCTTTCTCCTCTGGATTTTGATTCATGCGGGGTCTGCAACTCGTGCCGCAAGCTCGAAAACGCACAGCATCCCGACGTGCTTCATATCAGACACGAAGGTGTTTACATCAAGCTTGAACAGATTCGCGATCTTGTGAAGCGTTTCCGCTTCCGGCCGTTTGAAGGCAAATTCCGCGTTGTTATAATTGAAGATGCGCAGAGGCTGATGGAGTCAGCGGCAAACGCCATGCTAAAGATACTCGAGGAGCCTCCGAAGGCAAATATTTTGATACTGCTTGCGACCGAATCGCAGATGCTCCTGCCGACCATAGTATCGAGGTGCTGCCAGGTGAGGTTTCAACCGCTCAAGGACAAGGTGGTGGCCGACCGGCTGATGCGCGAAGGTCTTTCAGCCGAGCAGGCGGCAGGCATTGCCCGCATGGCTGCGGGAAGCTACGAGAAAGCGCGGTTGTTTTCCGGCCTCTACCCTGCCCTCTCAGCGACGCAGAGGGAGAAAGAGGATGGAACCGCCGAAGATTCCAAGGCGGAAGCGGGTTGGAGAAAAGTTATCGAAAGGTTGGAAAGTCTCGAGGCAATTTCCATTTTGGATTTTTTCCCGATGGTTTCCGACTGGGCAAAGGAGCGCGAAAACGCCGAGCAGGACTTAGAGCTTATAAGGCTCTGGGTCAGGGACCTTATTCTTTTCAGATTCACATGCGGTCCCAAAGGCGGCAGGGAGCCGCAGCAGCATTATGCGCCGCCTGCTGCGGGGCGTTACGGCCCCTGCCCTGCCCCGCTTACTTTTGAATTGAACGACAGGACGAAAGAGGCGGCAAGATCGGCCCCGCCCGCGCGTCTTTTTTTTCTGTATCACAATGTCGAACAGGCGATGCAGGGCCTCAAAGTGAACGCAAACCTGCAGATGACGCTCGAAGGCGTCTGCCTTGCAATAAAGGATTCACTCTATGGAAAAGGTGATTGGAGTTCGTTTCCGGAAGGGGGGCAAGCTTTACCACTTTGATCCCGGCGAATGCTGCCCCAGGAAGGACGAATACGTAATAGTGAACACGGAGCAGGGGATCGGGCTTGGGCAGGTCGTCGAGTCGGCCTGCGCGAGGGACCCGCGAATCCATCCCCAGGAGATAAAGAAGATCGAGCGGATGGCGAGCGAAGATGAAATCCGCCAGCTTTTCAGCAACTCGGAGATCGAGGCTGACGCGAAGAGCTTTTGCACGGAGAAAATCACGGCCCACGAGCTTCCGATGAACCTGGTGGACGTGGAATACTTCTTTGACGGGAGCAAAATCATCTTTTATTTTACCGCAGACGGCCGGGTGGACTTTCGAGAGCTTCTAAAAGACCTGGTCAGACGGCTGCGGACCCGTGTCGAACTGAGGCAGATCGGGATTCGCAACCAGGCCAAGATGGTCGGGGGCCTTGGGGGCTGCGGGAGGCCGCTGTGCTGCGCGACATTTTTGAAAAATTTCCATGCGGTTTCCATAAAGATGGCCAAGGAACAAAACCTCAGCCTCAATCCCGCGAAAATATCGGGCGCCTGCGGCAGGCTTATGTGCTGCCTCCAGTTCGAGCACGACACCTACAGGGAACTCAGGAAAGACATGCCCAAAGTGGGCAAGAAGGTCGAACTGCCTGAAGGCAGGGGAAAAGTCGTGCGGCAGAACGTTATGGCCAGGTCTTTCACGGTTCAGCTCGAAGACGGGCGGGAGATAGACGTAGACGCGCAAAGTTGCTGCTGCCAGGGCGAATGCGGATGAATCGATTCTATGTAACAACGCCGATTTATTATGTTAATGCCGAACCGCACATAGGCCACGCCTACACGACGATCGTCGCGGACGTAATGAACCGGTTTCACAAACTCATGGGGTTTACGACCTTCTTTCTGACCGGGACCGACGAGCACGGGGACAAGATCGCCCAGGCGGCCCAGGCGGCGGGAATAGAGCCAAAGGCTTACGTCGACAGGATGAGCGGGATTTTCCGGCAAACCTGGCCCAAACTCAACATCGAAAACGACAAGTTCATCCGAACCACCGACAGCGAACATGTTAAAGTCGTCCAGTACGTGCTTCAGAAGGTCTTCGACGCCGGTGAAATCTACTTTAGCGCTTACAAAGGTCTTTACTGCGTCGGGTGCGAGAGGTTTTACGCGGAGCGGGAACTGGTCGATGGAAAGTGCCCCGACCATGACAGGCCCCCTGTAGAGCGCGAGGAGGCGAATTACTTTTTCAGGATGAGCAAATATCAGGATTGGCTTATAGGCCACCTGGAGGCCAATCCCGGCTGCATCCGCCCAGAGAGGTATCGAAACGAGGTAGTGTCGTTTTTGAGGGAGCCGCTGGAAGACCTGTGCATCTCGAGGCCGGTCGAGCGCCTGGCCTGGGGCATACCGCTTCCCTTCGATAAGAACTATGTCACCTATGTGTGGTTCGACGCCCTCATAAACTATGTTTCCGCAATCGACTATCCGGACGGGGAACTGTACAGGGACCTCTGGCCCGTTGTGCAGCACTTTATAGGCAAGGACATACTCAAACCGCACGGAATCTACTGGCCCGCTATGCTCAAGGCCGCCGGCATTTCGATGTACCGTCACCTGAACGTCCACGGGTACTGGAGAACGGATGAAGGCAAGATGAGCAAGAGCCACGGCACGGTTGTACGCCCGCTGGACCTTGCGCCCCTTTACGGACTCGACGCCTTCCGGTACTTCCTTTTGCGGGAAATGGCGTTCGGGCTGGATGCCAACTTCAGTGAAGAAGCCCTGGTTCAACGCATAAACGCCGACCTGGCAAATGACCTGGGTAACCTTTTCAGCCGCACGCTCGCCATGACGGCGCGTTATTTTGACGAAAAGACGCCCCCCTTCGGCTCGGAACCGGACAGCATGGACATCGCGCTGCGTGAAAAGACAGAGGATACGATCTCTCAATACCGGGAGGAAATCCCGAGGCTCGGGTTCCACAAGGCGCTCACAGCCGTTTGGGAATGCATCGGCGCGGCCAACAAATACATCGATTACGTCGCCCCGTGGAACCTGGCCAAAGATGCGCGCCTGTTTCCCCGGCTTCAGACGGTGATGAGGACCCTTCTGGAAGTAAATAAAGTCGTTGGGGTGCTGGTTTGCCCTTTCATGCCTTCGACCTCGGCAAAGATGCTCGAGCGGCTTGGAGTCGTGAAAAAGACGGCCGATCTGAGGCTTGCCGAGGATACGGTGTGGGGGAGCCTCAAGGAAGGGACAAGAGTGATCAAGGGAGAATCGCTTTTTCCACGGGTGGAAACCGACAAAGCAAAGGAGAAGAAAAAGATGGAAGTTCCAGCGAGCCCGGCGCCGGAGGCCCCTGTAATCGACATGGAGGTCTTCCGGCAGGTCGATCTTCGAGTAGGCCTCATCAAGAAGGCGGAGAAAGTCCCTAAGTCCGAGAAACTGGTGAAGCTTATCGTCGATATAGGAGAAGAGCGGCAGATCGTGGCGGGAATCGCAAAGACGCACCCGCCTGAAACGCTTGTGGGCAGGCAGGTAGTGCTGGTGGCAAATCTCAAGCCTGTAAAGCTCATGGGAATCGAATCCCACGGGATGATCCTGGCCGCTGTTGACGGGCAGGAGCTAAGACTCGTTGTTCCCGAGGGAAATGTCACGCCGGGGGGGAAGATTTCATGAAAAAGAGTTCTCAGGCTCGGATGGACACATAGACACGGACGAGAAATATATGGAGCAGAGATACAACCCCAGGTCCATTGAAAAAAAGTGGCAGCAATTCTGGGACGAGGCCGGGGTTTTTGAAGTCGGCGAAGACGAGAAGCGGGAGAAATATTATCTGCTGGAGATGTTTCCCTACCCTTCGGGCCGCATTCATATGGGTCATGTCCGCAACTACACCATAGGCGATGTGGTTGCCCGCTTTATGCGAATGCTCGGCTACAACGTGCTCCATCCGATGGGCTGGGACGCTTTCGGGATGCCGGCCGAAAATGCCGCAATAAAGGCGGGGAGCCACCCCGCCAAGTGGACCTACGACAATATCGACTACATGCGAAGCCAGTTGAAGCAACTTGGTTTTTCTTATGACTGGTCGAGGGAGTTTGCGACGTGCGATCCCAGCTACTACAGGTGGGAGCAGCTGTTTTTCCTCAAGATGTACGAGCGGGGGCTGGCTTATCGAAAGAGTTCCTACGTGAACTGGTGTCCGAAGTGTCAGACGGTGCTGGCCAACGAACAGGTGGAAGCGGGCGCCTGCTGGCGCTGCGACAGTGCGGTCGTGCAAAAGGAGATGGAGCAGTGGTTTTTCAAGATTACCCACTATGTGGAGGAACTGCTCCAGAATACATTCAAGCTGCCCGGCTGGCCGGAACGGGTGCTTGTCATGCAGCAGAACTGGATTGGGAAAAGCACCGGGAGCATGTTGCGCTTTCCTTTGGAATCCGGCCGGGGAGACATCGGGGTCTTTACGACCCGCACGGACACGCTTTTCGGGGCCACTTTCATGAGTATCGCTCCCGAACATCCGATGGTGGCTGACCTGTGCCGGGGAAAGCCCCAGGAGAGCGCCGTGCTCGATTTTGTGGAAAAAGTGAAGCAGTCGAAGCGCAACGAGCGCGAAGCGGACCTGCTCGAAAAGGAGGGCTTTTTTACGGGAAGCTATTGCATCAACCCGGTGACGGGGAAAAAGATGCCGGTTTACGTAGCTAATTTCGTCCTCATGGCCTACGGCACAGGCGCCGTCATGGCGGTTCCGGCGCACGACCAGCGCGACTTCGAGTTTGCCCAAAAATACGGCCTGCCGATCGAGGTTGTAATAAAACCGGCAGGAGCGTGCCCCCTGAGAGCGTACCCCGGAGCGGGGTCTTCCGCGGAGGCGGGCCTGACGGGGGGACCGGAAACCCCCCTGGCGGGGGTTGCCCGCGATGGTTTTCCCGGCGATAAGGGTGTGCTCACCCATGCCTTTGAGGAGGACGGCATTCTGGTCGATTCCGGCGAGTTCAGCGGAATGGAGTCCGCCGCCGCCCGGATCGCCATAACAGAGGCCCTGGCAAAAAGAGGACTTGCGGAATTGACCGTGCAGTACCGGCTTCGGGACTGGGGGATTTCGAGGCAGCGATACTGGGGCGCTCCCATTCCGATCATTTACTGTGACAGATGCGGTGTTGCGCCGGTCCCCGAGCAGGACCTGCCCGTGGTGCTTCCCATCGATGTAGAGCTTCTGGAAAACGGCGGCTCGCCTTTGCCCGTGCACAAACCTTTCTACTCCGCCGCCTGCCCCAAATGCGGGGCTGAAGGGCGGCGCGAGACCGACACCATGGACACTTTCGTTGAATCTTCCTGGTATTTCGCCAGGTACGCCTGTTCGGACTTCGACCGGGGACCGCTCGACAGGGCGAGGGTCGGGTACTGGATGCCCGTTGACCAGTACATCGGCGGAATAGAACACGCCGTGCTGCACCTGCTCTATTCGAGATTTTTCGTAAAGGCGCTGCGCGACATGGGATATATGGACGTCGACGAGCCTTTCCTGAACCTTCTCACACAGGGGATGGTCATAAAAGACGGCTTCAAAATGAGCAAGTCGAAGGGCAACGTGGTCGACCCGGATGAAATGATCCAGGCATACGGCGCTGATACGGTGCGCCTTTTCTGCCTGTTCGCCTCACCGCCGGAAAAGGACCTCGACTGGAGCGAACAGGGCGTAGAAGGTTCCTTCCGGTTTCTTTCAAGAATGTGGCGGCTGGTTTTTGAAAACCTGGAGGCGCTTAAATCCGCGGGTCCTTACCGGGGAGGAAGTTTTCTGACGGGGGACATCGCCCAACTGCGCCGCAAGACCCATCAGACTATCAGGAAAGTCACCGAAGACATACGCGAGAGGTTCCATTTCAACACGGCCATTGCCGCCATTATGGAACTTGTAAACCTGATTTACCAGGTGCTCGACAGCCGACCGAGCGACCCAATGTTATGGCCGGTTGTCAGGGAAGCCGTAGAGGCTGTAATAGTCATCTCATCACCCATGGTGCCCCACATTTGCGAAGAACTCCGGAGCGCCCTGGGCTTTGAGGAGCTTCTTCTGAACACCCCCTGGCCCAAGTGGGACGATCAGGCGCTCAAGGCCGAGGAAATTCTCGTCGTTATCCAGGTGAACGGAAAGCTGCGAAGCAAAATAACCGTACCGGCGGACGCCACCGATAAGGAACTGGAGGATATTTCCCTGAGGGACCCCCGGATTGCGGATTTTATCGAAGGAAAACAGGTGAGAAAAGTTGTCGTTGTGCCGAAGAAGCTGATAAATATTGTCGTTTAGGGTTGCGGAGAGCGGGACTGACAGGATGAACAGGACATATATCAGGACGTATAAGAACCCGGATCAGGTGTTTCCCATGATAAGACGAAATCTTAAGCTGGTATTGATGATGGGCGCGATGGCGGTGTTTGTCGCCTCGTGCGGATATCACTTCTCGGGTGAAGGCCAGGGTCCTAAACCGGGGCTTGTGTGCATCGCTATTCCGGTATTTGAAAACAAGACTTCCGAACCCAATGCCGGGGCCATATTTGCCGCGGCCTTAAGAGAGACATTCATGAGCAAAGGCTCTATGAAAGTAGTCCCGGTCGAAGATGCACAAGCCGTATTCAAAGGGACGGTCAAGAGCATAGACATCATACCGATTGCGCATAATATCTCCAGCACCGTATCCAATTGGATTACGGTGGAAAGCAGGCTCTTTATAACCCTGGACATTCGATGCGAGGAAAAAGAGACACACAAAGTTCTCTGGAGCGATCCAGCTTTCCGCTATTACAAAATTTACAGAGTCAACGACAACCCGCTGCAGCCCGATCCGATCGCCGGCTTTGAAAACAGGCAGTATGCACTCCAATTTCTGGCCCGGGAGATGTCCATCCGGATCCATGACAGATTCCTGAGCAACTTCTGATGCATGCCGAAGAGTTTCTAACAGCGCTGGATTCCGGCAAAATCGATCCCGTGTATCTTTTTGCGGGCGATTCCACTTTCCTCATGGAAGAAGCGTGGAACAAACTTCTTGCAAGCGCACTGCCCAAGGGGGGCAGGAACTTCAACGGCGAGCGGGTCCATGCAGGGGAAACGGATGCCGCAAAGGTGATCGAGCGGCTTGCCACGACCCCCATGTTCGGGGGGCGAAGACTGGTCATGGTTGACAATGTCCAGGCATGGGACAAAGCGGACCGGGCATCCATGGAGGCTTTCGTGCAGCGAATCCCCTGCTCCGCTTGTCTCGTCATGACCGTTGCGGACCGCAAGAGCGTGGAAGGACTGGCAAAAGCGGTCGAAGCCAAAGGAAAGCTCGTCAACTTTAGACCTCCGGGCGACAAGGGCGCCCCGCGCTGGTTGATCGAAAGAGCAAAAGGAATGGGCAAGACCCTTTCCCACCGTGCTGCGTTCCTCCTGGTTGAGATAGCCGGCAGCGATTTACATACCCTGGCCTCGGAGTTGGACAAGATTTGCACATTCGCCGGCGAGCGCGATCGTATCGAGGTTGAAGACATTCTGGAAGCCGCCGCCTCTCAGAGAAGTTTCTCCGCCTTCGAGATGCTCGATCACATCAAAGCGCAGCAGGCCGATAAAGCCTTGAGGTCGCTAAGAAGCATGATCCTGTTGGGCGAACTCCCGTTGAAGATTCTATCGACGATGGCATGGCAGATTCGCCTGGTGTGGCAGGTAAAAGACGGCATGCGGCTGGGCATATCGGAGGCCGACCTTCCTAGACGCGCGGGCGCACATCCATTCTCGGTAAGGAAGGCGAGGCAACAGGCGCTTCGGTTTTCAGACGCAGATCTCTACAGGGCGATCGCGGCCATAGGCCGGACCGATATTGCGATCAAGAGCACGGGGACTTCCGCCGATCTGCTGCTTGAAGACCTGGTGCTCACTCTGTGCTCGGTGTTTGAAGAGCGTTGACTCTGAGGGTGAGGCGGGAAATTTTCCGTGAGGCGGTGTTTTTATGGATGACGCCTTTTGAGGCGGTTTTCGCAATCACGGAGGCCGCTTTTTTCAATTGTTCGGCAGCGTTTTCGGGCGACTTGCCGGCGAGGGCTTCCTCAAAGCGCCTTACTACGTTTTTCATTCTGGTCTTGCGGGAACGGTTGCGCATGCGCTGCTGCTCGCTTTGCCGCGCCCTTTTAACGGCTGACTTATGGTTGGCCAATCAAAACCTCCTTGTAAAACAGACTTACGGAGTGGCGACGAATAGAATCACGAAATTTTCCTTATACATCAGGCAAGGCCAAGATGTCAAGCCCGTTGTGGAGTTGGGGGCCGGGCTGATCCGAGGGATGTTTCTTTGTCGATCGGCCAACTTCCCCGGATGATTGTCCCTTCTCCGGGAGTAGAGCGTACAGTCAAACTCCCACCGGCCAGCGAGGCCCGTTCGATCATACTTGTAAGCCCAAGCCCTCTGCTGTAATCATCCCTGGAGAGAACCGCACTCAGATCGAAACCCGTTCCATGGTCTTCAACGGCTAATTCAATGCAGTCCCCGTTCCTATAGAGAGCCAAATCCACGAATTCGGCTTTGCTGTGTTTGGCAATATTGTTCAATGCCTCTTGAATGATTCTAAAGACGACGATCTTAAGCGACTCGGGTATTTGACCCTCTTCCATGCACACCTTCCACTCAACATGAATTTGAGGATAGCTTTTTTGAAATTCCCGGCAATACCAACCTATAGCTGCAATCAGTCCAAGATCGTCCAGGACCGGGGGTCTCATCCCCGTATGGATTCTCCTGGATTCATCGATGGCGTTTTTGGCGATGGGGATCACCATATCGAACAGATTGACCGCCTCGTCGTTATTGTCTTGGCGCGCTTTGGCCCGTGCAGTCTCCAGACTGAATACGACTGCCGCCAGAGACGATCCGATGCTGTCATGAATTTCCCCGCCGATTCTTTTCCTTTCCTCTTCCTGTGCCGTAAGGAGTCTGCATGAGAGGTGCCTGAGCCGTTCTTCGGATTCCAGCAACTCAGCCGTTCTTTCCTGGACACGCATTTCAAGAAGATCGCGCGATTTGGTAAGCTCCTCCTCCAACATTTTCCGCGTTGCAATTGCCCAGGCCACATCAGCCAGATAGGAGGCCATTGCTATGTCTTCCTGAGTGTAATCGGTGGATTTATTCCCGATGCCCAGAATGGCGACAACGTTGTTGGCCCTCATAATTGGAACGACGAGTTCCCGGATGACAGCGGGGTGCCCTTCAGGCATTCCTTTTCGATGAGGCAGGGCATTGTAGTCATTGTGCACGACCGGCTGCTTCAGGTGAAAACAGTCAACCCAAACACCCGCCTGGGAAATCGGATAATGCATCCCTTTGCCCGAAGCTCTACAGAATTCTTTAAGTGTTCGCGTTGACCAAGTCTGGAGGATCAAACTCTTCTGGTCGTCTGCCACAAAATGTATAAAAGCAATGGGACTGTTTGTCTGTTCGCTGATTTCATCCAGCGCCTTTTGCAGTACTTCGTCAGCGGAGTGCGAGGCCGCGAAGTCATGCAGGCTGAGACGAATCCACGATAAGGCCTCGGCACGCTTGCGCTCGGTTATATCCCGAACTGTTCCGAACCCGCACAGCAGTTTACCCTGCTCGTCAACCTCCAACTCGGCCTGCTCGCGGACCCATTTGAGGTTGTCGCCCACAACGATCCTGTGTTCGATATCGTAAGGTTCTCCCCTAAGGGCGGCTCGCCAGGATCGGTCAACGAATTCGCGGTCATCGGGGTGAACGGCGGCCAAAAACTTTTCATAAGTGAGGGGCGTTCCCTGTTGAACGCCAAACATCCTGTAGGTCTGCTCGGACCACTTCAGATCGTTATCCAGAAGGTCCAACCGCCAGCTTCCGATATTTGCCACAGCCTGCGCGTGGTTCAGATCCTCCCTGCTCCCGCGCAATTCTTTTTCGATTTCACGTTGTTTCAGTTGATTGAGGCCAAGATTTGCGATCATCTCGGCAAAAGAGGTGAGGAAAGAAAGCAGGGAAGGCAGGGTGTTTTCCGAGATGATCGGTATTTCACAAAGAGCCTCAAAGTAAGCCGACTCGTCAAACCCGTGCTCCCTGGCCTGGCGGCGAAAAAACGCCAGGTCAGGCTTTTCGATAAAGAACTGCCCGATGAATGCGTTGGCAAGGTGCTTTTCTTCTATCATGATCGGAGAAGCCGCATCAGTCAGACCGTTTGGGCAACGGTACAGAGAAAATCTTTTGCCGTCCAGCAACTCATTGGCAAGGACAGTGTCGCTTTCGACGCATCTTTTCGACAACACTTCGTTTTTTCTATGAAAATCTGTGCACAATCTCCGCCAGGGAGAGCTCACTATGACCACTCCTTCCAGATCGATTATCGCGGCTGTGACTCCCACGGCTTCGAAAAAGTTTTCAAGCAATTTCCGGGCACTTCCAATATCGATCAAATCAGCGAGAGTATAGTCCATTCAACCTTTTACCCTATGAGTCATGTCATAAGAGACCGAAAACCACGCGATACTACTAGCCCGATCCATATTCATATCAGCGCCGGCAGGCAGTTCACTCTATTTCGCGGCAGGGGGGTGTTTCCATATCGCAGATTTTTTTGATTAAGAAAAGAGGAAAACTACAAACTATGTTGCCCGCACATTTTCTTAATTCCTACCGTGGGGGGAGGCGGAAAATTGTTGCTCTTCGGGCGGTATATGGAAACCAGCACCGCACATATTCATCCCGGGGGCGCAGGCTTCCAATCAAGGGGAGAACAGATTTACCGTGCAAATCAGGCGGCGTGTCCCGAACTTCTTTGGGCTATGCCGGCAATTGCCTGCTCTCTGATTTTATTGAGATCCTCACCATCTATGGATTCTTTTTCGAGCAGGATTTTGGCCAGCTTTTCGAGCATGCCGCGCTCTTCGGTGAGAATCTTCCTCACTTCCTGGTGCGTTTCTTCTATTATTGCGGCAATCTCCTCATCGATCTGCTGGGCGGTTTTTTCGCTGAACTCCCTTTCACGTGAACCCAGACCCAGGTCAAGGTGCGCCGAGCGCGGCTCCCTGACGTAGGTAAGGGGGCCGAGCTTTTGGCTCATTCCGTACTCCATAATCATGCTGCGCGCGATGTCGGTTGCACGCTGAAGGTCATTCTGAGCCCCTGTTGAGATGTCGCCGAAGATGATTTCTTCCGAAACCCTGCCGCCCAGCAGCACCTTGAGTCTGGCAAGCAGTTCATCGCGCGTCATGAGATATCTGTCTTCGGTGGGAAGCTGTTGGGTGTATCCCAGGGCAGCGATGCCACGAGGAATGATCGATACCTTGCTTACCGGATCGGTGTTGGGAAGCACCATTGCCACAAGCGCATGGCCGGATTCGTGATAGGCGACGATCTCTTTTTCTTTGACGTTCATGGCCCTGTTTCTCTTTTCGATCCCGCCGATTATTCGATCAGCGGCTTCTTGAAAGTCGGCCATCGTAACCTCTTCACGATCGCGTCTGGCCGCAATCAAGGCGGCCTCATTGATGAGGTTAGCCAGATCCGCGCCGACGAAACCCGGCGTCATCGCCGCGATTTTTTTAAGATCGACGTCCGAACCCAGTTTGACGGCCTTTGCATGAACGGCCAAAATAGCTTCTCTGCCTCGAATGTCGGGCTTGTCGATTGCAACGTGCCGGTCGAAACGACCGGGCCGCAACAGCGCAGGGTCCAGTATTTCGGGGCGGTTGGTTGCCGCCATTATGATTACTCCGGCCCTTGTGTCGAAGCCGTCCATCTCAACGAGCAGCTGGTTCAATGTCTGCTCCCTTTCGTCATGGCCTCCGATCGGGTTGAGGCCCCGCGCCTTTCCCAAAGCATCCAGCTCGTCGACGAAGATGATGCATGGAGCATGGTCCTTGGCCTGGCCGAAAAGGTCGCGCACGCGCGCTGCGCCGACGCCGACAAACATTTCTACGAACTCCGAGCCGCTCATGCTGAAGAAAGGCACGCCGGCTTCGCCCGCCACGGCTCGCGCAAGCAGGGTTTTACCCGTTCCGGGCGCGCCGAGGAGCAAAACTCCCTTGGGGATTTTTCCTCCAAGCTTTTGGAACTTCCCGGGGTCCCTTAAGAATTCAACGATTTCTTCAAGCTCTGCCTTCGCCTCGTCTATGCCGGCCACGTCATCGAAAGTTACGCCGATCTCTTTTTCGGCGTAAATTTTCACTTTTGCCTTGCCAACCGAAAGCACCCCCTGTGGTCCGCCACCCATGCGCCGCATCAGGAAGCTCCAGAAGAAGAAAAAGATGGCCAGCGGCAGCAG
>DASPQK010000027.1:0-12583 GCA_035624985.1 Syntrophobacteraceae bacterium | reverse complement strand
TACAGTCACCTCAAGACGTTTGCTGTTGTTCACCGGGGTTCCGGGGGCTTTGGTGTCGGAGACCTTGTAGTTATAGATTTCTGTCTTTACATTCTTCGCATCGGTCAAGTTCATAAAAATGAACCGGTGGTTAGTTTTATCCCATTGAATGGAGACTGTCACCGACTGTCCTGGACTGTAGCTGCCAAGGGAATCCGTCTGGTGGAGCTGATTCGTGGTGTTGCAATTGTCGTCCAGACACTCATAGACATCCCCGTAAACATTGACGACGTTGTTGGGCCCCTCGTTCGGCTTCAGGCCGATTTCAGCAGCCACGTCGTCCTTGGAGCTCCCGGAAGTGCGCGTGCCTGCATTAAAAAACATACCCCCGACCTGGGCTTTGAGTTCGGGCGGATTTTGCCCGGAACCATAAAACATATAACTGTTTACGGAAATAGTGGTTTGCATGGTGGTTACGCTTGCTGGATTGCGAATTATCGCCAATCGCTGACCGGAACTGCTCGGGACGCCCGTTTGAGCAGTAACCAGCCCATATGCATAAGTAGCCAATTGCACAGCCCCACCACCCGATTGGATCTGGCGAACAGCCTCCCTGGCCAAGCCTTCGTTGTCATTTGACTCCCATCCTAACCATTTGGTGTGGTCAATGCAGAAGAGGCTCGAGTTATATTGGCAGTGGCTGCTAAAATTATCGTAGGGCGGGAGGGTGGTCGCCGCACCGCAGGGAATCGCCGGGAAAACCAGGAAAAAGCCGGCCAGCAGCAATAATGTAGATTTCATAGTTATTCTCCTTGGTCGCGGGTTGTGATACGAACAACGGTAAGGTTCGTCACGACGGGTTCACACGGCAGACACCCCCGTTCGGAAAAGAAACTATCTCAGTCACGATTGAATCTCGAATAATGCGAACTCTGATATTTCTACGCCTACGACGCTAAACTGTCAACAACAAGTTGACGTCAGCATTCCGTCTCTATTTCAGGGGTTGAAAGCAAAGCGCCCTTGTCGAGTGGACAGGCGTCCGGTTCATGGTTTTGGTAACGGATTTGTAATTAATTGGCGCCCGACTTGCCAATCTGTTATAAGAAAAAATGCACGTGGAATCGCTCGGTTTGGACAAAAGCGGGGGAATTAGAGCCAGGTGATCGGTCGAAATCAAATCGGCAGAGGCGAGGAATTTCGCCTGGGGTGCGAAGTTTTTCTGGCGTCGCCTCCAAGATGGTTTCACACTGCGCGGCTTGGGCTTCTGGCCAATCAGGCTTCAGTCAACAAGTCTTTGCAAAGCGTCAAGGAACTGGCTTTAGCCGCCGGGGGAAGGCTGAGTTGCATTTTTTCTCCCCAACACGGGTATTATTCGGAAAAACAAGCAAATATGATTCAATCGTCCGACTGGCGCGATCCGGACACCGGCATCCCGGTGGTGAGCCTCTATTCGGAGAGTCGTGAACCGCCCGCTGAAGCCCTTGAAGCAATTGACGTACTTCTTATCGATCTTCAGGACATAGGGACGCGGGTCTATACATATACTGCCACTATGGGCCTTTGCCTGGAAGCGGCGGCTCGATCGGGAGTCAAGGCAGTCGTTTTGGACAGGCCCAATCCGATAAATGGTACGGAAATTGAAGGCAATGTAGTCGAACCCGCATTCCGCTCCTTTGTGGGCAGATACCCTGTCCCTATGAGACATGGCTTGACAGCGGGGGAATTCGCGCGCTTCGTCTGCGCGGCGGCCGATGTTGATTGCGATCTGGATGTGGTTTCGATGAAGGGCTGGAGGCGAGGCTGCCAATTCGATGAGCTTGGCCTTCACTGGGTTTACCCATCTCCTAATATGCCGACCTGGGAGACCGCTTTGCTTTACCCCGGCATGGTGCTCCTGGAGGGGACCAATATTAGTGAAGGGCGCGGTACTACCATGCCGTTCCAGCTTTTCGGGGCCCCTTTTCTGAACCGGAGGGGGTTTATGGAAGAACTAAAGAAGCGTGGTTTGGAAGGGGTGACTTTTCGCCCTGTTGTTTACGAACCCGCTTTCGACAAGTACAAGCGGCAGGCGTGCTTTGGATTTCAGATACACATAACGGACAAGGAGAGGTTCAAGCCCTACCGGATGGGCCTGAACCTGTTACAGGCCCTTGGAATTACGCATCCGGACCTCTTCAAGTGGCTTGATCCTCCATACGAATATGAGCTGGAAAAACTGCCTATAGACATTCTAATAGGAAGCGACGCCGTGCGGCGCAGGGTCGAGCAGGGGCAGGATATCGGCAAGATCGAATGGAGTTGGGAACAGCAATTGGGGGAATATCGGGAAAAGCGCGAAGCTTGTTTGTTGTATGCAGAGTGAACAGTGGGCAGTGCTCACTGTTCACTGACTAACGGAGGAGCAATTTGCCGAACCTGTTCCACCGAATATAGCTTTCGGAGGGGTCGGTAGTGAATGCGCCCTCCTGTCTCCAGGACCAGTAAATGATAAAAGCTTCGCCGACTAGATCGCTGTCTTCGACAAAGCCCCAAAACCGGCTGTCGTGGCTGTGGTCGCGGTTGTCGCCCATTACGAAATAGTTGTACGGAGGAACGATGACCGGCCCGAAATTATCCCGCGGACCCGGCACCACGTGCGGATCGTCGTAATAGCCGTAGTGTTCGTTGAGAGGTTCATCGTTGATATAGATTTTTTTATTTATTATTTGGACCTTCTGAAGAGGTAACCCAATCACTCTTTTGATGTAATCTTTAGAACGGTCGTTTGGGTACCGGAACACTACAATATCAAAACGTTTTGGAGATTTGACGGGGATAATCTCATTGTTGACAATAGGCAGCCTTATACCGTAAATGAATTTGTTGACGAGGATATGGTCTCCGACGAGCAGGGTGGGTTCCATGGAGCCTGAGGGAATTTTGAATGCCTGAGCGACAAAAGCGCGAATGAAAAGAGCGAGAATCACTGCTATGATTATGGCCTCAGTATATTCGCGAACAAGGCTTTTGCGCCTGATTCTGTCTCCTGGGGTTTCAACTGCGCTTTTCAACATGATCTCCTCTCAGTGGAATTATTCCACAATTTTTTATGGTAGGTGCTTTTTTGCATTTTTTCAACAAAAAGATTTCAAGCTCAGAGGAGTGAAGGCCCTGTGATTTCTCTATTTTCAAGAACGGAAAACCTCATCGGCCTCGACGTGGGGTCCCACAGCGTGAAACTCATCCAGGCCAACACCGCCAACGCCCCACGGCTCATGGGCATGGGTATCGCTCCGCTACCCCGGCAAGCCTTTACAGATGGAAGACTGGTCGCCCCCGAGCTGGTCGCGGACGCTATACGCATGCTCGCAAGCCAATTGAAAATCAAAGGCAAGGGAGCTGCCGTCTGCATATCAGGCTACGATGTGATGATCAAGAAGATAGAGCTGCCCACTATGACCGAGAGTGAACTTGCGGCGCGGATGCATTCCGAACTCGGCCAGTATATTCCGTACAATATCGATGAGGTGGACGTTGATTATCAGGTAATTGACGTTTCCAGGGACCGTCCCAATTTCATGGACGTTCTGCTTGTGGCCGCAAAAAAAGAATCGGTAGCCGATTTGAGCAATCTATTGAGGCTTTCCGGGTTCGATCCGTTTGTTGTGGACGTGGACTTTTTCGCTCTTAGCAATTCTTTCGAAGCGACTTACGGGTTTGGTGATGAAAGGGTTGCTCTGCTGGATATAGGCGCCAACAAGTCCGTTATCAACATTGCCCACAAAGGCATGCCCATCTTTACCAGGAGCATTTCCATAGGTGGAAACCAGTTGACTGAGGCCATCAAGGATTTTTTCAGCACTTCCTTTGAAGAGGCTGAATCGGTTAAGCTGGGTGAATCTGTGGAAAAATATCCCGTGCGGGACCTCGAAGAGATTTTCGTCTCAACTGTAACAGGCTGGGTAACAGAGTGCCGGCGCGCAATAGATTTTTATTACCATAATTATCCGGAAGAAAAATTCGGCACGCTTTACCTCAGTGGAGGTTCAAGCCGCATCCCCGGCCTCGACAGGGTGCTGCGGGAACACCTTGAGATTGCAGTGGAGATTTTTAACCCCATTTCCCGCATGCAGTATGATGCCAAACAGTTCGACCCGGCCTACGTCGATTATGCCGGCCCGCAAATGGCCATTTCGCTTGGGCTCGCTTTAAGAAAGAGCAAAGAAAAATGATCCAGATAAATCTGCTTCCCGTAAGGCTGCAAAAGCAAAAGGAAGGCGCCCGGCAAATAGCCTCCATCTACCTTCTCAGCATTGTTCTTGCCGGGGCGATTATAGGGTTTTTGTGGATTCGCTACGATGGGGAGATAGGGGCGCGGAAAAAAGAGCTTTCTTCGCTCCAGCAGGAGGTTGGCAAGTACGCCAGATTCGAGGCGGCCCTCCAGCAGATCCAGAAAACCAAGGAGATCGTCGACAAAAAGCGGGAGGTCATAAAGGACCTGCAAGGCGACCGCGATGCGGTGGTACGGATGCTGGCGCTTTTGTCGATCCAGGTGCCACCCGAGAAAATGTGGTTCGACAAGCTGACTCAAACGGGGTCCTCGGTCACGCTCGACGGAGTGGCACAGAGCAATGAGGCCATCGTTGAGTTCATGCGCAACCTCGAGGCTTCCCCATATATCGAAAAAGGAAGCATCAATCTGGTGCTTTCCAGGCAATTTGCCGTAAGGGAAATGAAACTGAGGGAATTCCAGTTGACATACCGTTTTTACACTTATTCCGAAGTACAAAAGAAACTGAAGATGTAGCCGCCATGAAAAAGATTAAGGACCTGTTCATTTCGTTCCAGGACAAACTCGCGACCCTGAGCCCGGTGCAGAAGGTGTTGGTTTTTGCCGGCACGCTGCTGATCATGGGTGGGGCCTTTTACTTTTTGGAGTTCCAGAACCAGATGGAGACTCTGGACAGGCTAAGGCGCCAGATCGGCGAGCAAAAAACAAAACTTGCCTCACTAAAGGCGGCGGAGGCAAAGATCAAGGTGGTAGAAAAAGAGCTGGCCCAGTCTGAAGAGGAACTTGCGAGACTTCTTATGCTGCTGCCCGATCAAAAAGAAATCCCGGGCCTTCTGGAGAACGTTTCAAGGATCGGCTCCAAGGTGGGCTTGGAAAATATTCTTTTCCAACCCCAACCGGAAGTCCTTCAGCAGTTTTACGCCATAATTCCTATCCGGCTGGACCTTCTTGGGTCCTTTAACGACCTGGGGGTTTTCCTGGATAGTATCTCCAAGCTTGACAGAATCCTGAAGGTCGAATCCCTTACGTTGACTCGGCAAAAGGATAATCAGACTCCGTTGCTTCAGGTGGGGTGCAATATCGTTACTTACCGGTTCTTGGAAAAACCCATGCCGAAGAAACCCGGCGAGAAGAAGTGACCAGTTTTGAGTTTGCAGTCCCGCCTTTAGCGGGATTGACCAGGAGGGACGCATGCAAAGGCAGGCAAATATTTGGACAGGCACTCTTCCTTTTATCCTGGCGCCCGCCCTCTTCCTCGGCCTCTTTTGGTCGCCAACGGAAGTACGCGCCCAGACGCCTCAAACAGAGACTCTAGAGGGAGCGGAAGGCTCTTCTGTGGTAACGCTGCCCGGCGTTGGGGCCGAGATGCCCGGCTATACCAGCGATGCGACGGGCAATGTGGCGGCAAAAGCAGTTCGTTCCAAGACCAAGGCCATAAAGCCGGCCGCAGCGCAATCTGCAGATCCGGAAAAACCCGTCGAGGGAATCGGAACCCCGGCTGCGGCCAGAAAGCAGTATGGGGGAAAACTTGTCAGCCTTGACCTGATGGACGCCGACTTGAAAAATGTTCTTCGGCTCCTTGCGGACCTCACGGGCACTAATATCGTCATAGAACCGGATGTCTCCGGCAAGGTAACTCTTAAAGTCGAGCAGGTCCCATGGGACCAGGTGCTCGACATGGTGCTCTCTATGAATGACCTGGGCAAGGAACAGGTGGGCAACGTAATCCGCATTGCCAGACAGGCCAAGCTGCGCCAGGAATATTTACAGCAGGTTGAGGCCATCAAGGCGAAGCAAAGCCTTGCAGAGACGACCCGTGACCTGGGGGACATTCTAACGGTGTATTTTCCGGTAAATTTTGGCAAACCGGCAGAGTTAGCCGCCAAAATCTCTGACAGCAAGAGCGAGCGAGGGAAAATCTCGGTTGACGAGCGCACCAGCGTTATCATTTATAGCGATTACCCGGCAAGGGTGGCTGCTGCCCGACAACTGCTCACAAGACTCGACCGCCCGACCCCGCAGGTGTTGATTGAAGCGCGCATTGTAACGCTCAACAGCGAAGTCAAAAGAAACCTTGGATTCAATCTTTCCTTTCAGACGCAGCAGCCTATACCTGCAGGTTCGGTGAACTCCCAGCAGTTTCAAATCAATCCGCCGCTTTCAGCACTCAACCAATTAGGTCTCACGATCAACTCTCTGGTGGGCAAGACCCTTATCAACGTGGACCTTCAGATACAGGCGCTTCAGCAGATTAACCAGCTAAGGATTGTGGCCGCTCCCCGTGTCATGACCCTGGATAATGTAAAAGCCGTGGTGAGTCAGGGCACCGAGGTCCCATATCTAACGGTTGGCGACACGGCGGCCAATATTACCGCCGTCTCATTCAAGGATGCCGTGCTCGAACTGGCAGTCACTCCACATATCACCCCGGACCGCAAAGTGAGGATGCTCATAAACGCCAAGCAGGATTCGGTTTCATCGACTATTTACAACATCGGCAACAGCAGTGAACCCGGCATCGACACGAGAAAGATCCAAACCGAGCTTCTTGTCGACGACGGCAATGTTGTCGCCATTGGGGGAGTTATCAACAATCAGTCTACGGTAACCAAGTCATCTACCCCGGGGCTGGCCGATATTCCCATTCTGGGGCGGCTGTTTAAAATCGACTCCAGTGATGACCAACGAAACGAGCTGCTGATATTCATAAGCCCCAAAATAGTCGAAGTTTCAAGGCCTTACGACAAAAGCTGAGGGAGGTTGATTTTTGGCTTGCTCCTGCAGGCCGTGGTGTGTAATATCTTCTTAGGGGACATGAGAGAGAAGCACCACCGATGGAGCGAAGCTATGCAGGGGCTTACCGTGTGCAGGGGGGTCGGGAGGACCTTCCTTTGGGTGGTTTTGTTTGTGATTTCGGCATGTTCCATGCAACAACCCGACAGCCGGTTCGGTTCGTCTAAATCCAGCGAAAGTAAACAAGCCCTAAGCAGCACGCCGCAGCAACCGCCCAGGGAAAAAGAGCCGGTAAGGGTCGACTATCTCAGTTGCTTAGCTGACATTGTTAATCCCGAAATTTACATCTATAAGCAGAAAAGGCGGCTCTACGTGGTTCAGTCCGGAGTGATGGTCCGTGACTATCCAATAGGACTTGGATCTCAACCTGTCGGAGACAAGGAACGCGATGGGGACGGCCGCACGCCGGAAGGTGACTTCCTTGTCTTGCGCAAAGACCCCGCAAGCCGGTTCAACAAGGGGCTCGTTCTCAACTACCCGGACAAGAAGCACGCCGAACGGGCGCTTTTTGCCGGCATCATTTCGTCTTCCGAGTTCAAGGAAATAGCGGCGGCTACCGAGCATAAAGCCGCCCTTCCCTCGTCCACGAAACTCGGAGGTCAATTATATATTCATGCCGGGGGGGCGCACAAGGACTGGACACAGGGCGCCATCGCACTATACAACAGCGATATGGAGGAGCTTTTCAAGATCGCCTCCACCGGGACCCCGGTACACATAAGACCCTGACAGCACCACGAATTGGATTATACTTCTCCATACAGGCGTTACGGGTTTCGATAGATTCACAGGGCATCCCCGCACCGCTGCGCATTAAATCTGTTCGGGAAATGCTTCCGATATCTCGACAAATCGACCCGAATTACAGATTTTATAGCATTGGCGGCAGAAAATACACTGTTCGCCTTTATCCGGCATGAGGACGACCTTCCTGTTTACACCTCTTCCGGCGAAGCCCACCGCATTTTCTCCTCCGATCTGCTCGCAGTATCGGACACACAATCCGCACAGGCTGCAGTTTGAAGGCTCTTCGCCTTCGTCGAGTTCAAAGCGGGACCTCTCTATGCCATACTGCCTGGCTAAAGCGCTGATCGGACCGGAGGGGGCCACGGGCATGAGCAGTTCGACGAGCATTCTCCTGACTTTGTTCACTCTCTGAGACTCGGTTTGAACCTCGAGGCCGCTTTCCACGGGATAGACGCACGAGGTCACCAGCCGACTCCGTGTCCCCTTGCTGATTTCGACCACGCAAAACCGGCATACCCCGGCGGGTTCAAGTTCCTCGTGGGCGCACAAAGTAGGGATGTCGATTCCGGCAGCCTTGGCCGCCTCAAGAAGCGTAGCGCCCTCCTCGGCGGTCACATCTTGGCCGTTGATTTTCAGGGTGATCTTTTTCATCTACTTTTCCCCTTTGCTTTTTTGCGCCACTTTGGTTCCGTAGGCGACCGGCTCGGGCGCAGGCCCCCCGGGCAGCTTGGTCACCGCGCTAAAACGCGTTGGGCACACCTGGAAACAAGTCCCGCACTTGATGCATTTTCCCTGATCTATGATGTGAACCAGTTTTTTGTCCCCGGAAATTGCGTCGGTGGGGCACTGTTTGCGGCAGGTCGCGCAGGCCGAACACTTGAGCGGATCGATATAGAATACGATCAGGCTCTGGCAGACCCTGGCGGGACATTGTTTGTGCAAAACATGCGCTTCGTATTCACCGCGGAAGTACTCAAGGGTGCTAAGCACCGGGTTGGCTGCCGTCTGCCCCAGAGCGCAAAGGGAGGCCTCTTTCAAAAAGTCGCCCAGTTCCTCGAGGAGGTTCAGATCGGCCGGCTTACCTTTCCCTTCGGTGATATTTTTGAGAATGCGTCTCATCTGCCGCAGACCTTCCCGGCAGGGTATGCACTTTCCACACGATTCATCGGCGAGAAACCTGGTGAAATACCTGGCGACATCCACCATACAGGTGTCTTCGTCCATGACGATCATGCCGCCCGATCCCATCATGGAGCCTACCTTGCTCAGTTCGTCAAAATCCACGGGCAGATCCAGGAACTGCTCGGGAATGCAGCCGCCCGAAGGTCCGCCCGTCTGTACCGCCTTGAACTTTCTGTCGCCCCGGATGCCGCCGCCGATATCGTAGACTATCTGGCGCAGCGTCAGCCCCATGGGGACTTCAACCAGGCCGGTGTACTTGACCTTGCCGACAAGGGAGAATATCTTGGTGCCCTTGCTTGTCTGTGTCCCAAGCGAGCGGAACCAGTCGGAACCGTTGTTTATGATCAAAGGGACGTTCGCCCAGGTCTCAACGTTGTTCAGGACGCTCGGTTTTTCCCACACACCTTTAACCGCCGTGCGGATATACTTGGGACGGGGCTCGCCCACGCGCCCTTCGATTGCGCTCATAAGAGCGCTCGATTCGCCGGAAACGAATGCCCCGGCGCCTTGGTGGATCATGACATCAAAACTGAAGCCCGACCCCAGTATATTGTCGCCCAGCAGCCCAAGCTGCTTTGCCTGCGCGACAGCGATCGGCAGGTTCTCGATGGCGATGCCGTATTCCTGGCGCACATAGACGAAGCCCTGAGCGGAACCGATTGCATATGCGCCCAGCATCAGGCCCTCCAGAACACTGTGCGGATTGCCTTCCAGCACTGACCTGTCCATGTATGCGCCGGGATCGCCTTCATCAGCGTTGACGATCACGTATTTGGGCTGGCCGGGGGCATCGCGGGCAGTCTCCCACTTGAGGCCGGCGGGAAAACCTCCGCCCCCCCGGCCTCGAAGATCGGCTTTCTTTATCTCTTCGACAACGTCTGCCGGGGTCATGCCGGAAAGGGCTTTGGCCAGCGCCGAGTAGCCGCCGAGCGCAATGTAGTCTTCAATGTCCTTGGGGTTAATGAGGAAATTGTTTCCGAAAACGACCGGATTCTGAAGCTTGTAGAAAGGAATTTCGTGCTGATAAGCGCACCTCTTGCCTGTTTTGTCGTCCAGGAAGAGCAGTTTTTCGACCAGATCTTTTCCCGGCAGCGTCGATTCCACAATCTCGGGGACATCTTCAGGTTTTACCTTAAAATAGAAGATTTTTTCCGGGAATATCTTAGCCATGGGTCCACGCTCACAGAAACCATGGCAACCCGTGCGGCGAACGCCTATTTCCTTATCCAAACCGCGCTTGTTTATTTCTTTGACAAACGCATCGGCAACATCCGACGATTTGTAAGCGTGACAGCCGGTGCCTTCGCAAACCGCGATAGATTTCCTTATCCCTTTTCGTTCTGCCAGCAGGGTTTTCTGGAGTCGTTTGATGTCCTTAACCGATTTGAGTTTCTTCATGGTTATGTTTTCCCTGATTTCGTTCATGACTCTTTAAAAAGTTCTTTCAATTCAGCCACGGAGGGATTGCTGTGATAGGCCCCCGCCACCGTCATTACCGGCCCGAGCGCACAGCAACCCAGACAATTAACCGTTTTCAAAGTGTGTTTCATCTCCAGGTCGGTTTCGCCGGGCTTGAGGTTGAGAACGGATTGCGTCCTGGTCAGAAGCTCGTTTGCACCCCGCACATGGCATGCGGTGCCCAGGCATACCTGCACGGTTTGCCTGCCCTGGGGCTCCAGGCTGAACATGGTGTAAAAGGTAGCGATCTGCATAATCCTGGTCATGGGGACCTTGAGACGCTCCGATATCCACACCAGGGCGGGCTTGGACAACCAGTTGTTCTGCTTCTGGACGTCGAGCAGAATCTGAATCAGCATGCTCGGGTTGCAGCCGTGCCGGTCGATAATCTCGTCGATTTTTCTGATCTCACGGACAAATTCCTTTATCGCCTCCTCTTTGCGCCGGATCTTCCTGAGGCTGACCATGTGACGCACGGCTTCACTTTCCAGGCGCTGCAACGCGGTCTGCATGGGCTCCTGTTCGGCGCCGGAGTCCGAATAATACTCTGCAAGCGTCTCAAGCCCCTTAAGGAGCAGTTCTGATTTGGTGAGTTTGGATTTTTGCTGGAGCTCTGATAACATAGTTTCCTGCTCCTTGTTCACCCTCACGCCGACTATACGCGACTTAGTTTTGTCCATCCCGGTTTTGCCCCTTTCTGGGTTAAACAGTTTAACGCTCTTTTTACCACTGGGCAACGTCCACGTCAATCGGGATGTATAAAATTATTCACAAACACATAACCCCCCCTTTCCGCGCGGGGTAATTATGGTTAAACTACTCCAAATCGAAATCGGGGTTTCCGGCACAGGTTCTGAACCCACAATATCATCCGGTTTCCACCCCCTCTACGTTATTGAAATCCAAGAAAGTTTATTCCTAATTTCGGCGAGGAGTTTTTCACCATGAAGGAAAGAATTGACATGGATCTATTGCGGGGCGAGCTCCCTTATTACAGGCTGCAGCGGAACAGGGAGAGCGTCATTCGATTGGACTGGCAGCAAGAATGGAAAAGATTTGACGCCAAGAGTCTTTTCGAATTCGACCTTGCCTCGATTCCGGCCGAGCGGCTCGAGACCATGAGGAAGCGAAATGATACAGTCACGGATGGAAACCACGCGGTGCTTTCCGTCCTGACGCGCCTGGTAGATGGTTTTTGCGGCTATCCGATTACTCCCTCAACGCCTGTGGCTGAGGATTTCTCCAAGGCGGCCGCCAACGGCGTTCGAAATCTGTTCGGCCATGAACTGATGTACTTCCAGCCAAGCGACGAGCTTTCCGCCATTGCGGCTGTGGAAGCCATGGCGAGCCAGGGCGGCCGGTATGTCGATAATACTTCCTCGCAGGGTTTGGTGCTCAAGACGAAAAATCTTTTCTCCGTGGCCGGAAAGCGGCTCCCTGTGGTGATGAGCGTTGCGGCCAGGGAGGTCAACAAAGGGTCCCTGAGCATTCACTGCGGACACACCGATTTCTACGGCGTGAGGAATACGGGCTGGGCCCAGCTTGTCTCATGCGACAACCAGGAGCTTCACGATCTTCTGCCCGTTGCTTTCAAGGTTGCTGAACTGCGGCAGGTCATGCTTCCCTGCATGGTTATAGGCGACGGTTTTGTAAAGAGCCATGCGCTCGAAAACGTCAAAGAACTCTCCGACGAGTTTCTGCGCTACTTTGTGGGATTCCCGAACCGGCTCTACCAGCCGAGGTTCGGCCAGAGCACCTTGATGGGGTCCTTCACCGAGGCGGAGCTCACCATGGAGGGTCAGATAGCCCAGGATTTCGCTTACAGGTTCCTCAAGCGGGCTTACATCGCTGCGATGAATGCCATGAACAAGATACTTGGGACCAATCTCAAGATCGTTGAAAACTACCGAACGGAAGATGCCGAGATGGTGGTGGTGATTATTGGGTCCGGGGCTGGCGTGGTGAAGGATGTGGTGGATTACTACCGGGAGGTCAGGGGTATAAAAGTGGGCGTGGTGCGCCCGGTGCTTTTTGCTCCTCCGAGCTATGAGGAAATGGCCTATGGCATGCGTAAGGCAAAGGCCGTCACAGTGCTCGAGCGCAGCGGTATGGCTCACAATCAGCTTCTTTTGTCCGACGTTCAGGCCGCGC
>DASPQK010000026.1:0-17168 GCA_035624985.1 Syntrophobacteraceae bacterium | reverse complement strand
TTCAGTCAACGATCATAAAGTGCTTATGATGTGCAATTTTCCTTTTTCAAAATACTTCAGAAATCGTCTGGCGGCAACCCCGGTGCGCAAGGGTCGTTGCGGGAGCCTGGACGTGAGCCTGACAAGTGAATCGGGAACATCCGGTTTGCGGAACCTCTAAGAGCGAGCCTGTTTTGAGCCATTTAAGACATCAGCCCAGAAAAAAACTTTTCAAGCAAAAAGCGGGATATCGGAGTGAAATGATCTGCTGCGCCAAAAGAATCGGCCCGGGCATGGTGTCAAAACTTTCTTGCCGGGCCGTTGCGAACTGTGTCAATAAAATGTCGGTGGTCTAGATTACTTCATCTAACATTTTGTTTGCGATTTCACCGGGTTTTACCTGATAGTTCCCACTCTCCAACTGACTCTTGATCTGCTGAACCCTGTCAGTGCGCACTTCATTGTCTCCCGTAACCTTCTTTTGCGCATCAGCCAGGTCCAGGTAATCCTGGGAGATCTGCACCCGGTCTGAAGAACCACTGTTTACGACAGCAGCTTTTTCTTGCGCGCCAGGGTTTATGGTTGCACCGTTAGAATTTTGCACTTCATTTGTCAGATATGGCGGGATTTGCCTTACGTTCATTTGTTCCCTTCCGCTGCCGGTCCGCCGTTGACGGATTCCTTTCCTGCCGGGCCGGCCCCATCGTCCTGTTTAGGGCACATCTTGTCCAAAACCTGGGTGGTCAATCGGTCTATCATGAGCCTGCGTTTGCCCTCGCTGGAGATTGAGACAGTCTCCGTGCCCGAATCGGCTTCGCCGGCATCCGGGCCGCTGCTTGGCAAAAGCCTAGACCGTTGCAATTCGCGAGTATAGGTCCGCAAAACACTTTGCACCCGGTCGTCGGTGATGACCATGTTGCTTCACCTCCGACTAATGTATCGGCATAAGCACTCAAATACTTAAGTCAAAAACGGTTCCGAGGCAAGTGTAATTATATTTGGCTGCTTTACGGGCGGGTTTTGTGCTCTAGTTAAGTTCAATCCCGCTGGCATGAAAATTGTTATTTGATACTGCTGAAATTTAAAGCCGGCTTCTTCAGTGGGGAGAGCAGTGTGGAAAGAATCGGCTGTACCCGTTGCAGCCACTTTTTCATAACCTGGGACCAGGGAGCGCCATACGGATGTTCTGCGTGGGGCATCAAATTCGCCCGGCATCCCCAGGATGCGGTCTATGCGTCATCCGGTTTAGAATGCCAGCTTTTCAAGCCAAAGTCCGCAAAGATGGAGAGCGGGAGAGGACTTGAGCTGCCATCAGAGATGGGGAGAGGGATATGAGCGATCCGAACGGAGATCGGCAGGATACTACAGCCGAACACGGAAAAAATGCGCAAATGCGTTCGGCAAAAATTTCCGGCGGGGGGATCGGATTTAGAAAGATGATCGAAGAGCAGGAAGAGGTACTGAAGATGCGCGATCTGCTGTGGCGCACGGTAAGCGCCCTGTCCGCCCTTGTGCACAACGAAAGTGCGGCCATAAGCGAGAGCCTGGCCGACTTCAAGGCCTCAGTGCAAAAAGCAACCGCCATCGAGGAGATAGAGAAAAGCCTTTCCGCATTGAGGAATGTAATAGTCAAAAGCGAACAGGCCAACCCACTGACGGAGCAGCATACACAAGACGTCCTGAGAAGCCATTCCGAAAAGGCTCCCTTAATCGGTGAAAACGGCTACGGCAAAGCTCTCCAGTCGATTTTTGCAGGTTTGATCTCCGAATTCGACCACGACTTTGGAGAAGAGTACTGCCTGCGCCTAGCCTCACTTAGAGAAAAAATCGAACAAAACGAACAAATCCAAGACCTCATAGTGCTAAGGGATGAGATCATCACGATCGCCCAGAGTTACAATCAGATGATAAACGAGGAACGCAGCCTGGTCACTGAGTTCATATCGGAGATCGGCGCCGGCCTCGCGGAAATGGAGCGCCAGTATCTTGATACGATGACTCAGAGCGGGCAGAACCAGAATGAAAACACAAAATTCAACAGCCTGCTCGAAAATCATGTGGAAGACATGAAGAAATCGGCCCAGCTTAGCACCACGCTCGCCGAGTTCCGGGGGCTCGTTATGTCCAGGCTGGCCTCCATACGCACCGCTCTGGAGGAGAAACGCCGCAGAGAGGCGCTCAGCCAGGAGAAGCTCAAAGAGGAGATGGACTCTCTTAATCAAAACCTCAACAGAATGAAAAAAGAAGTTGACGAGGTGCATGAAAAGCGCAAGGCGCTCGAAAAGGAAATCCTCATCGATCCCTTGACTGGTGTAGCAAATCGGCGCGCTTTAAAGGACCGCCTCAAAAACGAATTATACCGCTTCCATCGGTACCGGCAGCTTTTTGCACTGCTCCTGTTTGATGTCGATCATTTTAAGGTCATAAACGACCGGCACGGCCACTGGGCCGGAGACAGATGCCTCAAGGAGATCATGAAACGCATCAGGCCAATCCTTCGCGAAACCGATTTCATCGGGCGCTGGGGCGGCGATGAATTCCTGGTGATCTTTCCGGGTACCGACCTGGACAACGCTACCACGGTTGCAGAACGGCTGCGCAAATTGATCGAAAACACCCGGTTTGTTTATCACAAGCACGAAATCAGCTTCTCGGTAAGCATCGGCGTTACTGAAATTCAGGATTCCGACCAATCGCAGGAAACGGTCTTTAACCGAGTGGACAAGGCTATGTACGCGGCCAAAAGGAGGGGGGGGAACCAGGTGGCCTTTCTCTAATCATGACAATGTAATTGATTTTGTTTTTTTCCGTCTTCAATTGTTTCAAAACTTCCGCCCTCTTCGCGCCTCTGCGGCAGATTCTTAGTCCCAAGTCCAAACGCTGAGTCCTCAGTCCTCGCGTTTCGCGCAGTCCTCAGTCGCAATAAAATACCAGTTCACCCATCTCAACCCAAAAATACTGTAATTGGGTCTGCGGGAAACAACGCAGGAGTTACCTATGAGCAGAAACCCAATTCGCGTATTGTTGGTTGAGGACGACGAAGAGGATTTCATGCTGATTTCCGAGCTTCTCAGGCAGGTAGAGTCAACCGTCTATCTCGTGAGAAAGGCTTGCGATTTTGACAGCGCCATCTCGGAGCTTAAAAGCAACTTCACCGATGTGGTGCTCCTGGACTATCTGTTGGGCGCCAAGACGGGCCTGGATATCCTGAAGTATATGGGTGCAATGGCTGCGAGGCCGCCGGCCATACTGCTGACAAGTCACGGGGATTACTCCGTGGACATCGAGGCCATGAAATACGGCGCGGCCGATTATATCGACAAGTCGCATCTCAGGCCCGATGTGCTTGAAAGGTGTATCAGGTACTCGCTTGAGCGCGAAAGGACGGAAACCCCGCTGGGGCGTCTGAGCTGCATACTCAACATGCTCAGGGAATGCGGATTCGCCATAACCCGGGCAAGCCGTGAAGACGTTCTATACCGGGAAATATGCCGCATTGCCGTCGAAATCGGAGGATACAGGTTTTGCTGGGTCGGGCTTGCCGATGGGCATAGCGGCCTGACGCCGGTGGCCCATGCTGGATATGAAGACGGCTACCTCCGCGCCATAGGCATCAGTTCAAAAGGCGGACAAGCCCGCTCAGGTCCCATGTGGACTGCCGCGCGGAACTCAGATCCACTTGTTGTCACAAAGATCGGTTTGGATCCGGCTTTTGAACCATGGCAAGCCGAAGCCATGAAACGGGGCTATGCTTCATCCATTACGCTTCCCTTCTCGGTTCAAAATGAATTTGTCGGCACACTCAATATTTACTCGGGCGAGACTGACGCCTTTAATGAAGAAGCGGTGGGCCTCCTGCGGTATCTGGGGCACCAACTCTCTTTAGGCATCTCCTATCTTCGAAACAGGCTGGAGCTGGTTCGAGCTCAACGGGCGCTTCGGGAAAGGGTTGAGTCTCTCAGAGAACGGGAACGCTATTTCAGGTCAATTCTGGCCAACATGCACGAAGACATATTTGTGATCGGCCGTGACAACCGCATTTGCGATGTTAACCGGCAATTTCTTGAAACAGTAAAGCGCACGCGAAAGCAGGTTGTGGGGCGTCTCTGTTATCAAGTGCTGCGCAATGCCCGGGGGCCTTGTCTTCTGTATGGTAAAAGATGCAGGTTGGAAGAGGTGTTCCAGACCGGAAAGCCCGATTGGGAGAATAAGGAGGTGGTTCGCGCCGATGGGCAAAAGACGACTGTAAACGCCCTTTATTCCCCTATGAGGGATAAGACCGGAAAGGTGGTCAAAGGGATATTGGCAGCGCGGGACATTTCTTACGAACTTCGACTCGAATCCGAACTTCGACAAGCCCAGAAAATGGAAGCTATCGGCACTCTTGCAGGCGGCATCGCACACGATTTTAACAATATTCTCGGGATAATCATGGGCTACGCGCAGCTGACTCGTCCTTGTCTGCCCCAGGAGAGCGAGGAATCTTCATATCTTGCCCAGATAACGGATGCCTGTCTGCGTGGAAAAGAGGTGGTCAAGCAGATTATGGCCTTCAGCCGCAAGAGCGACCATGAAAAGCACCCCCTGTCCCTCGGTCTAATTCTGAAAGAGGCCCTCAAACTGCTCCGTGCCGTTCTGCCTTCCACCATGGAAATAAAGTTGTGCGTCAAAACGGCCACCGGGCTGGACCTGATCCTAGCTGACGCCACTCAGATAATTCAGCTTATCATAAATCTTTCCATAAATGCAGCTGATGCTATTTCTGAGCAGGGCGGAACGCTGGAAATAGATTTGAGCGAAATTTCGCTGACCTCCACCGAAGACCCTGATTTTCCAAACATGGAGCCCGGCAGCTATCTTTGCATCAGCTTCAAAGATACCGGTTGCGGAATCGCGCCGTCCAACATCAAACGTATTTTTGAACCCTATTTCAGCACCAAAGGCCAAGGCAGAGGCACCGGTCTGGGATTGGCGGTGGTTCATGGGATCGTAAAGGACCATAAAGGCGAGGTCAAAGTGTCGAGCGAGCTAGGCAAAGGATCGGTGTTCAAAGTCTATCTGCCTAAACTCAGCATGGAACCGCCGGTTGTGGAGGAGGACCCCAACGTGCCGTCAGCATATTCCGGAGCGGAAACAATCCTTATGATCGACGATGAAAAACACCTGCTCGATGCATATTCAAACCTGCTGGACAATATCGGGTACAAAACCGTGCCGGAAGCCGACAGTCTCAAAGCCCTTGAAGCATTTCGCGATTCTCCCTCCGGTTTCGACCTCATCATAACCGACCAGACGATGCCGAAGATGACCGGATTGGAAGTGGCGAGGCAAGTTCTTCAAATCCGCCCCGACATGCCCATTATCATCTGCTCGGGCCGCGATAACGCGCTCAACGAGCAATCGGCCAAGGCGGCCGGCATCCGCGCTTTCCTGCTAAAGCCAGTGCTTATGAAGGATCTGGCGGAAAAAGTGCGCGAGATCCTGGACGAAAGCCGGATGTCGGATAACGCAGGGCCAGATGATGAATGAGGGAGGTGCAGGGGAGGGTTTTTTCCCGTCCTCCGTCCTTCGCAGGTTTTTGTCTACCTTCTGCAGGTTGTTGTCCAAACCGCGGGCTCGACCCCGCTTGTAGGTCCATTGCGGCCTTTGCCCATCTCCGATTTTGGTGTGATGTCAAAAGTGGCTGCACATAGAAGCTGGAAATACTTCCTAGGAAATATTATATAGAGATCAGTCGGCAACCGGATGTGATCTTGGTCCGGCTGCAAGGACAGCGTGCAATTCAGTTTTCATGAAAGCGAAACTCGGCACTGTGAAGATGTGGTTAACAAAGATTCATATGTACGGAAGGCTTATAAAGTTCAGCCACACGGTTTTCGCGCTCCCTTTCGCTCTGGCTGCCGTGCTGCTGGCAAACATATATTATCCTGTCAGTTTTCGGACTTTTGCACTCATCATGATTGCGATGGCTTCGGCAAGGTCGGCTGCCATGGGATTTAACCGCTTCGCCGATTATCGCTATGACCGCATCAATCCCCGCACTGCAAATCGCCCTCATGTGAGCGGGCAGGTCGATCGACTTTCCGTGCTGCTTTTCGTTTCATTTTCAGCCGCCGTTTTCATCGTCTCCGCCGCTCTGCTCGGACGTGTTTGCCTGATAATGTCCGCACCTGTTCTGGTGATCCTGTTTCTTTATTCATTCGCAAAAAGGTTTACCACGCTTAGCCATCTTGTCCTGGGTTTCGGAATCGGGCTGGCGCCCGCCGGCGCCTGGGTTGCCATCAGCGGCGCGCTGGACTGGAAAATACTGCTGCTCTCATTTGCTCTTATGACTTACATAGCAGGCTTCGATATTCTTTATTCCTGCCAGGACATCGAATTTGACCGCAAACAGGACCTGTTTTCACTTCCCGCCTGCTGTGGAGCCGCAAAAGCTATGCTTTTTTCCGCCGGATTGCATGTGCTAACGCTTGTCTTTCTGCTTTTAGTCTATTTTGTTTTCGATCTGAGGGCAATTTACCTTCTTTTCCTGCTGCTCATCGCAGTTTTGGTCTTTGCCGAACATAAGCTGGTCCGGCCGGATTGCCTCGACAGGATGGACATCGCCTTTTTCCACCTGAACAGCGCGATATCCATTCTGCTCTTTCTCGGCGTCCTGGCGGGCCGAGTGTGATTGGCTGCAATGAAAAGCGCATACGAAAATCTGGGTGAATTCATAGCGGGGCTGGAAAAAGCGGGCGAGTTGCTCCGCATAAAGGCCCCTGTTTCCTCTAATCTCGAGATTGCCTGCATTGCCGACCTCGCGTCCAAATCCCGGGGAGGAGGCAAAGCCCTGCTGTTCGAGCACGTCCGGGAGTCGCGCTTTCCGGTTCTCGCCAATGCTTTTGGGAGCGAACGCAGGATATGCATGGCCCTTGGAACAGATTCTCTGGACAGCCTGGCCCGGAGGCTGGAACGTTTCATGCGCATCGAGCCCCCGACGTCGCTGCGCCGATTTGTCAATCTGCTTCCAATGGCGCTTGACTTCATGAGATTTCTGCCGCGCAGGAGATCGAAGGCCCCTTGCCAGGACATCATCTACAGGGGTGAAGAAGTCGATCTTTCCGAGCTGCCTGTCCTGAAGTGCTGGCCCTGGGATGGGGGACCTTTCATGACGCTGCCCGTAGTAATTTCGCGAAGTCTGGAAACGGGCAGGCGAAACGCCGGCATGTACCGCCTCCAGGTTTTCGACCGAAACACTACGGGAATGCACTGGCACATACACAAAGACGGGTCACATCATTTCCAGGAGTATAAGAGGGCTGGCAGGCGAATGCCGGTTGCAGTGGCCGTGGGTGCAGATCCCGCTGTGACTTACGCTGCGACCGCCCCCCTTCCAAGGGGAATGGACGAGATGATTCTGGCCGGTTTTATCAGGAAAAAACCCGTTCAGATGACCCGCTGCGTCTCCATCGACCTGGAAGTCCCGGCTGAAGCCCAGTTCGTGCTCGAAGGATATGTTGATCCGGAAGAACTTCGCCCCGAAGGACCTTTCGGCGACCATACCGGGTACTATTCACCGGTCGGCCAATATCCTGTCTTTCACCTGACCGCCCTTACTCATCGCCGAAATCCCGTTTACGCCGCCACCGTCGTAGGGCGGCCCCCGATGGAAGACTGCTGGATTGGCAGGGCGACCGAAAGGATATTCCTGCCGCTTCTGAGAGCAATCCACCCCGAGGTGCGCGATTTTTGGATGCCTTGGGAAGGGGTCTTCCATAATATTGTGGTGCTGAGCATCGATAAGGAATATCCGGGGCATGCCCGCAGGATCATGAGCGCGGTGTGGGGGCAGGGACAACTGAGTTTTTCAAAAGCAGCGGTCCTGGTGGACGGCAAAGTCGACCTGAGAAATCCTCGAAAGGTCCTTGAGACAATTCTTAACCAAGTCGACCTGGAAAGTGATCTATATATTTCCGAAGGCGTCCTTGACGTTCTGGACCACAGCGCACGCGATCCTCTTTTCGGCGGCAAGATCGGCATTGACGCAACCTTCAGGCGCCCGGATGAAAGGCAAAGAAAAAGGCCAGCGCCAGCAGGTCAGAATCCGGCAGACGAGATTATCAAAAGGTCCCTGAGGTATACATCCGGACTGCTTTCCGGCTTCCATTGCCCCCCGCTGAATGTGCGAAATCGTGTGCTGCTCCTTAATTTCGCCAAAGACGGCCGAACTTCGGGCAGAACGCTTTCCCACAAGCTGCTCCAAAAACGGAGGCTAAAGGCTTTTTCCATAATGGTGATTCTGGACTCCGGCATCGACCTCAGGGATTATTCACTCGTGCTCTGGAAGCTTTTTAACAACGTCGATCCCAAAAGGGACATTGTTATCCATGGCGGGCGATTGGTCATCGACGCAACCAGAAAAGGAGTTGAGGACGGCCACACCCGCCCCTGGCCAAAGGACGTCGAAATGTCCCCCGAGGTGCTGGCGAGCGTCAAAGGGCGGGCCAAAGATCTGGGGATAGAGGATCTCTTGGCAGGATGAGCGACAGGATTTTTGCATTGTTCAACGATTTATGACGCATTATTGCATATTATTACCTCTGATAAAGTCCATTATTTCCTTCCACCACATCTCATTTACATACGTATACCAATCATTATGACCGGCTCCTTGAATTGTCCACATATTCTTGGAAGTGCCGGGCAAAGACTCGTATAAGTTTCTGGCGTGTCTGATTGGGATTACTTCATCTCGCGCCACTCCAACAACAGCAATCCTCCCATTGAATGAGGCGAGACTGCCTATGTTATCATATCTGTCTTGAAGAAACAGCCGAACCGGAAGAACAGGGAACTTGGAGTGAGCTATGGAAGCAAGTGTATCCCAAGGGGTGATGAGGATTACTCCGTCGATTGGGGCCGGCATTTCAGCGGCTGCAGCTGCCGCAACCCCACAGCCCATAGATTCTCCCAGCAGGAAGAGAGGTCCGCCGTATTCGTCGAATGCAAGACGTATCGTTTCCTTGGCATCACTTACGAATTCCTTCTCGCCTAATTTTCCCTTCCGCCCTCCATACGCCGGGTACTCGGCAAGAATGACACGATAACTCAGGGCGCCAGGCAGATCCAGATACGATATTCTGTCAAGAGCCGTACCTGCATTCCCGTGGAACACAACTATCGTGCCTTTACTAAGTCCGACTTTGTTCGCGGCAACAAGGCCACGGTAATCGGCGCCGAATGATTTCCAAAGCTTGACATTATTTGCCTGTAGTGATTCGACCGAAGGCGTTGATGAACTTGGGTAGTAGAGGAGCCAGAACTGAAGATTGCGGACAGAGCGAATCAGATATATAAAAAGCATTACAGCCAACAACACCAGCGTGGAAAATCGGAACCATTGCATTTTTGATTTGAGGAAAAACATCATATTTTGTCTTAAACCGGAACAACGGGTCAACACCCGTGCTATAGGTCCAAATGCATGTCAGGATAGGATTTTTGGGCCGAAAAACTTCCGGCATGCCCCTGAAAATCGTAAAATCATAGGACCTGCAGGTCCAACATGCAAGATAAATGGCAGGGGGACCGCGTTTTACAATTTGAGGATGCGCTTCCATCCCTGGGGTTTACAGCTTGCTTCCCACCCGGCCGAGTTAAGGAGACATTCCTGAGTTGTCCCGGCCTCCGCCGTTTGCCCCTGGCATGCTGTAGTCCGGGGTGGGCGGGATAACCATGTGGAAAAATATTGAGACACCCGCCTGCCGGATGAGCAAAAAACTTTCCCGCCCTCCAAAGATGCTTTGCACGCCCGGACCGGTGGAAAAAGCCCGAACTCGATTTACATTGAAAAAGGGGGTCAAAAGTGGTATAAATAATTGTTTTACCAGGGGTTTCAGTAACTTATCCGTCATCGCCGAACTACGGGCCGGCACATAGATGACCGGGCTTTAGATCGAGCGGAGGAATGATCTTGTTATGCAAAATATCGATACGCAGCCCGCTTTTTCCGAGGACGAATACACCGCGCAACAGATAACGGTGCTCGAAGGTCTGAGCGCTGTGCGTGTGCGCCCTTCCATGTATGTCGGCAACGTCTCCACTGAAGGTCTGCATCATCTGGTCCACGAGGTGGTCGACAACAGCATTGACGAAGCTCTCGCGGGTTACTGCGACCATATTCGAGTACAGATTCACCTGGACGGCTCGGTCACGGTGGACGACAACGGGCGAGGCATTCCGGTCGACATTCACGAAAAGGAAAATATTCCCGCCGTAACGGTGGTTATGACGAAGCTGCACGCAGGAGGCAAATTTGACGATTCGACCTACAAAGTCTCCGGCGGTTTGCACGGAGTTGGGGTATCGGTGGTAAACGCGCTGAGCGAGTACCTGGAGGTCGAAATCCGGCGGGAGGGCAAGATTTACTTCCAGCGCTACGAACGGGGCGAACCGAAAACGGGAGTTCTAATAAAGGGCGAGACCCAAAGGCGAGGCACCAGGGTGACGTTCAAGGCCGACCCGCTCATTTTCGAAGAAACCGAACTGAGCTTCGACAGCCTTGCCGAACGGATGAGAGAGCTTGCCTTTCTAAACAGCGGCGTGCGGGTCGATCTCATCGACGAGCGCATCCCAAAGGAGCAGCGGTTCTATTATGAAGGCGGTCTTGGCTCCTTTGTTCAATACCTCAACCGGAACAAGGAACCGCTTTTCCCGGAGGTAATTTCAATATCGGGCGACAAGCAGGGCGTCTCGTTTGGGGTCGCCATCCAGTATAACAGCACTTACAACGAGAAGATTTTCACCTTTGCGAACAACATCAACACCAAAGAGGGCGGGACTCATCTTGTGGGTTTCAAGGCCGGTCTTACAAGGTCGATCAAGCAGTATGCGGTCCAGAACAAGGCGATCAAGCAGCAGGACCTGGAGCGGCTGGTCGGAGACGATGTGCGCGAAGGTCTGACGGCGGTGGTAAGCATCAAGCTTTCTCAACCCCAGTTTGAAGGCCAGACCAAGACAAAGCTTGGCAACAGCGACGTGAAGGGGTTGATTGAAAATTTGGTATACGAGAAGCTTTCGATTTATTTTGAGGAAAATCCTAAAATCATCCGCGCCATCCTCGACAAGGTAATGGAGGCTGCAAGGGCCCGTGAGGCCGCGCGGCGCGCCAAGGAGCTCACCCGCAGAAAGGGCGTTCTGGGCGATCACTCTCTTCCGGGAAAACTTGCGGACTGCCAGGAGCGCGATCCTGCAAAGAGCGAAATTTTCATAGTGGAAGGCGATTCGGCCGGAGGCTCCGCAAAACAGGGCAGAAACCGGGCTTTTCAGGCTATATTGCCGCTGCGGGGCAAGATATTGAACGTCGAGAAATCCCGCTTCGACAAGATGCTGGAAAACCAGGAAATCAGGAATATGATTTCGGCACTGGGCACAGGTATCGGCAAGGACGAATTCAACCCTGAAAAGCTGCGCTATCACTATATCATCATCATGACCGACGCCGACGTTGACGGAGCGCACATTCGAACCCTTCTGCTGACCTTTTTCTTCCGCCAGATGCCCGAACTGATCGATCAAGGGCGCCTCTATATTGCGCAGCCGCCGCTCTATAGGCTGGCAGTGGGCAAATCCGAGTACTACCTCAAAGACGACGACAGCCTCCATGCGTTCCTGCTTAAACGCGCCTCGGATAAGAAAAAAGTGTATTTGCCGGACCGTGATCAGCCGCTTCCTCCAGAGGAGCTAATTGGCTTACTCAAGACCCTGTCCCGGTATGAAGAATGGCTTGAACGCCAGGCCCAGAAAGGGCTGTCCAAAAAGCTGCTCGAACAGATCATCCGCATCTTCGACGAGAACGCCCTGGATGAGGCAGACCCGGAACAGTGGGCCTTAATTCTCAAGGCAAGGTTGGAAAAGTCCGGATTCCAGGTGGTTTCCGTTGAAGTTGAAGAGGAGCATCGCGGCTATGACCTCGATGTTATGGAACCTTCAAACGGCCACAAAAAGAAGCGGATCGGTTACAGTTTCCTGGCTTCCGCGGAATTCCGCAAGCTGCTCTCGCTCTATAGGCAGCTGTCGCTTCTGCGCGCCATCCCATACGTTATTCGGGACAGCCAGGGCGAGGAAAAGTTTGACGATCCCAGGGCCTTTTTTCAGTTTCTCATGGATGAGGCCCGCAAAGGCGCCACGATTCAGAGGTATAAGGGTCTGGGTGAAATGAACCCCGAACAGCTCTGGGAAACCACCATGAACCCGGAAAGAAGGACCCTGCTTCAAGTAAAAGTGGAAGACCAGGTGCTCGCCGACGAGCTCTTTACGACCCTTATGGGGGACCCTGTTGAGCCCAGGCGCGACTTCATACAGTCCAACGCACTCGATTTCCGTGAATTGGATATATAACAAATTTAGATTCTAAATTATGGAACATAAAACCATCAACATTGCCGATGAAATAAAGCTTTCCTATCTCGACTACGCCATGAGCGTCATAATCGGGCGGGCGATACCCGACGTGCGCGACGGTCTCAAACCCGTTCACAGGCGCATTCTCTTCTCCATGCACGAGGCGAATAACGACTATAACAAGCCTTACAAGAAGTCGGCCGCAATTGTAGGCGATGCGATGGGTAAGTATCACCCGCATGGAAACGAGGCCATCTATGATGCTATTGTCCGGATGGCTCAGGATTTCTCCATGCGACATGCGCTTGTGGACGGTCAGGGCAACTTCGGCTCGGTCGACGGCGACCCTGCGGCTGCCATGCGGTACACCGAAATCCGAATGTCAAAACTGGGCATGGAGTTTATGCGGGACATCGAGAAAGAAACGGTCCCCCTTCAGCCCAACTACGACAACACGCACCTGGAGCCGACGGTGCTTCCGACCAGGGTGCCCAGCCTGCTCCTCAACGGCTCATCGGGCATAGCGGTCGGAATGGCCACTAACATTCCTCCGCACAACCTGCGCGAACTTTGCTCCGGCCTCCTTGCACTGCTCGATAACGCCGAAATCACCCTCAAGGAGCTTATGCGTCACGTTCCCGGCCCCGACTTTCCGACCGCAGGCATTTTGTGCGGTTGCGAGGGAATAGCGGAAGCCTACGAGACGGGCAGGGGCGTGATAAAGATGCGCGGTCGGGTTTTCGTCGAGGAATCGGGCAAAAGGCAGCACCTGATCGTCTCCGAACTCCCCTTCCAGGTGAACAAGGCAAAGCTGCAGGAGCGCATTGCGGAACTGGTAAAGCTCAAGCGAATCGAGGGCATCCACGACATACGCGACGAATCCGACCGCCACGGGATGCGTATAGTCATTACCCTGCGGCAGGGCGAAGATCCCAAAGTCGTGGAAAATCAGCTTTACAAGAACACAGCCCTTGAGAGCACTTTCGGCATCATTATGCTGGCTGTGGTGGATAACAGGCCGGAGGTCCTGGACCTCAAGGCGCTGCTTCAGCACTTTATCGATTTTCGCCGGCAGATAGTGGTAAAGCGGACACAGTTCGAGCTCAAGCAGGCAGAAAAACGCGCCCATATCCTGGAAGGACTGAAAAAGGCGCTCGATAATCTCGATGCCGTGATCGCCCTGATCCGTTCTGCGCCCAATCCTCCCGAAGCCAAACGGGGCCTTATGGAACAGTTCGACTTCACCGACGTCCAGGCACAGGAAATCCTGAACATGAGGCTCCAGCGCCTGACCGGTCTGGAACGTGAAAAGATCGTCCAGGATTACAACGATATAAAGAAGGAGATCGAACGCCTCAAAGCGATACTTGCCTCCGCAGCACTGGTGGATCGTATTGTCCGGGAAGAAATCCGCGAACTCATGGACGAGTTCGGCGACCCGCGCAAGACAGAAATCATACCCGATGCGGGCGCTATCTGCATTGAAGACCTCATCCGAAGTGAGGAAATGGTGGTGACCATATCGAGGGCAGGCTACATAAAAAGGACTCCTCTGTCGGTCTACCGCAGCCAGCACCGTGGCGGCAAGGGTCGAACCGGGATGAGCACGCGTGAAGAAGACGTTGTGACCAGTGTTTTTACGGCGCTCACGCTAGACTACCTCCTACTTTTCACCAATCGGGGTCAGGTTTTCTGGCTGAAAATCTATGAGATACCCGAAGTGGGGCCTACGGCGATTGGAAAGGCTGTGGTGAATCTTCTACCGCTTCAGCCGGGCGAAAAGATTCAAACCATCCTGCCGGTGCGCGAGTTTTCCGCCGGCCACTACGCAGTGATGGCCACAAAAAACGGCATAATCAAGAAAACCGATCTCTCCGCTTATGCCAACCCCCGGTCCAACGGCATTCGAGCGATAAACCTGGACGGTGACGACGAGCTGATTTCGGTAGTAATCACCGACGGTCAGCGAGATCTTTTCCTTATGAGCCGCGAGGGCAAGTGCATACGGGTAAAGGAAGACCAGTTCCGTCCCATCGGCAGGGTCAGCCGCGGAATCCGGGGAATAAACGTCCGCGGGAGCCAACTGGTAGGGATGGATGTAATCGACCCGTACAAGTGCATGCTGGTGGTTACGGAGAAGGGATTCGGAAAGCGCACGCCCGAGGAAAGCTATCGTTGCCAGCGACGGGGAGGACAGGGCGTGCTCAATATCAAGGTTACCGAACGCAACGGACACGTGATCGGCTTCCGCCAGGTTGGAGAAGAAAACCAAATCATGCTGATAACCGACAGAGGACGCCTTATAAGGATGTCGGTTTCACAGATAAGCAGGATTGGGCGGGTAACCCAGGGTGTCAAACTTATCGGCCTTAACCAAGGGGAAAAAGTGGTGGACCTCACTGTGCTGGACGAAACGGAAGATACCAGAGAAAATTCCAGAGAGGAAGAATAGATTGTTTACAGATGTGGGGCCGGTTGGTGTAATAGGGGCTGGGAGTTGGGGGACTACCCTCGCCCATATGCTTGCCTCCAAAGGGTTGAAAGTCAATCTCTGGGTCTACGAAGAAGATCTGTGCGACATCATCCGAAGGACGCGAGAAAACAGTATCTATCTTTCCGGACATCGTTTGCATGAAGGGGTAATAGCCAATAATGCGATCGAGGAGGTGACAGGGGCAAGCCGCCTGCTTCTTATGGTCGTCCCTTCCCACGTCTATCGCGGGGTCGTCGAGAGGATGCTCCCGTGTTTGCGCGAAGACGCCATAATCGTAAATGCAACCAAAGGCATCGAGAATGACACGCTTTTGACGATGTCGGGAATCTGGAAAGAACTACTGCCCCCAAGGCAAAGCCACATACAGCCCCTGTGCCTCTCGGGGCCCTCTTTTTCCCGTGAAGTTATTCGCGGATTTCCCACCGCCGTAACCCTTGCGGGTCCGGACCTGGAAACGACCCGGCAGGTCCAGCGGGTGCTCTCGGTGCCAAGTTTTCGCATCTATACCAGCCGTGACATCATCGGGGTGGAAGTTGCAGGAGCTTCAAAAAATGTCATAGCCATTGCGGCAGGCGCATGCGACGGCCTTTCCTTCGGCTACAACGCCCGGGCCGCTCTCATTACGCGCGGGTTAGCAGAGATATCAAGGCTTGGCGTCAAAATGGGAGCTCACCCTCTCACCTTCTCCGGTCTTGCCGGAATTGGTGACTTAATGCTCACCTGTACCGGAGATCTCAGCCGTAACCGTGCGGTCGGCGTGCAACTCGGGCAGGGCAAAAAAATTGGTGAAATCCTCGCCCAAATGCGTGAGGTTGCCGAGGGAGTCAACACCGCCAAATCGATCCACTCGCTTGCCCGGAAAATGGAGGTCGATACGCCTATATGTGAGCAGGTGTATCGCGTGCTCTACGAGGGAAAAGACCCGGTTATGGCTGCAAGGGAGCTGCTTGACCGCGACCTTAAGCACGAGATCGACTATGAGCCGGAAATCTACTCCGGGCTGATAAAAAACTTAGGTGAATAGGAAAAAATTGGGCGAGTGGGTGAACGCCGAACCTTCTAAAATCAACCTCGAACATATAGCCGTCGTGCTAAACGAGCCTCATTATCCGGAAAACATAGGCGCAGCAGTTCGGGCGGCGAAGAACATGGGGATTTCCCGATTCATTGTCGTAAAACCAGCCGACTGCGATTTTGCCCGGATATTAAAGATGGCGACGCACCACGCAGAAGACCTCGTTTTGGGCATTCAACTCCACGACCGGCTCGAAGAGGCGCTTAAACCCTTTCAGTACGTGGTTGGAAGCACTGCGCGAAGAGGGTCTCATCGCCAGTTCCTGAAAAATCCCCGCCAGCTGGCCCGGGAACTCATACCCATCAGCCGGAAAAACCATGTCGCGCTTCTGTTCGGCACCGAGGCAAGCGGACTGGCCAATGAACATATCAGATATTGTGACGCCCTGGTCACCATACCAACGTCCGAATTTTCATCCATAAACCTGGCGCAGGCCGTTATGATAATGGCCTACGAGGTGTTCACCGCAGCATCGCAGAACAAGCAAGGGTTCACGCCGCGTCTTGCAACCCGCGGGGAACTCGAAGCCATGTACGTTCAGTTAAAAGAAACACTTCTCAAAATCGACTTTATAAACCCGGAGAATCCAGATTATTGGATGGAGAGCATCAGGCGTTTTTTTAGCAGACTGCAGCTGCGGGGACGTGATGTGCAATTGATCAGGGGCATTTGCAGGCAGATCGACTGGTACTGTTCAAAAAGGCTAAAGTGAAAAAGCAGTTGTTAGTCTTAAGCGGTCAGCCTTAAGAAGGCAAGCCGGGTGTCAGATGCCGGAAAAGACCGGCTTTTTCTGAATGCTGAAAACCGGTCACCGGCGACTGCTTTTTCCTACCCTTCGATCACTATCCTGTGGTTGACCAAGGACATGCTGCGAATCCGCCCGATCACCACCTTTTGTTCTCCGAAAATATTTTCGATCGTGATTCGGTCTCCCTCGTTTTCGACCCTGTCAACGGCCTCAAGAATGAGTTCTTCTTTCCCTTCCCTTACCAGGAAAGCATTTGCCTCGCACATGTTTCAGCTCCTGTTCAAGTATTTGCCTCAATACTAATACGGTTTTTAGCACAACGCAAAAGCAAAAAGGCAATAGTCACCTGCGGCGCAACAATTGCGCAAACCGGCAGTTGAGCATTGCGTCGAGTCGATGGACAAATTCTTCGATCCGGTCAATTCTTGCCGGAAGCTGCGGGTTTTCAGCCCCTTTGGTTACAAACTGGAAAAAGAGCGTCTGCAGCT
>DASPQK010000025.1:0-8446 GCA_035624985.1 Syntrophobacteraceae bacterium | reverse complement strand
AGCCACCATCCCGTTATATCCGCATCCATCTCCGAAAAGAGATGCGCTGTATGTGGAGCAGAGGGTCCATGCATTGCCGACCACATCCAGCATGCCATTGACGCTCAAAAATGTCCGCTCTGCGCAAGCAAAATTAGGAATCAACCCCCGTCTTCCGATTCAATAGCGCAATTACAGCAACTTGATAGACAAATCAGCGAGGCGAAAGAGCGTTTGAAGATTGCGCTCAAGACGAAAGATCGCGTTTCAGCAGAGTTGAAGGTTTGCGAGTCGACGTTTACTTCCGCGAGTGCGCAGTTGGATGAGTTCGAAGCTGCAAACGAGACGTTTCTCGTTCAACTTCGGAGTAGAACAGACGAAACCTTACAGAATCTTATAAGCGAGATGAGTGAATACCTCAGGCTCAAGAAAAAGAAGTATAGCGAACGCGACGAAAAACAGAGAGAATACTTGAAACTCCAAAGAGAGCTCGAACGAAGCTACGCCGCTGCCGAGCAGGAATTCGTTCCGCTATTTCGCGATTTGGCCGTGCTATTTCTTGGAATTGACATTGATATTCAGTTGTACTCTAGCACGTCAGTTATTGACCCACGACTTTCACTCATATTGGAGATGAGAGGATCGCTGCGCAGAGAGGACTATCAGCTCTCTGAAAGTCAGAGATTTTTTCTGGACATCGCCCTTCGAATGGCCTTTTCCCAGTATATGTCTCATCATGCTGGGCAGGCGACTATATTCATCGATACGCCTGAGGGAGCCCTCGACATAGCGTATGAAAGCCGGGCAGGACAGATGTTCGCCAAATATGCTGCTTCGGGACACTCCATTATCATGACTGCAAACATCAATACCTCTCAGCTTCTACGAAAGCTTGCATCAGAGTGTGGGGTTCAGAGAATGACCCTGCACCGAATGACTTCCTGGACCGAGCTTTCCGATGTGCAAATGCAGGAGGAAGCCCTGTTTGAAATGGCTTATGGTAATATTGAAGCAGCTCTGAACTCAGGGAACTGAATGGAAGATGCCGAACCCATACGCATATTTTGATTGCCTATCTATAAGCCAGCGCCTGGAAGATAATATGGGGAACATCGCCCGTAGTGAGCTTCACCTGTTTAGCTACTTAGCCTGCCTACTCTCACTGTACAAAAATCATCCAGTTGCCGACTGGGAGTATGGGTTTGCCGTCACTCAGCAGGGACACCCTTTTAGTCCAGATATCGACGAGGCACTCGGAGTTTTATTTCAGATTGGTCATCTGGTAAGAGCGAATTCTTACTTGAAGACTTCGATGGGGGGAGTAAACGAGTATAACATCTTGAAGTCACTTCAGATTAACGCAGAAAGGGAACCCTTTCTCGATGGAGCATGCGCGAGTCTTTTGGCTCTCCCCGTTGGCACCATACGGCATGCCTTATCTCAAGAACCTGATATCAGAAATGCTGTGTCGTTGTCTCAGAGCCGTAAGTTGCTTACAGATAGCTCACTTGATATGCTGTATGATCAATTTGCTACCTTGAGTAAAGCTATCGGCGTGGATGTCGATGATCTGATGGTCCCATCAGTTGTCTGGCTAACCTATCTTTCTCAAATTGACGAAGTGTGGATACGAGGGAATCAATGCAGATGGCATTAGATCTCGATAAAATGAATGAAATCGTTCACCACCTATATGTCCTAGAGATTGCAAAAGCATACGGCGACATCGGGACCGTCCTTTTGCGTAAGATATTAATCACACTACGCAAATTGTATGAATATATTGAGCCAGAGAAAATTAGGGGTAAGCTTATTGTTCTAATTTCGATCAATGATGAGGCAATCTGCGATCCCTCGTCGTCAAAAACGTTTACCAGCATTGACTATTTGGCCCAAGAATTCTTATATGAATCCGGCCAAATTACATGGATTATCCAGATTTTTGAAGATGGAAAATTTAAGCTTTGGAGGGAATTGTCAATTGATACATCTCGCATCTCGGAAAGTGCGGTAGTGTACTCATACCAAGCTCGTAATGAATATTTTGTAATCAAAGGTTATGAGCGCTTAATCTGTAATCCAAGTCCAGTTCATTCTAGTGTTTTCGCTATGCCGACATTTGGTCATTTATCAGACGCTTTGGAGGATTACAAGAGGCGAAGCATCAGGTATTCCAGTTGTGAGATCTTTCGGCAAACATGGCACGGCGGGCAGAACAGCAACAGATTATTTTTTAAGACAAAACCAGAGAAAACCATGCGAAGGTCTCTGGCCCAGTTCCTCAATAATGTTATTCGTGATGCAGAGGTGCGACCAGAACAGAACGTCGACGAAAGCCACCCTGTTGATATAAAGGTTACCTGGATGTTCACTAATCGTCTTGCTCTTATTGAAATAAAATGGCTTGGGAAATCCCTAGCAGAAACTGGCGATATCACAGTGGATTATACGGAATCGCGCGCTAATGGGGGGGCTAAACAGTTAGCTGATTATCTCGATCGGAACCGAAGCCGATCGCCGGCTCATCAGACTGTCGGTTACCTCGTTGTAATTGATGGAAGAAGACGTGGCCTTACTGAAAGCTCGCATGCAATTACATATGAAAATGGAATGTGGTACAAAGATAGAGAAATCAGTTACGATCCCGAGTACCACGTCGTGAGAGATGATTTTGCAAAACCAATCAGAATGTTTGCAGAGCCCATATGCACCCCAAACTAACTTTTGGATTTACCGATTCTCTTCAGGGCTTAAGTAGTATCAGTGCCTTAGATACCCTTTCATTCCCTAGGCATCGTTGGTACTTCGTGAAGGAGGCATTTTCCCCGTATTTGGTCGAACGCGCCATTGAGGATTCACATTGCAGTATTGAGGATGACCTTATAATTGATATGTTCAGCGGAGGTGGCACTGTCCCTTTGACGGCAACTCTTCATGGGTTCAAGGCTGTAGGATTCGAGGTAAATCCCTTTCTTGCTTTTGTCTCGAGGGCAAAATTATTACGCTCCAGAGGTGAAAGCTTCAATTCTGCTTTTAATGATGCTGTCGCCGGTGCAAATGAGGGCGCATTGTCTCCTCTGGAAGATTTTTCAACCTTCTCTGAGTCCTCCGTAGCCGGTAAGTGGCTTTTCAACAAGGGAGTGCTGAGGGCTTTTGAGGGAGGTTGGAAATCCACTATAGGAAAAAAACATGCCAACCGTGATCTCATCCGACTCTGTCTAATCGGGGCAGCCATGGACGTTTGTAACGCCACAAAGGATGGGAAGTGCCTACGATACCGCAAGGACTGGAAAGGTCGCCGATTCGGGAAAACAGATTTCATTCAAGCATTGACGGAGCGTTTCGAGTTGGTGAAATCTGATTTGAAAAACTGTCCATTGAAGGTCTCTGACGTTTATATCCATCCAATTGATTCAAGAGAAAAGATCGGGACAGAGTTACTAAATGACAAATTCAAACTATGCATCATGTCTCCCCCTTACCTGAATTCCTTCGATTATTCCGATGTTTATCGACCCGAGCTTTTCCTGGGCAAGTTCGTCCAATCCATGGAGGATCTACGAGCGCTAAGACTGAGGACTATACGCTCGCACGTTCAGGTGTCTTGGGAGGAACCAAAAGAGATGGACTTTGGACAACACTTTGAAGATAGCTTGGCCGAAATTGAGCTGAGATCTCGGTCCCTCTGGAATAAGCGAATTCCTTCCATGATTCCAGCCTACTTCGAGGACATGAAGACCATACTGGAAAACCTTATGTACTGCGCGAAATCAGACTCCGCTGTCTGGATAGTCGTATCTACATCCGCATATGCTGGCGTGGAGATTCCCGTTGATCTTATACTTGCAGATATTGGCTGCAAAGTCGGATGGTTTCTTAGGGAGGTGAATGTTGTTCACTATCTTCGCAGGGTTTCTGGGCAACAATGGGACCGTTTGCGCGATACCAAGGAAACAAGGCCTTATTTGCGAGAGAGCATCATAATCCTTGATGCGACACCTCGTAAAAGAAAAGCGCGATGTTGAATCTGGCGGTGGGTCGGAGCTTTTGTAGTGAGGCTCCCATCGGCGCTTTCGGCACACAAGCAAAAGTGTTATTATATGGAGTTGATGCGACGTTACCGCCCGCTGCTAGCGTTGCATTCCTGAAATAAGTCTATATGATGTACCTCCCAAAAGGATGGCGTAATGAGAAGACCTTCGAAAACATCGCTCAGGGCGCAGCCAGAAAAAGTGATAAAGAATTTATGAAATTTTTGTACGTTACCCTGAGTTCGATAGCTGAACTTGAGACTCAGTACATTTTGTCCAAAGAAATCGGGCTCACAGGGGGATCTGAAAAAGTTGAGAAGATCATAGAGCGCGAACGGATGTTGGCTATGGGCCTGATTAGACATCTGAAAAACAAGTGAACAGTTACTAATGACGGATCACGGTTCACGGATCACGGTTCACGGTTCACGATTCACGCTTTTCGAAAGATTGGTGATTCTTCCATGCTCCTCGCAATAGATATCGGCAACACCAACACTGTATTGGGCTTGTTTAAAGATGGCCGTCTGGCGCACGACTGGCGTATTCGCACCGATGTCAATATGACTGTAGACGAATACGCGATAACTTTCCGGAGCCTGTTTTCGGTGTACGGAATTGCCCTCGACGGCGTAAGGGACGCTATCATATCGTGCGTGGTGCCGCCTGTGTTGAACCCCGTGGAAAGGTTTTGCCGGAGCTACTTTCGAGCCTCAGCCCTGGTGGTGGGGCCGGGAATCAGGACCGGCATGCCGATCCTCTATGACAATCCAAAGGAGGTAGGCGCCGACAGAATTGTTAATGCGGTGGCAGCCTATGAGCAGCGGAAATCAGCTGTTATCGTGGTCGATTTCGGGACGGCGACGACCTTTGACTATGTTTCCGAGCGCGGAGAATACATGGGCGGGGCAATCAGCCCCGGGATCATGATTTCGTGCGAGGCGCTTTTTCAGAAAGCCTCCAAGCTGCCCATGGTCGAAATATTCGCCCGCCCGCCTTCGGTCCTGGCCAAAAATACGATCGCGTCGATGAACGCCGGAATCGTATTCGGCTATGCGGGCCTGGTCGAGGGAATCATCTCGAGGATGAAAAAAGAGATTAACCGCGAAATATATGTGATAGCAACCGGAGGGCTGGCCCCCCTGATTGCAAGTGAGTGCCCGGTGATCGACGCCGTGGACGAATATCTCACCCTTAATGGTCTTAGAATAATTTTCGATCGCAATAAGAGGCAGTAGCAGTGAACGCTTATAGCAAGCGTCAAAAGCAAGTTGACACGATCTTACGGCCCGTGGAATGTTTTTCTCTGTCTTCCGACATCCGACCTCTGTCGTCCGTTATAGCAGTGAACGGCGGGAAGCCAAAACAAACCGGGACGGCGCGAACGGCATTTCGGAATAATAGACCTGGGTGATCCTCAATTGAGCAAATTCCAAAGCCTTGGCCGGGGGAGTCTGGTTGCTCTCGTGGCGCCTGCGGGCCCCTTCGAAGCCGATAAGTACGAAAAAGGGACTGCAATCCTGCGGACAGCCGGATACGAGGTGGCGCCCGGCAAGAATATCTTCAAAAGGCGAAACTACCTTGCGGGAACGGACGGGGAGCGGCTCCAGGACCTTACCGAAGCCCTCCTGGACCCCAAAGTCGAAGCAGTCATCTGCATCCGTGGCGGGTACGGCAGCGGGCGGCTTCTATCCAGAATTCCATTTCCGAGCTTTCGGCCTAACCCTAAACCTTTCATCGGTCATAGCGACATCACTTTCCTGCATCTTGGGTTGATCGGCGGTCTGGGATGGACCACATTCCATGGCCCCAACCTCATCGGCATGAGCGAGTCGCCCCAAAGAGCCGAAAACGTTCTCAGGGTCCTGTCGGGTGAGGCTTCATACGAGTGGAGGCTGGACCCGGAGCAGGTCATAAGGCCGGGCATGACCGAAGGCCCCGTGCTTGGGGGAAATCTTAGCTGTCTTGTCCACCTGGTTGGAACACCCTATATGCCGGACATGACCGGAGCGCTGCTCCTGATAGAAGACTGTGGAGAAGCCCTCTACCGGCTCGACCGGACGATAAATCACCTCAAGCTGGCCGGGATACTTCCTCTGCTTGGGGGAATCCTGCTGGGAGACTTTGAGCGGTGCGCCGAGAACAATGATATATGCGGGATGGTCATGGACCATGTGCATGATTATGACTTTCCTGTCGTGCACAGCCTGCCCTTCGGCCACGGCGAACGCAACGATGTGATTCCCTTCGGCGCGCCCTTCGTATTGGATACGCATGAACGTGTGCTCAAAATACTCGAAGCTCCGGTTACCCGCTGATTCGCAATTGCGCCTGGAAGGCCAAGTCAGGGAGGCCATTGGCCGGGGCCTCTTTTCCGGCGCCTCTCTTCTCATTTCGGGCGGCCTGGAGCCCGATTTCGAGCGCACATGGGGGACCGTGAAATCGGGCGGCGTTCCCGTGACCCTGTCCACCCGCTTTGACCTGGCTTCTTTGACAAAGCCCCTTGTGACCGCTCCCCTTTGCATGGTCGCTCTCAAACGCGGATTGGTCAGCCTCGACGACCCCCTTTCCCGGTTCTTCGCTGATTTTGTGCCGGGGGATAAAGAAGGGATCACCTTAAGAAGCCTTCTCTCACACTCTTCGGGGCTTCCCCCATACGAACCTTTTTATCCGGAACTGATCAAACTGCCTCATGAAGCCAGACGAACCGCCCTTGCATCAATGATTCTGAAAACGCCCCTGGATGACGCTCCCGGCAAGAGGGCGCAGTACAGCGATCTTGGTTTTATGCTGCTCGGACTTATTCTCGAACGGCAAATGGGAGGAAGGCTGGACCGGCTGGCCCGAGATTTGCTGTTCGAACCGCTTGGAATAGATGAACTTCATTTTTGTCCGATCGGCCCGCAGTCTCCGGTCCTCGGTCCTCAGCCCACAGTCCTTTCGTACGCCGCCACTCAGTTCTGTCCCTGGAGAAAGCGGCTTCTTCAGGGTGAAGTGGATGATGAAAACGCATGGGCCCTGGACGGGGTGGCCGGGCACGCCGGGCTTTTCGGGACGGCGCGCGGGGTGTTCAAGCTGCTTTCCTTCCTGTGGAACGTCTACGAGGGTAATATATCAAACCGGCTTTGGCCCCAGGAGATCGTGCGGCTTTTCTGGACCCGGACCCGGGTCGCCCAGGGAGGAAGCGACTGGTGCCTGGGTTACGACACGACCGCCCGAGAGGGCCCTTCATGCGCGGGACGCTATTTTTCCGCCAGCACGGTCGGACACCTCGGGTTTACAGGGGTCTCTTTCTGGCTGGACCTGGAAAAACGGGTCCTGGTGATTCTTCTTGCCAACCGTGTTCATCCGACACGGCAAAACAACGCATTCAGGCAGTTAAGGCCGGCCTTGCACGATTGCATCATGGAAACTGTCGAGCATGGAAACTGAGGCAATCAGGAAGATATACCTGGTGGGAATCGGAGGCATCGCCATGGGAACCCTGGCGACTATGCTCAAACAGAGCGGTTTCGAAGTGGGCGGCTCCGACCAAAACCTCTATCCTCCAATGAGTACGCATCTGCGCAGCCTGGGCATCCCGCTCTTCGAGGGGTTCTCGCCGCAAAACCCCCAAAAGTTCGCCCCCGATCTTTTTATCATGGGTAACGTAATACGCCGGGAGAACCCTGAAGCCCAATTCATTATGGCGCAGGCCCGCCCCTGCCTGTCGATGCCCCAGGCCGTCTCGAGGTTCTTTCTCAATGGGCGGAAGAGCATTGTTGTAGCCGGGACCCACGGAAAGAGCACGACATCGTCTGTTCTGGCATGGGCGCTGGAACAGGGCGGAAAAGACCCCGGGGCATTTATCGGGGCTTTCCTGAAGGATTGGGACAGAAGCTATCGGCTGGGTTCGGGCGAGTACATGGTGCTTGAAGGGGACGAATACGATACGGCCTTCTTCGATAAGGGACCAAAGTTTCTCCATTACCAGCCTTATATAGGGATAGTTACGAGCATCGAATTCGATCACGCCGATATCTTCGCCAACCTCGACGCCGTCCTGAAAGCGTTCCGCGACTTCGTCCGGCTGATCCCCGAGCGCGGATGCCTGGTCCTTAATGCCGACGACCCGAACTGCGGCTCGCTCGTCTCGCAATGCAAAGGGCGCGTGATTACCTACGGCCGCTCTCCCCGCGCGGATTGGCGGATTGAATCGGTTGATTTCCGGTCCGGTGAGGTATTTTTCAGGCTTCGAAATCCCGGGACGTCTCGGGAACAGACTTTCCATTCCCGGCTGCCGGGAATGTACAACGTATGGAACCTCACGGCCGCCGTCGCTGCCTGCGACATTGCCGGGCTGGATATCGGGAGCATTCGGAAGGCTGCGTGGGCTTTTAGTGGAGTCAAACGGCGCCAGGATGTCGTGGGCGAGTTTGCAGGGGTGCTAGTTGTAG
>DASPQK010000024.1:0-4404 GCA_035624985.1 Syntrophobacteraceae bacterium | reverse complement strand
AGACCCGAAAATGATGGCAAGAGCGTTAGGCCTTATCATCCTTTCCTCCGGCCAACCGCATTCACATTCCACCGCAGAGGCGAAGAGAGCGCCGAGAGCGAGTTTTTCCAAAGTCCCTGTGACACTGATGGACACCGATGGAAACTGATATAGGCCCACTCAGATCAATCTTAGAGTTTTGGAGGCGGTCCCAGGTTATTTTCTGCCTAAAACAATAATCATCGTTCCCATGAGCGACTCGAAAAGGCCGAATGTGGCCTTGTTGAAAAAGTTCTGCTTGACGCCGTATATCAAAAATCCGCTGTATGCGACACTATAACCGGCTTCTCTTACCGCCCTCAGAAACGATTTTTTCGTGAAAAAGCGCAGATGAGTCCTGTCCAGGATGCCTGCGTCCCGGTATTTCCAGTCTCCGCGAAAAACGAGGTCCCTTAAGACCCTCCAGTAACGGACATTCGGGATCGAGACCAGCACATGGCCTCCGGTTTTGAGCCAGGTCTTGATCCTGCCCAGCATTCTCCAGGGGTCGTTGAGGTGTTCCAGGATGTCGCCGCAAATAACGAAATCGAAGTAATTTGGGTAGTCGAGGTCAATCTGCTCCACGTCGCCGCAGTACACCTTTTCGTAATGCTTTGCCGCCTCGTCTGCGGCCTCGTCAAAGATTTCCACTCCGACAACTTCACGGGCCTTATTTTGCTCCCTGAGCCTGCGGCCGAAGATGCCCGCGCCGCATCCCAGGTCCAGTACGGCATGTGGACCTTCAGGGATCAGAGGGACGATCTGCCATTTGAACGCATTGTAGTACAGATCGTTCTTATCTTGGAAAGCTTTGTTTTCCATGGTATCTCGACTGGCGCCGCGGGCATGTCAAGTTGCGGATTGACCTGGTTTCAGCAAGACTGCCGCAACGATTTCCCTGGCGTCCTTTAGCATTCTCCATCTGGTTATACAACCGTATGTGACCAGATATAGGCAAGATCCCAAAGCGAGCTTGATCGCCAGGGAGAACCAGGACGTTTCGATGAAGCGGTCGAGGCTAAATCCGAAGCCTGCGAGAGTGCAGCCCGATATTACCGCCGGTAGCACCGAGCGAAAAACCCTGGCAAAGGGGAGGTCCAGTTCACGATCTAACGCAGGGAAGTAAATGAGAAATTGTATGGCATATGCAAGAGTAACCGCTAGAGCAACTCCCTCGATTCCGAAATATCTTAACGCGGGATATAACGACGCTGTTTCCAGGCACGCAACAATTGCAGTAGATCTGAGGATCAGCGACGGCCTGCCGATCGCAACTATCATGCTTCCCACTGGTTCGAGAACGGCCCTGAGTGCGCCGTAAACGCACAATATATCCAAAGCGAGCAGGGCGGGAAGCCACTTTCCGGTGCCGCAGCCGAGCACGAGGGTCAGGAGCTCCCTGGAAAGAATCAAAAGGAGCACATTAGCTAAAACGGCGGCGAAGCTGACGTATTCGAGAATGGCCAGGTACCCTCGCTTTAGCCTGTCGGCATCCTGCTGCACCCGGGAGAAAGTGGAGAGAAGAATGCTGTGGATGGCCCCGGTGATGAAGCCGGGGGCCTTGGTGCTCCAGTTGAACGCCACTGCGTAGAACCCCAGCGTTGCGGCGCCCTCCGCGGCGCCGATGATAAAGTTATCGGCATTGAACCCGACAAAGACCATAAACCCTGCAAGGAAGAGATGACTTCCGAATGTGAGAAGACCCTTCGCGGCCTTGGAATCCCACTGGAGTTTAAATGGGACCGGGCACAGCGCGATCACAATCGCCGCAGACGCCATGCCGGCCGCAAGGTTTGACAAGACGATGCTCCAGTACCGGAAACCAAGGTAAACAGCGGCCAGGGCGACACCCGTTGCGAAGATCCCTGACCCGATCTGCGGGACTGTCAGGCGCTTGAATTTCAGTTCGCGCGTCAGTATCGTCGTCGGAAGAAACGCAAGGCAGTCTGTGAAAAAACCAAGTGCGAGAACAATTATGACCGGCTTGACTGCGGGATTGTCGAAGACTTTTTGACTTATGCTCCCCCATATGAATGAGAGCGAAAATATCAGAAGGCCAAGGAGCGCCTTCAGAGTGAAAGCGGTGTAGAGGTCGTTTTCTCCGACGACTTCTTTTTGGATAATGCTCGGGGTGACGCCCAGGTCGTTGAACTGCTGCAAAAAACCTATGAATATCATTGCAAATCCGACGATGCCGTAGTCGGCCGGAGTCAGGTTGCGAGCCAGGATGATCGCCGTCACTGAAGCCAGTGAAAATGTAAACAGCTTGGACAAAAGATTATAGGTAAGATTAACTGAGGTCTTGGCTCTTAAAGGCTCATTCATCACTGAAACCGATGTTCGATTGTGGGCAGCCTGTGGCCCTCGTCTGCTGATCCCGTTGATCCCGTTCGTAGAAGGTCCGAGGGCGAAGCGGCGCGGTCGCACCATCTTTGGGTCTTCCGGCAAATGCGTACCTGGGGTGAAAGAATACACCAGCTACGTTTCTCGTTCGTATGCTTCGTACCTCAGTCGATCGGCTTCTTGTCGCTTTTTCATCAATTTCGACTCCCGGTTAAGGCCTTCGTGAGCTTTGCAGTTCTTCGTGCGCGAGCATGGGAGTTAGTTCGCAAAGGGCCGATATGTCAGGCTCTATTGGGTTTTTATTTATCTTCGTGGTCTTCGTGTTCTTCGTGGTGATAAATCATTCGCTCGGGCGCCTCCAAAAGCCGGTGCTGGAATTCCGACCGGAAGCACTTCTCTCACCACGAAGGGCACAAAGAGCACGAAGCCTGAAAGGCAGCCGGAGAGCGCGCACTTACAGCATCAGCGGCTGAAAAGGACCAAAACCAAGATCGATATGACTTCTCTGTGGTGCGCTGACCGTGGCTGAGCAGCCCACACACGAACCCCGCGAAGCGCGTGGGACGAAGACCTCGAAGGAGGCCCAGTCTCGGCTGCTCGGTCGCCGGATGAACCAATTGTTCGAGGTGCTCGTTTGCCCGATGACCCCCTTTTTCTACCCTAAATATGGTCGAGACCAGAAGGAGTCGCAGCAATGTCTTCCGCGAAAAGGCAGGCCGCAAAGAGGCCGAGCAGTTTCCGTCCGTCCGGCGCCGGGATGCCATGAACTCAGGGATCAAGGCTCTCAAGAAAGCGGGTAAGAACCTCAACAAGAGCGCAGATCCTCGCAACATTATCAGTGGTAACATTATCAGTTGCGTCTTTGATCGAGATGCAGAATAATAGGAGCAGGCAATCTGAGTTATTCACGGTTTTTTGCGGGTGAAATTTGATCCCGAAAGACTCGGGGGGGATCTCTCGGTATCGAGTTCACCGCATTATTCCGTTTGAAATCTGAACAGGGCAGTGGAGGGTATATGCTAAAAGCTGATCCTCACCCCGACTATCCTCCTGAGGATGGAAGGTATCTCAGGGGAAATGATTTTTCACCGGTTGCCGTAGCAATCATCTTGAATTGCGATGCAGACAAAATCCCTCGGGAGCTTGAGAACCTTGTAAGGGCTGGAATAGAAACGGGGGCGGCTCTTTCCGGGACTGTTCAAACCGAGAATATTGGATTTGAGAAAATTGTCTGCAATATCGTAGCGAACCCCAATATACGCTATCTGATCGTCGGCGGACCGGAGTCCGAAGGGCATTTAACCGGAGAAGCTTTAAAAGCTCTGATTCAAAATGGTGTCGATGAGAAAAAGCGCATCATTGAGACCGATGCACCGCATCCTTTTCTGTTCAACCTGCCTGTGGAGATGATTGATCGTTTCCGCAAGCAACTCAGCCTGATCGATCTCCAGTTTGAAGCGAACCCGGATTTGATAAGGAAGGCCGTGTGGTGCTGCTACCAGGAAAGCCCTGTGGAGTTTCGCGGCTACTCCTTATATGACATGGGCGCATATCCGGAGCCGCCTTTGAGTGGTAAATTAACCTGGCGTGTCACCCAGCCATGGACCGTAATCCTTGACGATAGGGAACGTGAGGGGCAAAAAAGAGCACAAGAACTTATGGAGCGGTTGAGAGCAGGAAGAAAACAAGGTGATTCATAAGGAGTGCTCGGGGCCGGCGTGATTGGAATATCCATGGCTTACGGACATCGGGCATACTAAGAGCTTTTTCGGTCGGAATGCGATTCTGAAATTCGGTTCGGCTCCAGTTGGCAGTCAGGTTGATGCATTATCCAGGATAAAGGAGGAGTACAATATGCTAAAGGTGCAGCCCTTATCCACGTACCCTCCTGAAACAGGATGCTACCTGCGAGGCAACGACTAGCCTGGATTCCCACGTTAGTTTTTTGAATTAACACCACGGAGCTTTCAGAGGAACTGGATACGCAGGTGTTTGCCGCCGAGCCACGGGATCGGGACATCAGTACGGCCGAAATGAGCGGCG
>DASPQK010000023.1:0-5957 GCA_035624985.1 Syntrophobacteraceae bacterium | reverse complement strand
TACCATAGCTATTAGTATCAGGTACTGTATTGTTTAATAGGGAATCCCGTGAGAATCGGGAGCGGTCCCGCCGCTGTAAACGGGGACGAAATCCGACGAGGCCACTTTCTCGCCTGAGCGTGATGGGAAGGCTCGGAGAGTAGATCGATCCGTGAGTCAGAAGACCTGCCTGATGCCTTTCGGTAAACCCGTACGCGGAAATACCGGGTAACCTGCATAAGGACCAAGTGAACCAGGGTGCAATCCTTAGGGCGCTTTAGCTCTAAGGATTTTTTTTTGGCCGTAACCTGCCATTTATGGCTTCGGGCACACACTCAAACAAGGAGGGTTTCAATGAAGAAGGGGATGATCCTGTATGTCACACAAGGTAAGGAAGATGTTCCTTTGCAATGTGCGGGGGAACTGATCGAGACGGCCCGTTCTTTGGGAGTCACAGCCGTCTCCGTGGCAAATTCCGAAGAGGATGCTGTCTATGGATGGTGGAGCCTCATCACCAGGGGGGTGCAACAGGTGCTTTTTATGACGGTAGCGTATGACGCCGTCCCCGGCAGGTTTAAATCGCTAAGCGCCCCGGTGCGGCTTTGCGGATGATCCGCCTCGTTGGTTTACTTTTTTGTTGACAGAAACGCATCGATTCAGATAGATTGGCGGCAATCTGCCGGCTGGGCATCCACGCAATGAATGCGTGATTTTCGAGGCCGTGCAGAGGGTTTCTTAGCTGTCTGAGATTTACTTCTTATCGGCAATTAATTGGCCGTGAACGCCTTAGCCCGTCAGAAGACGGCAGAGATGTTCGTGGCCTTTTTTTGCTTAAGAAGGGTTGGCAGCTGTGCAGTTCACGGGAGATAAGAGAAGGGGCGGATACAGGACAGGCATCGCGTTTTTGGCATTTATCGGGAGTTTTTGTTCGGGTTTGCCGGTTCCGGCATGGGTCGATATGGAGCCGCCCACGGCAGCGGCAGAAACCTCATCATCCAGTTCGACCGGGTCTCAAAAGACTACAGCGCAATTGCCGGAGATAGTGGTGGAGGAGCGCAGCGACAGCATGATCGGCATCGCCGATACTTCGACTCAGGGGACCATCGGAGCGCTGGAACTCGAGGAACGCCCCATAAGCCGTCCCGGGGAGGTGCTCGAAGCCATGCCTGGAGTCATCGTCACCCAGCATAGCGGGGACGGGAAGGCGAACCAGTATTTTCTCCGCGGTTTCAACCTAGACCACGGTACGGACATAGCAGGCTTTTTCAACGGCATTCCCATAAACTTGCCTTCGAACGCACATGGCGAGGGCTACCTCGATCTCAATTTTGTGATTCCCGAACTGATCCAGAAAATAGATTACGGAAAAGGGCCGTATTTTGCCAATGTGGGGAACTATGGCTCAGCCGGTTGGGAAAATATTCAAACCTTTCAGACTCTGCCTCAACGTATTGCAAAGGTGGAATACGGGAGTTGGAACTACGAGCGGGCTCTTTTCGCCGATTCGACCAAAGTTGGGCAGGGCAATCTCCTGGGCGCCTTTGAGTTTGTCCACACCGACGGCCCCTGGGACGTGCCCGAAAATTACCTGAAATACAATGGACTGTTGACCTACAGCCAAGGAGACACGAGTCGGGGTTTCAGCATAACGGCAATGGGTTATCACGGCACGTGGAACGCAACCAACCAGATCCCGAACATTGCGGTCGCCGAAGGGCTCGTCGGCCGATTCGGAAGCCTGAGCCCGACCGACGGGGGCCTTACGGACCGCTACACGATGTCGGCCGAGTGGCATCAAGCGGATGAACATTCGTTCACGAAGGTCCTGGGGTATGCCTATTACTACAATATGGGGCTCTGGAATAATTTTGATTTCTACCTGCCCGAACTGCCCAACATACCCGGCACCAATGAAAGCTATTCCACAAAATATGGAGACCAGTTCGAGCAAAAGGACGCGAGGTGGGTGCAGGGGGTGAGGGGAAGCAAGACGTGGCTTGGGGAATTGTGGGGCCTCTCAATGGAAAACACCCTGGGGTTCGACCTTCGGAACGACGTGATCCACGATAGCCTGTGTCGAACCTACGACCGCATGGTCTTTCTCACAGTCCGCGACGACGATGTCTATGAAACGGACCTGGGGCCCTATTTTGAAAACAAGATTCAATGGCTGCCATGGTTTCGGACAGTTGCAGGTTTTCGTGGAGATTTCATCAACTTCGACAACAAGAATCTTTACACATATGCCACCAAAGGCCCCAACCCCCAGGACACCGAAGACCTGTTCAGGATCCAACCTCAGCCCAAGCTCTCTTTGATTTTCGGGCCGTGGTACAAGACCGAGTTCTACCTGAACGGGGGTCTGGGCTTCCACACCGACGATGCTCGGGGCGACACTACTGCCAGAGACCCGTTAACCGGCATGACAACTTCGGTATTTGGCGAGGCGGTGCAAAAAGCGTTGCCGGTAGCGCAAACGGAGGGGGCGGAAGTCGGGGTGCGCACTCTCATAATCCCCAACCTGCAAAGCACACTGACTTTCTGGGCGCTCAGGCTTCAATCCGAACTGATTTTCAACGGCGATACAGGTACGGATGAACCCAGCCCTTACCCCGATCTCCGCAGGGGGGTGGAATTTGCAAACTATTGGACGCCCACCAAATGGCTCACGATCGATGCAGATTTTGCCGACTCATCCGCGCATTTTATTGGCGTGCCGTCGAAGAATCCGGTGGGGGGATCGGGTTCGTACGTCCCCGAAGCAGCCAGGATGGTCATCTCGACAGGCATATGGGTGCACGATATACACGGCTGGTCCGCCGGCCTGCGGTGGAGATATTTTGGACCCCGCTACCTGACCCAGGACGGCACTGTGCTTTCTCCCACCACCAGCCTGCTCTATTTCAACCTCAGCTATAAGTTCAACGAACACTGGTCGATCGAGGGAGACATTTTCAATCTTCTCAATGCTAAAGCCGACGACATAACCTACAATTACACTTTTCGGCTGACGCCGAACGGCGAAGATATAACGGGCAACACGTTCCACGCGGCTGAGCCGCAGACTTTTCGAGTTGCGCTGACCTATAGGTTCTGAGGCTATAATGGACGACGGAAAGCCGGCCCCCGAAGCGTATCTAATCGGGGGTCGGATGTTGGAAAACAGAGAAAAACATCCCACGGGCCGTAAGATCGTGTCAACTTTCTTTTGACGCTTGCTATAGATAATGCGGGGCGTACGGAGCCAAGCATGTGTAGAAAGTTAGTGTCATTTGCAGTGGTCTTTCTCTCTTTGTCCATCGTTTCCATCGCCTGCGCCGGCCTTCCTGAAGGCGCTGCGGCTTATACCAAGGGTGAGTATGCCAGGGCTTACTCCGAGCTTAAACCTTTAGCCGAACACGGAAATGCCGAAGCGCAATGGTATTTGGGAGTGATGCGTCACGACGGCCAGGGTGTGCCGCAGGACTATGGCGAAGCCGTGAAATGGTTTTGGAAGGCTGTCGAGCAGGGGTATGCCAAAGCACAGTATAATCTCGGAGTGATGTATCGCAGGGGCCAGGGCGTGCAGCAGGACAATGCTGAGGCTGTGAAATGGTACCGCAAGGCGGCGGAGCAGGGGCTTGCCGACGCACAATTTAATCTGGGAGTGATGTATGCCGAAGGCCAGGGCGTCCAGCGGGATTTTGTGCAGGCTCACATGTGGTTCGATCTGGCGGCTGCATCAGGCGATTCATCCGCCAGGAGGGACAGAGAAATCATTGCCGCCAAGATGACGCCGTCCCAAATCGCCGATGCGCAACGCCTGGCGAGAGAGTGGAAACCGAAGGGCAGGGACTAGAGTGTTAAGACTTCGGACGAGGCATGCGTTAAACCTTCTGCCCCGGACAGCGCCAAAAGGAGACCGCAATCAACTCGATAGCCGAAGATATTGCTGACCGTGAGATAGATATTATCTCATTTCCGGATGGTCCCCCTGAGCTTGAAATGTTAGGGTCCTGGTCCATGCAGACTCATCCATTCCCTGAGGGGACAGCCTGGTCCAGCCTGGCTGCAACCCCGGTCAAATCGACAGTGCCAGATGCCCAATTGGATTTTTCATTTCTGGACGATCCGCCGGACTTTGAAATATTAGGCTTCCGGCTCTCGCAAGTTCCCGTCCTCCTGGAGAGAAAGACGTGGTCCAGCCTTGCAGCGGTGATCCTCATGCATGCAAGCCTGGTATGCCTCCTTTGGCTTTCCCCTATACATCCTGCCCCTGTCCCCAAAAGCATTCAAGTGCGCCTCGTCTCGATGCCAGGAGGCTCAGAACTCCGGCAGGGAATCCAGGAAGCCGGAAAAGACGAGCAACCGGCTGTTTTGGCGCCTCCTCCGGTACAAAAGGAAGTACCGGAGCCAAGGCCCCGGGAAATTGCGAAAGTGACGCCCCGGCCCAAACAATACAAGGAGATCAACACAGCACAGCGGACACCGCAAAGCGAATCCCACCCGAACCAATCTGAAAGTTCGCCGCAGCCGGTTGTGACCGGCACAGGCAGTACTGCAGAGGCTGGAACAGGCAGCGGCGACTACTCCGGTCAAGGGGGCACGGGCAGCGCGAATGGCCCCCGGGGCGCATCTGAAATTACCTTCGGCTCTCCCAACGGCCCCAGTTTCCTGCACAAGGTGTTGCCGGCTTACCCTGCCCTGGCGAGGAGACTGGAAAAGGAGGGAACCGTCCTATTGCGTGTGACCATAGACGAGCGCGGCCGGCCCGTTGAAGTCGAAGTGCTCAACAAAGCGGGCTTCGGCTTTGACGAGGAAGCGGTAAAGGCAGTCAAGGATTCGACTTTTACTCCTGCCAAAATAGGAGGAAAACCTCTTGCCTGTAAAGCCCTGCTCCCGATTCGGTTCATTTTGAGAAATTCATAAATTCCCGCATATCGGGCAACCCTGCAAGCGGAGCGGCTTTTCCAGTCCGCTTGAATCCAGCAGTTGGCGGTCGCCGAGGATATCGCGCGCGGCGCCGTCGGCTGCAACTTCGCCGTCCCTGAGGACGATAGCTCTGGAGCAGAGGTCGAGAACCATATCCATGTCATGAGTGGCTATGATCTTGGTGTGATCGAACTCCGAGAGCAGGCGTATCAGTTGCCTCCTGGCCCTGGGGTCAAGGTTAGATGTGGGTTCGTCCATAACCAGGATGCTCGGGGACATCGAAAGAACGGTGGCGATGGAGACAGCCCTTTTTTCACCCCCGGAGAGCTTGTATGGGGGTCTTTCTCTTAAATGTGCAGCCCCCACGAGCGCCAGGGCGTTCAGTGTCCTTTGTTTGACTTCATCAGGGGGGAGGCCCAGGTTCGTCGGGCCGAACGCAACGTCATCATAGACCCTGGGCAAGAAAAGCTGGTCGTCCGGGTCCTGAAAAACCATCCCCACCACTTGCCGGACGTGCTTGAGCGTATTTTTGGTTATCGGGATATCTCCGATACGAACCGATCCGGCCTGCGGGGTAAGATATCCGTTCAGATGCAAAAGAAGCGTAGATTTACCCGCGCCGTTGGCTCCGACCAGAGCTACGGACTCGCCGTGGGTTATGCGAAAACTCACGCCGTTCAGGGCCGGTGTCCCATCGGGATAAGAGAACTTGAGTTCTTTCACCTCTATCAGATGATGGCTCATATCAGCCTTCCCAGTTCTTTTCCGAGCCATGCGGGGAGGTTGTATAAGCGAAGAAGCGTAAAGAGACTGCTCCAGCCGATGAAATAGAGCAGGTCCGACAGACGTATTCCCGATGACGGACCATAAGGAATTTCTCCGTCAAATCCTCTGCACAGCATTGCGAGATGTATCCTTTGCGCTCTGTCCATGGTTCTCAAAAGCAAATGCCCAACCATACCCGTGTAAACGCCCATGCCCAGCCCCTTGTTGCCGAACGAACGCAGGGCCCTCGCACGCACCATGCGGACGGCTTCCTGCCCCAAAACGAAGATGTACCTGTACAA
>DASPQK010000022.1:0-17072 GCA_035624985.1 Syntrophobacteraceae bacterium | reverse complement strand
CCTGGTGGTTGCAGCCGATGACGGCCCCATGCCTCAGACCCGCGAACACATTCTTCTTGCGCGCCAGGTCGGCGTGCCCTACGTGGTGGTTTTTCTAAACAAGGTGGACATGGTGGACGATCCCGAACTGATCGAGCTTGTAGAGCTGGAACTCCGGGAGCTTCTGACCAAGTACAAGTTTCCCGGAGACGACATACCGATCATCAAGGGTTCGGCATTGAAGGCGCTAGAAACCGAGGATGCGGACGGGGCTGATGCGAAGTGCGTCTTCGATCTGATGGAAGCAATCGACAACTATATTCCGGACCCTGTGCGCGATATCGACAAAGCTTTCCTGATGCCCATCGAAGATGTTTTCTCCATATCGGGGCGCGGAACGGTGGTCACGGGAAGGGTTGAACGCGGTGTGGTCAAAGTTAGCGACGATGTTGAAATCGTCGGATTCCGACCTACCTTTAAGACTGTCTGCACGGGTGTTGAAATGTTCCGCAAGACCCTGGATTCGGGTCAGGCGGGTGACAACATAGGAGTGCTTTTGCGCGGGACCAAGCGCGAAGAGGTGGAGCGCGGCCAGGTCGTTGCAAAACCCTCTTCTATTACGCCTCACACCCGCTTCAAGGCGGAAGTCTACGTACTCAAAAAAGAGGAAGGCGGGCGGCATACGCCATTTTTCCCCGGCTATCGTCCGCAGTTTTACTTCAGAACTACTGACGTAACCGGCGTGATGACCCTGCCCGAGGGGGTCGAGATGGTCATGCCCGGCGACAATATCAGTTGCGAAGTGCAGCTTATTACCCCGGTGGCGCTCGAAAAAGAGCTGCGATTCGCTATTCGTGAAGGAGGCCGCACCGTGGGCGCGGGAGTCCTTACCGAGATACTTCAATAGTCTTTATTTTCGCAACGGGACAACCGGGGCATGGCTCCGGTTGTCTATTTGATAGGAAGGCAAATGGTAACCAATCAGAGAATTCGCATCCGGCTGAAGGCCTACGATCACAAGCTGCTCGATCAGTCCACAAACGAGATAGTGATGACGGCGAAAAAGACCGGTGCTCGAGTGGCCGGACCGATACCGCTTCCGACGAAGATCAACAGGTACACTGTTTTGCGATCTCCCCATGTTGACAAGAAGTCGCGAGAGCAGTTCGAGATTCGTGTCCACAAACGGTTGATCGACATTTTGGACCCAACCCAGCAGACGGTGGATTCTCTTATGAAACTGGACCTTTCAGCCGGAGTCGATGTCGAAATCAAGCTCTAGGACCATCAGCAGCGGCCCTGCACGCGATGGAAATTGCATGGATTGCAGGAGCAGTCCCGCTAAGAGCCGGGCTGCCAAGGGAAGAGTAACTCATGGCTACGGCAATCATAGGACGCAAACTTGACATGACACAGGTCTTCGCCGACGACGGATTGGTCTATCCGGTAACCCTCGTGCAGGCCGGCCCTTGTACGGTAACCCAGGTAAAGACGCCTGAAAAGGACGGCTACTCCGCTTTGCAGATAGGTTTTGGAACCAGGAAGCCAAAGAGCGTAAGCCGTCCGTTGAAAGGGCATCTGGACAAGGTGGGAAAAGGCTATTTCGAAGTCCTGCGGGAGATCCCTGCCGAGAGCGGTTCGCAAGCCAATCCCGGGGACCTGGTGCTGGCCGCGATGTTCGAAATCGGCGATCGCGTGGATATAATAGGGAAAAGCAAGGGTAAGGGATTTGCGGGCACCATCAAACGTTGGAGGTTCAGTCGCGGGCCCAGCGCGCACGGCTCCAAAAACATCCGTGAGCCGGGTTCAACCGGTATGGCGACCTACCCCGGCAGGGTCATCAAGGGGAAAAAAATGCCCGGACAAAAAGGCGACAAACGCACTACCGTTTTGAACCTCAGGGTTGTCGACGTTCGTCCGGAAGACAACCTGCTGCTGATCCACGGCGCTGTTCCGGGCGCAAAGAATGGGATTTTGATCATTCGCAGGACAAACCGCAACAAGTAGGGGATGCCATGCCGATTGTGGATGTCTATAACCTGGATAGCGAAGTGACAGGCCAACTCGAACTCAGTGACGCTATATTCGGCGTGCCTGTGAAGACCCATGTGCTCCATGAGGTCGTGGTATATCAACTGGCCAAACGCCGGGCCGGGACCGCGAAAACCAAAGGCCGCAGCGAAGTCTCGGGGGGAGGCAAAAAGCCTTGGCGGCAAAAGGGCTCCGGGCGCGCTCGAGCGGGGACCGGCCGTTCCCCCATTTGGCGTGGGGGCGGCACGATTCACGGCCCCCAGCCCAGGGACTATGAAATGCGAATACCAAAGAAAGTCAAACGGTTGGCGCTTAAGATGGCCCTCAGCCAGAAGGTGCTCGATGAGGGCTTCAAGGTTATCGATCCGTTCAAGCTGGAAAGGATTCGGACCAAAGATTTCGTTGACCTGCTGGATCGGTTCGAACTCGGCAAGACTCTCGTAGTGCTGCCCGAGCCTGACGAAATCATAGAGAAATCCGCTCGCAATATTCCCAACGTTAAGATCCTGCGCTCGGAGGGACTAAACGTCTACGATCTGCTTAACCATCATACGGTGATTCTGAGCAGGGATTGCGTTAGCAGGATCGAGGAGGCGCTGGCATGAACCCCGGGACATACAGCATACTCAAACGCCCCCTGATAACCGAGAAAAGCACCACCGAAAAGGACCAGAGAAACAAGCTTTCCTTCGAAGTGGATCGCAGGGCCAACAAGATCGAAATCAAGCAAGCCGTTGAAAAAATTTTCAAGGTCAACGTGCTCGATGTGGCCACCTTGAACATGAAGGGAAAGCTAAAACGTGTTGGCCGGCATTTTACGAAGTCGCCTGACTGGAAAAAGGCCGTCGTAACCATTAAAGCCGGCCAGCGGGTCGAGTTTTTTGAGGGCGTTTAGGCAGACAATGGAGCGGTAAACGAGAAGCGGGAAGTTGGAAAAAAGTGTTCTCCCGCTCCTCGCTCCCCGCTTCCCGCTCCCCCCTACGAGGAGTTAGAATGGGAATCAGGAAAGTAAAGCCGACATCAGCCGGCCGCCGGTTTCAAACATACGCCACCTTCGACGAAATAACGACCGACAGGCCGCAAAAAGGCTTGATCAAGCCTTTGCACAAATCCGGCGGGCGCAACAATGCCGGCCGTGTTACGGCCTGGCAGCGAGGAGGCGGCCACAAACGGCGTTACCGCGTGATCGACTTCAAGCGCGATAAAGAAGGCATTCCGGCCAAGGTGGCAACCGTCGAATACGATCCCAACCGCTCCGCGCACATCGCCCTGCTGCATTATGCCGATGGGGAAAAGCGCTACATCCTTGCCCCTGTCGGACTCAAGGCCGGAGACAAGGTCATGACCGGCCCGGAATCCGACATAAAACCCGGCAATTGCCTCAAACTCGCAAACCTGCCCATGGGCACCGTGGTGCACAATATAGAGATGCGGCCCGGCAAGGGCGGGCAGTTGGCCCGTTCGGCAGGATCGAGCGCTCAGCTCATTGCCCGTGAAGGAAGCCACGCCACCCTGCGCATGCCTTCCGGCGAGATGCGCATGATCTCAGTCGAGTGCAAGGCCACCGTAGGCCAGGTTGGCAATATCGATCACGAGAACATCTCGATTGGAAAAGCGGGGCGGGCGCGCTGGACGGGTAAAAGACCTCACGTGCGCGGCGTAGCCATGAATCCTGTGGACCACCCCATGGGCGGAGGCGAAGGAAGAAGCTCGGGGGGGCGTCATCCATGTACACCGTGGGGTCTTCCCACGAAGGGATATCGTACTCGTTCGGCCAAAGGGAGCGATAAGTTCATAATTCATCGCCGCAAGTGAGAGAGCTTTGAGTTTTTAGTTTTTGGTTTTTTCGTTTTTGGTTTTTAATGCCGCTCTTGGCGGGATTGGTTGTTGGTCCTGAGAGGAGGATAAAGTGCCTCGGTCTTTAAAAAAAGGGCCGTTCGTTGACGGCCATCTGATCGAAAAGATCACCAAAGCCAAAGATACGGGCGACCGCAAAGTTATCAAGACCTGGTCGCGCAGGTCCACAATCTTGCCCGAATTTGTTGGAATAACCCTTGCCGTTCACAACGGCAAGAAGTTCATTCCGGTTTTTGTCAGCGAGAACATGGTTGGGCACAAGCTGGGCGAGTTTTCTCCGACGAGGACCTTCTATGGTCATGCGGGAGATAAGAAGAGCAAAGTAAAAGGGAAAAAATAATGGAAGTGCGAGCCGTTGGCAAATACCTGCGTGTTTCGCCGCAAAAGACTCGCCTGGTCGCCGATATGGTGCGGGGGAAAAAAGTCGATGAGGCGCTGACTCTGCTCAGATTCACGCCCAAGAAAAGCGGCCGGCTTATAACCAAGGTGCTCCGCTCGGCGATGGCAAACGCGGAAAACACCAAGGCGGGTGACCTGGAACGCCTTTACATTAAAATAATAAAGATCGACCAGGGACCGAGGCTCAAGAGATTTCGTCCCAGGGCAATGGGCAGGGCGACCAGGATAATCAAGCCCTCGAGTCACATAACGGTCGTTTTGGATGAGAAGAAATAAGTTTGTAAATTTAGGGATTTTGGAATTTAGCAATTAAAGGCAAAATCACTCAATCCCTTAATTCCTCAATTCCGCAATTCCTCATAAAGGAGGTGAGGTTTGGGACAAAAAGTTCATCCTACAGGGTTCCGGCTCGGCATCCTCAAGACTTGGGATTCGAAATGGTTTGCAACCAAAGGCTATTGCAGGCTTGTGTTCGAAGACCGTCAGATCCGTGATTACATAAAGGAGCGGCTGTTCCACGCAGGAATCGCCAAGGTGGAAATCGAGCGCGCCGCCAACAAGGTAAAGATCAGGATACACACCGCGCGGCCTGGTATAGTTATCGGCAAGAAGGGCGCTGAAATCGAGGTGCTCAGGCGCGATCTGGAGCGCAGGTTCAAGCGGGAAGTGCTGATAGACATTCAGGAGGTGCGTCGCCCCGAACTCGACGCCACTCTGGTTGCCGAAAACATAGCCCTTCAGCTGGTAAGGCGCGTGGCATTCCGCCGCGCAATGAAGCGAGCCGTCAGCTCGGCTCTCAAGTTTGGGGCCAAGGGTGTAAGGGTAGCCTCGGCAGGACGGTTGGGCGGCGCCGAAATGGCCAGGCGGGAATGGTACCGCGAGGGAAGGGTCCCCCTTCATACTCTTCGGGCCGACATAGATTACGGGACGGCCCTTGCCAGGACCACGTACGGCATCATCGGCGTGAAGGTCTGGATATTCAAGGGCGAGGTGCTGCCGTAACGGAGATTATGAAATGTTAGCTCCAAAAAGAGTCAAATTCAGAAAAGTTCAAAAGAGCCGCATGAGGGGGGCTGCCTACCGGGGAAATGTGGTCAGCTTTGGCGATTTCGGGATCAAGGCCCTTGGGCCGGGCTATGTGACGGCCAGGCAGATCGAGGCAGCCCGCGTCGCCATCACACGCCACGTGAGGCGTGGAGGTAAAGTTTGGATTCGAATCTTTCCCGACAAACCCTTCACCAAAAAGCCTGCCGAAACTCGAATGGGAAAAGGCAAGGGATCCCCTGAGGGCTGGATGGCTGTCGTCAGGCCGGGCCGAATTCTATATGAATTGAAGGGCGTAAGTGAAACCGTTGCTCGAGAGGCCCTTAATCTCGCCTCCCGTAAGCTCCCGGTGCCCACACGCTTCGTCTCGAGGCAGGATATGCTATGAAACCGAGCGCTTTGCGGGAAATGACCAAAGATGAGTTGATTCAAAAGCTCGACGAGATTCGGGAAGCCCAGTTCAATTTAAAGTTCCAGCACGCGACCGGGCAACTGGACAATACCGCCCAGCTCACTAAGAACAGGAAGGACGTGGCGCGCATTCTCACGCTTTTGTCCGAGATGGACAGAAAAGCCGGAGCATAGGGGCAGCATTATGGAAGAAAAAGAAAGATCCGGCAGGAAAACTCGAGTCGGCACGGTCATGAGCAACAAGATGGAAAAAACCGTGGTGGTAATGGTCGAACGGTTGATCCAGGACGCTAAATACCGTAAGTTCGTTCGCCGCAGAAACACCTTCAAGGCCCACGATCCGCAGAATGCATGCGCCGTTGGAGACCAGGTGCTTATCGAGGAAAGCAGGCCGATCAGCAAGCAAAAGCGCTGGCTGGTTGTCAAGGTCCTTGAGAAGGCGGCCTTCTGAGTCCGGGGAAATGGGCCTTGCCCGCGATTGGAGTAAAAAATGATCCAGGCGGAAACTCAATTGAACGCCGCTGACAATTCCGGGGCTAAGCGGCTTTACTGCATCAAGGTGCTCGGAGGCACCCGCAGGCGATACGCTTCGGTGGGCGACATAATCGTAGTGTCCGTCCAGGAGGCTATCCCCAACGCGAAAGTCAAAAAGGGCGACATACTGAAGGCCGTTGTCGTTCGCACAAAAAAGGAAGTGCGCCGCCCGGATGGTTCCTATATCAAGTTCGACGATAACTCGGCAGTGCTGATCAACCAGGCCAAAGAACCGATCGGCACCCGCATTTTCGGTCCGGTGGCCAGGGAACTGCGGGCCAAGCAGTTCATGAAGATCATATCGCTCGCTCCGGAAGTTCTTTAGCGGAAAGGTCTCCTGTAATGAAACATCAGACTTGTCATATAAAGAAAAACGATACGGTGAAGGTGATCGCCGGTAAGGACAAGGGAAAGAACGGCAAGGTCCTGCGGGTAATTCCCAAAAAAGAGCGGGCAATCGTGGAAAAAATCAACGTGGTCAAGCGCCATATGAAACCCAGTCAGCAGACCAGGCAGGGAGGCATCCTGGAAAAGGAAGCCCCGATTCGGATTTCCAACCTCATGTTGATTTGTTCGAAGTGTACGGACCCGACCAGGGTGGGCTATCGGGTGCTCGATGACGAGCGCAAAGTCCGCTATTGCAAGAAGTGCCGGGAGGTCATCGACTAGGGACCTCCACTGGATGCAGGGTGGCCGGGCGAAGGGCGGCGGCCTTATCGCGCCCGCAGCACGGGCGGTAGGAGGCAAGAGGTAAAATGGCAGTGCTTCGCGACAGGTTTTACCGGGAAATTGTTCCCCAGCTCCGGGAGCAGTACGGTTACAAAAGCTTCATGCAAATTCCCAAGGTTTCTAAAATAATAATCAATATGGGGCTTGGGGAAGCTATTCAGAACATAAAGGTCCTGGACTCCGCCTCGGCGGAACTTGCCCAAATCAGCGGGCAAAAGCCTGTCATCACCAGAGCGCGCCGCAGTATCGCCGCCTTCAAGCTCAGAAAGGGCATGCCCATCGGGTGCATGGTGACTCTGAGAGGCAATCGGATGTATGAGTTCTTCGATAAGCTCGTAAACGTTGCCCTGCCCCGCGTTCGCGACTTTCGCGGCGTCTCTTCGAAAGCCCTGGACGGTAGAGGCAACTACACTCTTGGAATAAAGGAACATATCATTTTTCCCGAAATAGACTACGACAAGATCGATAAGATCAAGGGGATGAATATCACCATAGTTACGACTGCCGGGACGGACGATGAGGCGAGGACGCTTCTCGCCCTCATGGGCATGCCGTTCAAGCGCTGAGAAGGAGGCCGCCTTTGGCTAAAAAGTCTCTGATAGCAAAAGCAAAAGCAACCCCCAGGTTCAAAGCGCGGACATACAACAGGTGTCCGGTGTGCGGGCGGCCTCGGGCTTACATCCGTAAGTTCGGAATATGCCGTATATGCTTCCGCAATATGGCGCTCAAGGGCGAACTCCCCGGCGTGGTTAAGGCAAGCTGGTAACCGGGCGGCACGGGCCGGCGTCAGCCCGCCGCAAACTCTTCCAATCAGGAGAGATCGAAAAATGATGGTATCGGATCCCATAGGCGATTTACTCAATCGTATTCGCAATGCGCAGAAAGCGCGGTTTGACAAGGTGGATATTCCGGCTTCCCGCATGAAGGCGAACCTGTGTCGAATCTTGAAGGAAGAAGGATATATCAAGAACTATAAATTCATCAGGGACGACAAACAGGGGATGCTCCGCGTTCATATCAAGTACGGTGAAGGCCGGCAAGGCGCTCTGGTCGGGGCCAGGCGAATCAGCAGGTCCGGCCGTCGCATTTATGTCGGTCACGAATACATACCCAGGATAATGAGTGGAATGGGGATTTCCATCCTGTCCACTTCCAGGGGCGTGATGACGGACAAACAGGCTCGAAAGGAAGGCATAGGCGGCGAAGTGCTGTGTGCCGTATGGTAGATGGTAGATAATGGATGGCGACCGGTGTTCATTGGTCGCTGCTTTTCGAAGGAGTAACAGCATGTCGCGGGTGGGGAAGTTGCCCATACCCTTGCCCAAAGGGGTCGAAGTCACTTTCACGGACTCTGTGCTCACCGTCAAAGGCCCAAAAGGGACGCTCCAGAGGGCTGTGCCGGCAGGAATCGAAGTCCTTGTAGGCAAAGAAGAGATCGAGTTCAAACGCGGGGACAATTCCAAGGAGGCCCGTTCCACGCACGGATTGGTCCGCGCGCTGGCCCATAACATGGTCAAGGGCGTGAGCGAAGGCTTCACTAAGGGACTCGAAATCCAGGGAACCGGCTACAGGGCCGAAGTGCAGGGAAACAATCTGAACCTGAGCCTGGGATACTCGCACCCCGTTCAATTCACGCTGCCCGAGGGGATAAAAGCTGGCGTGGACAGGGCTAACGTTGTCCGCCTGGAAGGGATAGACATTGAAGCCCTGGGTGAAACCGCCGCCCGGATTCGCGCCCTCAGACCCGTGGAACCATATAAAGGCAAAGGTATTCGGTATTCCGGCGAGCACGTTCGCCGCAAGGTCGGCAAGACCGGTTCCAAAAAGTAGTCCCGCGCTTCGCGTGAGTGCCCCTCACTGGGACTCGGAGGATCAAATGTCATCAGCCAACACAAATCCACGCTACGTTGCCCGGTTGAAACGCAAAAAACGCATCAGAAGAAAAGTCAAAGGGGCTGAAGCACGTCCGAGGCTTACGGTCTTCCGCAGCGATAAGCACATATATGCTCAGATAATCAACGACAAGACAGGAGCTACCCTGGTGTCCGCCTCCACGCTTTCCCCGGAATACAAGGAAATGGAGTCGGTCAAGGGGAAAATCAGCGCCGCTAAACGCGTTGGGGAACTGGTTGCCCGCAAAGCCATCGACAAAGGTATTGGCAAGGTCGTATTCGATAGAAACGGCTTTATCTATCACGGACGTATTCAAGCCCTTGCGGACGCAGCCAGGCAGAAGGGTCTCGATTTTTAACTCCATTTGAGGATCGGAGGCGGTCAAATTGATTCCGGTTGAATCCAGCCAGCTCCAAATGATTGACAAAGTAGTCCATATTAGCCGGGTGGCCAAAGTGGTTAAGGGCGGCCGCCGTTTCTCTTTCAGCGCCATTGTGGTGGTTGGCGACGGCAGCGGCAAGGTGGGTTACAGCCTTGGCAAGGCGAACGAAGTTCCGGAAGCGATAAGAAAAGGAATGGAATCTGCAAAACGAAATATGATCGACGTGCCCCTGAAGGAGACTACGATCCCGCATGAGGTGCTCGGCCAGTTCGGGGCCTCTTCGGTTATCCTGAAACCGGCCTCCCCCGGCACCGGAGTCATAGCGGGAGGGGCGGTGCGGGCCATCATGGAAGCGGCAGGCATCCATGATATCCTGACAAAGTGCGTCGGATCGAGAAATCCCCATAACGTCGTCAAAGCGACGGTCGAGGGTTTGAAGAAGCTGCGCAGCATCCATCAGGTTTCCAAAATAAGAGGGAAAAATATTCTGGAAGAGGTGTAGACAAGATATGGTAAAGCCCATTCAGGTCAGACTGGTTCGTAGCCCGATAGGGCGTCCCGAAAAGCACCGCAGGGTCTTAAAGGCGCTTGGGCTTACGCGGATGCACAGGCCCGTCAACCTCTACAGTTCTCCCCAGGTGCTGGGTGCTCTCAGGAAGGTGATCCACCTGGTTAAGATCGAAGAAAGATAATCTCCCCCCTTTAATAGAGGGGGGCAGGGGGATTTTAAGATGAAACTCGGACAACTGGCTCCGCCTCCCGGAGCAAAGAAGAATACAAAGCGCCTCGGGCGGGGCTCGGGTTCCGGCCAGGGAATGACCGCCGGGCGGGGCACAAAGGGACAAAAATCCCGCTCCGGCGGAGGAACGCCTCCATGGTTCGAAGGCGGCCAGATGCCGCTTCAGCGAAGAGTTCCCAAACGCGGTTTCACCAATATATTCAAGAAGCAATTTTCAGTCATCAACCTTGGGGATTTGAACAAATTCCCTGCCGGGGCTGAAGTAGGACCGCTCGATTTGATCGGGGCCGGGCTGCTCAGGAAAGTCCGCTATGGAGTCAAGCTGCTGGCCGGAGGCGAAATTGCTCAGCCCCTTACTGTCCGCGTGCATAAGGCAAGCGCTTCGGCTATTGCGAAAATCGAGGCGGCCGGCGGCAAGGTTGAATTCGTAGGAGGAAAATAACAAGTGCTTGGAGGCTTTGCGAACATAGGGAGAATACCCGAGCTCAAACGCCGTATCCTGGCGTCTTTGGCGCTTCTGGCGGTCTACCGCGTCGGCGTCCATATTCCGACCCCTTATATCAATACCCATGCCCTGGAGGCCTACTTCAACGCAGCCAAGGGTACACTCCTGGGCCTCTTCGATATGTTTTCCGGGGGCGCTTTGAGCCACTTTTCAGTCTTTGCACTCGGAATTATGCCCTACATAAGCGCGTCGATCATCCTCCAGCTCCTTACGGTCGTCATCCCCACGCTGGAAAAGCTCAGTAAGGAAGGAGAGGCCGGGCGTAAAAAGATTACTCAGTACACGCGCTACGGGACCGTGATCCTGAGCACCATTCAGGGTTTCGGAATTGCCGTCGGGCTCGAAAGCCAGCACGCTCCCGGTGATGTACCCCTTGTCCTTATGTCCGGGTGGGGCTTTCGCATCATAACAGTGCTGACCCTTACAGCCGGCACCGCATTCATCATGTGGCTCGGCGAGCAGATAACCGAACGCGGCATCGGAAACGGCATATCTCTCATCATCTTTGCCGGCATCGTAGCCGGCATTCCCAACGCCCTTATCAGCACAACCAGGCTCGTTCAGGCCGGTGAAATGAGCATCTTCATCCTGACCGGGCTGGCGGCGATGATGCTGGCGGTTGTGGCTTTCATCATCTTCATGGAGCGGGGTCAGAGGCGGATCCCGGTCCAATATGCCAAGCGGGTGGTCGGAAGACGTGTTTACGGCGGGCAAAATACTCATATACCCTTAAAAATAAATGCATCGGGGGTCATTCCACCCATTTTTGCTTCGTCTTTGATGATGTTTCCGGCTACGGTGGCTAATTTCATAAAAATTTCCTGGGTTCAGTCGGTTTCCCACGCCCTTAGTCCGGGCCATTGGGTTTATGTCATACTTTATGTCGGCTTGATCATCTTTTTCTGCTTCTTTTATACGGCTATCGTCTTCAACCCTCTGGATGTGGCGGACAACATGAAAAAATACGGCGGCTTCATCCCCGGCATACGCCCCGGAAGGCCCACCGCTGAGTATCTCGACAAGGTTTTGAGCCGCATTACTATGGGTGGAGCACTCTATGTTTCAGCTGTCTGCGTTCTCCCCACCGTTCTTATCCAAAGGTTCGGCGTTCCCTTCTACTTCGGCGGGACCGCTCTGTTGATCGTAATCGGCGTTGCCATGGACACCCTGGCCCAGATCGAGGCCCATATGCTGTCGCGGCATTACGAGGGTTTTCTCAAAAGCGGTCGCATAAAGGGCCGACGGTAAAAAAGGCAGAAAGGAGAAGATGATGAACATTATTTTGCTCGGACCGCCGGGCGCCGGCAAAGGTACTCAGGCCAAACGTCTTGTTGAAATGTATCGTATTCCGCAGATCTCAACCGGAGATATGCTCCGCGAGGCCCTCAAAGCAGGAACTCCCCTGGGGATCGAAGCGAAAAAATTCATGGATGCCGGCGGCCTGGTTCCCGACAGCGTGGTGATCGGGCTTGTTGAGGAACGCATTGAAAAACCCGACGCCAAGGGCGGCTACATGCTGGATGGATTTCCTCGCACTGTTGCGCAGGCGCAGGAACTGGATAATATCCTCGGCAAGAAGGTTCAGAAGATCGATCACGTGGTAAGCGTCGAGGTCCCAAACTCCGAGCTTCTCGGACGCCTTACAGGACGGCGGACTTGTCGCAGCTGCGGGGCTGGATTCCATGTGATGTTCGATCCTCCCAAAAAAGAGGGCCTCTGTGACAAATGTGGCGGCGAACTCTACCAGAGGTCGGACGACAACGAGGCCACTGTGATGTCGAGGCTCGAGACTTACGAAGCGCAGACGAAGCCCCTGATAGATTACTACGAGAAACAGGGCAAGCTCCGCCGTATAGATGGGGTGGGCAAAATGGACGACATCCTGAAGCGCATCCAAAAGGTGCTTGGTTGATAATCCTCAGGTCCCGAGCTGAAATTGAGAAGATCAAAACTTCATGTCTGATTGTAGCCGAGGTTCTGGACCGCCTGGTCGAGTATACCAAGCCTGGGATCACGACCTGGGAACTCAATGCGATAAGCGAGGAACTGGCAGCCAAGAAACATGCGCAACCGGCGTTCAAGGGCTATCATGGGTATCCATTTGCTCTTTGCACCTCGGTGAATGAAGAAGTTGTACATGGAATGCCCTCCAAACATCGCCGTCTAAAAGAGGGGGACATTGTAAGCCTGGACTTCGGCGTTCTATACGATGGTTACTACGGGGATGGGGCCCTTACGGCGCCGGTTGGCAAAATCAACGAGGAAGCGGCGCGGTTGTGCCAAGTGACTGAGCAGAGTCTTTATGAGGGGATTTCAAAGGCGATTTCCGGAAACCGCCTCTCGGATGTCTCTCATGCAATACAGGACTACGTTGAAAAGCGGGGCTATTCGGTGGTGAGGGAATTTGTGGGTCACGGGATCGGGCAGCAGTTACACGAAAGCCCGCAGATTCCCAACTACGGGCCGCCCGGCAGGGGTATCAGGCTCAAACCTGGAATGGTTCTGGCCCTGGAGCCGATGATAAATGCCGGAGGACCTGACGTTGAGATACTGGAAGATCGGTGGACGGCGGTTACGCGTGACAGGGAGCTGTCGGCACATTTCGAACATACCATAGCCATAACCGGTGACGGTCCCCAAATCCTGACGCAGCGTGAAAAGAGATTTACAGTGGAACCTGAATGATTTAAAATGAAAAGTTCGGAATTTACTTGGGAGACCTGACGGACATGGCTAAAGAGGATTCTATAGAAGTCGAAGGAACGGTCGTCGAGACCCTCCCTAACGCCATGTTTCGTGTAGAACTGCAAAACGGCCATCGGATTCTCGCCCACATCTCCGGGAAAATGCGCATGCATTTCATTCGCATCCTGCCCGGTGACAAGGTGACGGTGGAACTGTCTCCCTACGATCTGAACCGGGGCCGCATCACTTACAGGTCCAAGTCGTGAGATGAAACTGCGCGCGCCCCTCTTCCTGCGCGCGGGCCTGAGGATACCTCCGGTTTGCCGCTCCGTGGAAAGGAAGTCCCGAAATGAAAGTGCGAGCATCGGTTAAGCGCATTTGCAGAAAATGCAAAATCATCCGCCGTCACGGCAACTTGCGCGTGATTTGCGAAAACCCCAGGCACAAACAGCGCCAGGGCTAAAAGGAGTATGCATTGGCTCGTATTGCAGGCATCGACTTACCGAAGAACAAGCGTATAGAAGTAGCTCTCACCTATATTTACGGTATCGGAAGACCCACCGCACGCAAGGTCCTCGAGATGGCCAGGATCGGCCTGGATGTCAAAAGCGACGATCTGAGCGATGCCCAGGTGAATGCGATCAGGCAGATTATAGACTCCCACCTGAAGGTAGAGGGCGATCTCAGGTCCGAAGTCTCGATGAATATCAAACGCCTCATGGACCTTGGCTGCTATCGTGGATTGAGGCACCGCAAGGGGCTTCCGGTTCGCGGCCAGCGCACTCACACCAATGCCCGCACTCGCAAAGGCCCGCGCCGCTCCGTAATGGGCAAGCGCAAGAAAGCGTAGGCACACAAAAATGGCAAAAGAAAAATCCGCACCCAGAACGAAGAAAAAAGAACGTAAGAATATTTTGAACGGCGTAGCCCATATCCGCTCAACCTTCAACAACACAATCATCACGATCACCGATCTCAGCGGAAACGCCATCTCATGGTCGAGCGCCGGAAGCCAGGGGTTCAAAGGGTCAAGAAAAAGCACCCCGTTCGCGGCGCAGGTGGCCGCTGAGATAGCCTCTAAAAAGGCCCAGGAGCATGGAGTTCAGAATATAGAAGTATTTGTCAAAGGTCCCGGCTCCGGACGCGAAGCCGCTCTGCGGGCGCTCCAGGCGGCGGGGTTCAACATTACCTTCATTAAGGACGTTACCCCGATTCCGCATAACGGGTGCAGACCGCCGAAAAGGCGGCGGGTATAGGACGATGACTCTCTGCCCGCTCGCCGTCTCAGGTTCGAGCGGGAATAGTGGCAGGCGGTCCCGCCGCCCGCCGCCGCAGGTTTGAGTGGGCATAGCGGCCTGCGGTCACGGTTCCCAAGCCCAGGAGGAATATCTTGGCTCGTTACACCGAATCCCAATGCAGGCTTTGCCGCCGCGAAACGATGAAACTCTACCTTAAGGGCGACCGCTGCTTTTCGGATAAATGCGCAATCGAGCGCCGTAACTACCCTCCGGGGCAGCATGGCCAAAACAGGGGCAAGCTCTCCGACTACGGGGTACAGCTTCGCGAAAAGCAGAAAATCAAAAGAATATACGGACTGGTTGAAAAGCAGTTCGAAAGCTATTTCAAAGAAGCCGACCGCCAGAAAGGCGTTACCGGCACAAACTTCCTGGTTTTGCTCGAACGCAGGCTCGACAATACGATTTACCGGCTCGGCTTTGCAAATTCCCGCTCCCAGGCACGGCAGCTTGTGAGGCATGGTCATTTTCTGGTAAATGGCAGAAAAGTCAACATACCCTCATATCTGCTCAGGCCGGGCGATACGATTGCCGTGGCGCAGGGGAGCCGCAACCTGCAGGTGATAAACGAATCCATGGGAGCTCTGCCGCGCAGAGGGCTTCCTGCATGGCTTGATCTCGATACATCCAAGTACGAGGGCGCTTTCAAGGCGCTGCCTGCTAGAGAGGAGATGAATCTGCCCGTCCAGGAACAACTGGTGGTTGAATTCTATTCGAAGTAAGAAAGAGCGGCAAAGTTACAGGATTGTGGACGCTGAAGAGCCCTTGGAGCTATTCTGTGTCACCTTTGCGGGGGACAGAAAAATCTTGTGCATCCAAGCGGCCCCGTTTGAGTTTCCGCGTGGAGGGGACCTGTAGTGATGTCTCTTTGATGAGGACAAGATAATGCAAAAGAACTGGCGCGAACTTATAAAACCGAAGCGCTTGGAAATTGAGACAGCAGAACCGAACACCTATGGAAAGTTCGAGTGCGAGCCTTTGGAGAGGGGTTTCGGAATCACTTTGGGAAATGCGTTGAGGCGAGTGTTGCTTTCATCTCTTCAGGGTTCGGCCATAACCAACGTTAAAATAGACGGCGTCCTGCATGAATTTTCCACTATTCCGGGCGTTCTCGAAGACGTCACCGATGTGATACTCAATCTTAAGGAAGTACGCTTCAGAGTGAGCGGGGACGGAAACCTCCGGCGTCTTGTGATCGAAAAGCAGGGCGAAGGCCGGGTTACAGCCGGCGACATACAGACCGGGGCCATGGTCGAGGTGCTCAATCCCGATCTGCATATCTGCACCCTTGCAAAAGACGCCAGGCTTAAAATGGAGCTCACCCTGAGGCAGGGAAAGGGATACGTTCCGGCTGAAAAAAATGCCGAAGAAAACCAGCCCATAGGGACGATACCAATCGACGCCGTCTTTTCGCCTGTGCGCAAAGTCAGCTATACGGTGACCCAGGCCCGTGTGGGCCAAATTACCGACTATGACAAACTGACCCTGGAGATCTGGTCGGACGGAAGCGTCAAGCCCGAGGATGCGCTGGCTTACTCAGCCAAGATTCTTAAGGACCAGCTTACTATTTTTATCAATTTTGAAGAGGAAGCCGAGACCCAGGAGGAAGAAGTCCGGATCGAACCCACTTTGAATGAGAACCTTTTCCGCAGCGTTGACGAACTGGAACTCTCGGTTCGCTCTGCAAACTGCCTCAAAAATGCCGATATCCGCTTCATAGGCGAGCTTGTTCAAAGAACCGAGCAGGAGATGCTCAAGACAAAGAATTTCGGCCGCAAGTCCCTCAATGAAATAAAGGAGATCCTCACTGAAATGGGACTCTCTCTGGGGATGAAGATCGATAATTTTCCCGCCCGCGATGATATCGAAAGAAGAAAGGAACAGGAATAATCCATGCGCCACGGAGTCTCGGGCAGAAAACTCAACCGGACCACCAGCCACCGGCTGGCCATGTTCCGCAACATGGTCACTTCCCTTCTCAATCACGAACGCATTTACACAACGGTGACCAAGGCCAAGGAAATGCGCCGGTGGGCCGAGTGGATGATAACCCTTGGCAAGCATGGCGACCTGCATTCCCGCAGGCGGGCGCTTTCCATAGTTCGCGAAAAAAAAGTCGTCTATAAACTCTTCGATGAGCTCGCCCAGAGATACCAAAACCGGCACGGCGGCTATACGCGCATTGTCAAAGTGGGATTTAGACGGGGCGATGCATCCCCCATGTGCATGCTGGAACTGATAACAGAAGGTGGTGAAAAGGCCGGGAAAAAGAGCAGGAAATCGCGTAAGGCGGCACAAAGCCCTGCTCCGGCGGCGGAAGAAAGCTCCACAACCTGAAAGTAGCTAATTCGCCTTATACCGAGTTGCATTCAAGATTGGGCGGGGATGAACCCCATAAGCGCTCAAATAAGCGCGTAAGTTATTGAATTTACTGACGGCAGGATTAGGATTTTCGTCACCCCGGCGGAAGAGGCTGTGTCGCAATTCAAAACTGGCAAATTTTTTGGGTCGAAAGTGGCGATAGCGTTCATTTTGGGCGCTGATCCGCTGGCATATTGCACTATTTGACCCGATTTTGCACCTCTGAGT